>NZ_SSDK01000025.1:0-52690 GCF_004794435.1 Microbacterium sp. K27
CCGGGCGCGCCGGCTGCCGGCGCGAGCGCCGCAGCGGGGGCCGGCTCGGCGGACACGATGTTCAGCGCCGCAAGGGCTGCGTCGTGCTGCTCCTGGGTGATCTGTCCGGCTGCGAGTGCAGCCGCCAGCTGTTCACGGTTCATGCGGGGTTCCTTTCGAGGTGCTGCCAGTGCGGCAACGGGGACGGGTGCCGGGGCCGCGGCGCGGCCGGCGTGGGCGTACATGGACAGATCGAAGTGAGCGGCCGGCGCGTCGGCGTCGTCGGGGGCGCTGGCGAGCCGGTCGGCGAGGCCGGCGGCGACGGCCTCGTCGGCGCTGTACCAGGTTTCGGCTTTCATCACGGCGCGCCAGGCGGCAGGGTCGCCGCCGGCGCGCTCGGCGTACATGGCGGCGATGTTGTCGCTGAGCCGGTCGAGGTCGTCGGCGACGGTGCGGATGTCGTCGGCGTTGCCTATCGCGATGTTCCAGGCGTCGTGAATCATGACCTCGGCGTGATCGCTGATGACGATCTCGTCGCCGGCGCAAGCGATGAAGCTGGCAGCGGATGCCGCGAGGCTGTCGATCTGCACGACGACGTGCGCGCTGGTCTCGCGCAGCACGTTGCGGATCGCGATGCCCTCGTAGACGTCGCCGCCGGGGCTGTTGATGTAGACGTTCAGCGTGGCGACGTCGAGGTCGCGCACCTCGCGGACGACGTCGGCCGCGCGGATGCCGTCCCAGTACGAGCCAATCGGACCGTACAGGTGGAGCGAGGCGACGCCGCCGGCGGACTCGAGGTTCCAGGCCGGCGTCGTCTGCGCTGCGGCTGCGGCGAACTGGACGCGCGTAAGCGTCGCGAGTGCGGTGTCGTGCTGGGCCTGGGTGATGCTGCCGGCGGCGAGGGCTGCGGCGAGCTGCTGGCGGTTCATGCGGGGATCTCCTCGGGGGTCGTGCTGCGCAGCGTCTGGCCCTCCTGGGTGTCGATCCACTGCTGGTCGATGAACTTGCCGTCGAGGCCGAGCTTGTACGTCTCGAATCGGGTCTTGAGATCGGGCCTCGTCAGCACCTCGGTATCGAACTCGGTCTTCCAGCCGACGGGCGTGCAGTCGGGCATCGAGAGCCGGCCGGCGATCGAGGTGGTGTAGGTGGCGAGGTACAGGTCGATCAGCTCCCACGCGCGGGATTGCCGGTTCTGGTAGTTGAGTGTCGAGCCCTCGAGCGCGACGTCGGCGGCCCATGCGGGGATGCCGATTTGCCGCGCAAGCTTGACGTCCATGCGGGCCTGCGCGGTGCTGAGCAGCTGCGAGTCCTGGATGCCGAGAGTCTTTACCTCGATCGACTTGTCGGTGTAGCCGGCGCCGTACTTCGCGCGGGCGTTGCGCCACGACGTCAGCAGCTCGCGGATCTGGTAATCCTCGAGCGGCTTCTCACCGATGTTGTGCAGGTCGATCGACGGGACGGGGTTTTCCTCGGCGAGCGAGGCCGCGCGGTCGAGGACGATCGCACGGCGCAGCGTGCGGATGCCGTCGTGGAGCAGTCCGCCGTCTGGCGCGTCGAACTGGATGACGCCCCAGCCTTTGGTGGCGATGTCCTCGCCCCACGCTTTGACGAGCTTGCCGGCGTCGTCAAACTCGGCATCCGCGCGGTCGAGCAGCTTGACGCCGCCCCGTGCCGGCCATCCGTAGGCGTCGCGGCGCTGCACGATCCACCAGGTGCGGGGGTAGAAGAACAGGGCGTCTGCCGTCCAGATCAGCGTCTGCGAGAGATCACGGTCGTCCTCGGGCTGCTGCAGGTAGGCGAGCTGCTGCGCCGTGACCTGGCCGGCTTTCTTGGTGACGAGCGGCATTCGGCCGATGTTGGTGCAGAGCACGCGCCGGCCCTTGGCGACGACGTCGAGACCGAGCGCGGTGCGCCGGGTGATCTGAATACCGGATGCGTCGGAGAGCCCGAACAGGCTTTGAACGTCAACGGGGATCAGGTGGCTGCTGTCGGCCCACTGCTCGGGGGACTTGATCGCGACATCGAGCGGCTCGTTGAGCCACTGCCATGCGCGCGTCCAGAAATTCGGCTTGGTATCCACGTGATGAAATCTCGAGCCGACTTCGAACGGATCGAGATATTCATTTCGGCGTGTCTCGATTATGAGACATGCGTCCCGCTTCTCGCGCCTGCTGCAGCTCGGGGTGCGCGACGCGCTCGTGCGCGGCACCCTTGAGCCAGCCCTCGCGGGGGCTGTCGGCGAGATCGTGGCATCCGCAGAGCGAGCAGACGACGACGGTGCTGTGTGCTGTCGAGTCGAGAGTGATCGTCATCGGGTGTCCTCAGTAGCTCGTGACGGGCGTCCATACGGGCGCGATGCGGTGGTCGTACAGCCACAGCGCGACGGCCGAGGCGATGGGGCCGGCGACGGGGCCGGTCGAGTCGGAACGCGAGAACTTGGTGATCTCGCCGGTGCGCTTGAGCACCAGGTGCGCGACGCCGTTGGCGAGCGTGCGGGAGCCGTCGTGCAGCAGCGTCTTCTCGTCGCGCGCGGCCGTCAGCCACGTCTCCGTCGCGACGCCGTAATCCTTGATGCCGAGGGTCTGCACGGCATCCGCACCGAGGCGCAGCCGCAGGCGGTCGTTCAGCCGGCGCGTCGGCCCGCCGTCGTCAGCGCCGAATGCGGCCGGCCCGTAGCTGTAGATCTCGACCAGCAGATCCTCCATCCACTGGGTGTTCGGCGCGGCGTGCACGACGCGCGTGCAGGCCGTGCCGTCGTCGTCTCGCCAGCTCGCGAGGATCGCGCCCATCTCGTTGTCGTGCGCGACCTCCCACGCGATCGCGACCTCTGACCATGGAGCGCCGAGCGTTGGGTCGGCGAGGTCGTCCCAGTCGGCCGGCGGGATCAGCGGGTCGGCGGCTTCCGTCCAGATGTTGCAGAAAGCGCGCAGCCACGTCGGCCGGCTGACCTGACTCGCCAGCTCCATCAGCGCGGCCAGCTCTTGCGTTCCGCTGCCGTCCATCCGACGCACTGCCGGATGGAATCGCGCGATCGCGACCGGGTCGTACGGGTCTTCGCCCTCGGGCAGTGACGCATCGAAGTAGGCGATCTTGGGGTGTGATCCGGGCTCGAGGACGGACTGCCGGCCGCGCTCGACCCACTTGCGGAGGAACCGCGACGCGGCCGTGCCGGCGGTCGAGATCAGCCACACCTGACGGCGGCCGGCGAGGGTGACCTGCGCGGGGATGATGGCCCCCTCGAGCAGCGCGTCGCCGAGCAGCTCGTCCAGCTCCCAGATCTCATCCATGCCGACGAGCGGCGGCGTCTCGCCGTGCAGCGCAGCCTCGACCGGCGCGAAGATCTTGTTACGTGCGCCGTTCGGCCAGATGATCCCCTCGTCGCCAGCGGACAGTCGGAACTGCGGGCCGACATTCATCAGCGGCGAGCCCTCGATCAGCTGCTTGAGATCGTTGAATCGGCTGCGTGCGTCCTTGCCGGTCTGCGCGGTGTAGAACGTCTTGGCACCCGGCATCGTGATCGCGCGCTCGATCTGCACCGGGCCGTACATCGTGGTCTTCCCCGACTGCCGCGGGACGGTCACGATCACGATCTCGTAGACGAGATTGCCGAACGCGTCGATCTCGCCGGCCACGTCCCAGACGCACCGCTGCCAGATCATCCCCGGCTTGTCGAGAGCCCGCGCGATCTTGGCGATACGGCCGCCGATCGTGCGCCGGGTCGGGTCGCGGGGCGTCGCGTAGGTGAACCCTGCCCAGTCGGGGACGACGGCCGGGATGGTGTAGCGGGTGGCGGCCTCGGCGATCGTCATTCGCTGTCCGTCAGCGACGACACGAAGTCTGCGAAGCGCTGCGCGATGTCGCCGGCGATGGGTGCCGGCAGCGCGAGCAGCGTGTCGCGCAGCTGGCCGGCGGCCATGGCGGCAGCCGAGGCGCGGCCCGACCGGCGGCCGGCGGTGACGGCGTCGGCCAGTTCGAGCGCGAGCTGGCACATGGCGACGTGCCGCGGCTCGAGCAGCGCATCGGCCTCGAGTGCTTTGATCGTGGCGACGACGGCGGCGCGCATCGGCGAGATGCCGGCCTGATTCTCAGGCACGTACTCGAGGCCGGGGAGCGTCGGCGTCGTCTCGTCGTCGTTGGTCATGGTTTCTTCTCGTCTCGTCTCAAGCTCGGTTTTTTGTGGGTGATCGGGGAGAAATGGAAGCGGCTGCGCGTGGGTGTCCAGATCGGCTCAGCTAAAAAACGCCATGCCGCTCTCGACTGGGATGCCGACGGGGCGCAGCGGCTTGCGTCCTCGCGAGTAGTTGCATTTGTCATGCGATGGGCCGAGGTTGTCGATGTCGTAGACCGCGCCGCCGTCTGCTCTCGGGATGATGTGATCGGCGGTCGTCGAGCCCGGTCGTCCGCAGTTGATGCACAGCTCGCCGTACGTGGCGAGCGTCAGCTGCACGTACGCCTGGGCCTTGCGTCCTCCCCATCGCTCGGGCTTGGCGTCGGGGTCGGCGTAGGTGCCGGGGCCGTGCGGCAGGGTCATCGTCATGGCTGCCGCCTCGCTGCTCGACGCTCGACGATGACGAGCAGCAGCCACGCGATGAGCGCGAGCGGGATGCCGGCGGGGCCGAGGTCGTCGATCACGATGCCGCCCTCACGATGGGCCGCTCGCCGCAGTTGGTGCAGCGGTGTGACTTGGTGCCGAGGTCGTGGGCGTAGGGCGCTGACCAGGCTGCAGGACAGCGCTCGGTGCGCCAGCGCACGATCGGCGAGTTCTCCACAGCCGACCGCGTCGGCTCTTGTGGTTGCGCTGGGTCTTTAGATGTTCTTACTTTGGTGTTCTTCTTGGTGGACGGGTTACCGGCGACGGCAAGCCGTCTGCCGGTCGAGTTATCCACAGCACCAGATGACGGCTTCCCGTCGATGGTCGAGCGTGAGTTATCCACAGGCTGCAGCCCGTCGATCGGGAGCTGCTGAGCGCCGACGACGGGCAGCTGGTACGGGTCGCACAGGTGGAAGACGTAGCCGGCGAGACGGCCGCCCGTGCCTCGCTTCTGCTGACGATGCAGGTAGCCGGCCTTCTCAAGCTCGGCGACAGCGGAACGCACCGCCTCGCGGCCTTCCTTCCAGCTCGCCCCCTCGATCGCGCCCATCGTCACCGAATAGCCGGCGTCGTGCGTCATCAGCCAGACGAGGATGCCGCGCGCTACCCAGCTCAGCTCGCGATCGCGCGCGTAGACGTTGGGCACCTGGGTGAAGTCACGCTCCCACGCCAGACGCTCGCGTACGAGGGTTCCCGGCTCGGTCATGACGTGCGGCCCCATGCGATGATGCCGAGCAGCGAGGCGATGACGGTGCCAGCTTGCTCGGCCGGCAGCGCCTTGATCCGTGCCGTGAGCGCGACCAGCTCATCCTGGTATGGCTGCTCTGCGCCTGTCTCGCGATACTCGCGTGCGGTGCGGGTCGCCTGGTCAGCGAGAGCCGACGCTTCGGCGCGCCCCTCGGCGAGTAGCATGGCTTGCCAAGATCCCTGAGATCCCATCGTTCGATCCTCCATAGTCGAGCGCTCCATTTTCGGAGCACATGTCTATGCAGGTGGACACGAGCGAGTCTGATCCGTATTGGTGTCGGCGTGTCTCGATATCGGAGCGGACGTACCGCTATTCTGGGCGCATGACCATGCTGCAGAGCAACACGACATCAGTCGCCGGCCGTCTTCTCGAGACACGGCGTATGGCTGGCCTCAGCTCGCGCGCGATCGCGCCGCTGATCGGCGTAGGGCACGCGACGATCTCGCGGTGGGAGAACGGGCTGGCCGAGCCGTCCGTCACGCAGTTCGCGCTGTGGGCGAGGGCGACGGGGCAGAGCCTCGAGCACATGATCGCGGGGCTGGAAATGAAAGAGCCCCGGGATCTGGCGAGAGATCCCGAGGCTATTCCGTGCACCCCCTCGGACTTGAACCGAGAACCCACTGATTAAGAGTCAGTTGCTCTGCCGATTGAGCTAGAGGTGCGTGGCCCGGGATAACCCCGACCGAGGAATTACATTACCAGCCGACCGGTCCCATGTGAAATCGACACCGGCACCCGGGCGCGCCGCCGCCGGGCGGGCGGCGAAACATGGTCTTTCGACCCTCCGGCCCCGTCGATCCGGCCAGTATTCTTAGACCGTGACCACCTCCCCCGACAGCCTGCGGCACGACCTCGACCTCGCACTCCGCCTGGCCGATGCCGCCGATGCCCAGTCGCTCCCCCGGTTCGACGCGTCCGACCTCGAGATCTCGACGAAGGCCGACAACTCCCATGTGACGGACGCCGATCTCGCGACGGAACGTGCTATCCGCAGCATCCTCGAAACCGAGCGGCCGGAAGACGGCATCTTCGGCGAGGAGTTCGGCGCGCAGGGCAGCACCCAGCGTCAGTGGATCATCGACCCGATCGACGGAACAGCCAATTTTCTTCGTGGCGTCCCGCTGTGGGGCACGATGATCGCGCTGGCTATCGACGGCGTCCCCCAGGTGGGAGTGGTGAGCATGCCGGCGCTCGGACGGCGCTGGTGGGCATCGGCCGGCGGAGGCGCCTGGACCACGCTCGAGGGCGAACCGCGTCGGCTCCGGACGTCGTCGGTCTCCTCGCTCGACGACGCGAGCGTGAGCTTCCAGAGCATCGCGCAGTGGTCGGAGGCGGGGCGCCTCGACACGCTGCTGGCCGTGGCCGGGCGTGTCTGGCGAGACCGGGCCTATGGGGACGTCTACTCGTACATGCTCCTCGCCGAAGGACGCATCGACATGGTCGCCGAGTTCGACGTCAAGGAGTACGACATCGCAGCGGCCGTCCCGATCGTCCGCGAGGCCGGCGGGCGCATGACCGACGTCGACGGTGTCGAGACGATCTCCGCCCGCTCGACACTCGCAACCAACGGCACCCTTCACGACGACTTCCTCACCCTGATGCAGAACTGATCGAACCACGAGGCCCCCGCGATGAATTTCCGCATCATGTCCGCAGCCGCGGGCGTCCTGCTGCTCGTCGGAGCCCTCACCGCGTGCGCCGCTCCGGAGCCGCGCACGTCGCCCACGCCCGATGCCGGCAGTCCGCAGCCGACGCCGTCCTCCGTGCCGGTGACCTCGCCGACGCCGGAGCCGGCCGAAACGGAACTCACCTGCGAGTCGATGATCTCGGCCGGCACGGTCACCGCTCTCGCCGATGCCGGCTGGACCGCCGAGACGAAGGAGTTCGTCGTCGGGGGTGTCGAATTGACCGAGGGGCTGCTGTGCTTCTGGGCCGATTACACCGTCGGATCCGACCATGGGCAGCTGTACGGCTGGTCTCCGATGGACGACTCCGATGCCGCAGCGGCACAGGCCGCACTCCTCGCCGAGGGCTGGAAACGGGAAGACGGCCCTGACGGCGTCTACTTCACCGAAGACGCCCGATACGCCATGGGCACGGACGAAGACGGCTACGGCATGACGTATCTCTTCGGCGACGGATGGGTGCGCCTCGCGGACACGCGCCAGGGGCTCATCCTGATCGAGTGGCCGCGTTAGATCCCTCGTCGACTCCCGTCGGGGTCGATCTCCGTCAGGGGCGACCCGACCCCATCGAACTCTCGAGTATCCGCCCGAAGGTGCGGGAGACCGGTGGCGTCCACAGCAGCACGATGATCGCGGCCGCGAACGCGACCGTCAAGGCCGCTCCCCAGTCCCAGCGGTCTCCGAACACGAGGACGACCGCACTCAACGCGATCGCTATGCCGAGGAAGATCGTGAGCATGAGGCGGGAGAGCCCGCTTCCGCGGCGGACCCCGGCGGCGACGGCGAAGACCAGAAGACCGAACAGGGCGATGGCGGCACCGGTGAGCGAGAAGGCCGAGGCGCTCACGTCCGGGTCGTAGCGTCCCAGGAACACCAGTATCCCGAAGCCCGTCGCCAGCGCGCCGAAGACGTATGCGAGCACGGCGACCACCGTGGTGATCACCGTGGCGACGGGGGCCGACGAGGAGACGGGCACCGTGGAGGAGGACGTCGTCACGCGTGGAGCGTTCCTCGTCGGCACCGTCAGCACCAGACGGCGATGCACGAAGCGCACAACTTCGATGGCCGCGACCATCACGATCGTGATCCCGGTGAGCGCGACGGCGAGGTCCTCCCCCGGGTCGACGAGCACGAAGAACTCGCGAGCGAGCGGGATCGTGAACACTGCGATGAGGAAGATGAACATCGCCCCGACGACCGCCACCTTGAACCGGTTGAGCGGGCGGGCGAGGACCGCCAGAATCCAGATGCCGACGACGGCCAGGATCACGGTGGCGCCCGTGCGCAGCTCCTCCTCGTGCACACCGAGTCCACGCGCGACGAACGTGTACCAGGTCAGCCCGAGCGCGACGACGATGCCCGACGGGATCGCGAAACTCAAAGACCGTCGGAGGAAACCCGGCACGTAGCGCGCCGCGTTCGGCATGAGCGCGAGGAAGAAGGCGGGGATGCCGATCGTGAGGCCGTCCGTGATGGAGAGCTGTCGCGGCAGGAACGGGAACTCGAGGAGGAACGCCCCGAAGATGATCGCGAGCAGTGTCGCGTAGACCGTCTTGTTCAGGAACAGCATCGACACGCGCTCAATGTTCGCGATGACCTGGCGCCCCTCGGCGACGACGTCCGGCAGGTGCGAGAACTGTCCGTCGAGCAGCACGAGCCTCGCAACGGCCTTCGTGGCCGGCGAGCCCGAGTTCATCGCGATGCCGATATCCGCGGACTTGATCGCGAGGGCGTCATTGACACCGTCTCCGGTCATCGCGACGGTGTGTCCGTGGCTCTGCAACGCCGTCACCATGCGCTTCTTCTGCTCGGGGGTGACGCGCCCGAACACCGTGTGCTGGTCGAGCACGTCGGCGAGCTGGGCGTCATCATCGGGAAGCTCTCTGGCATCGAAGCCGTCGGCCACGTCGAGACCGACTTCTCGGGCGATGGCCGCCACCGTACGCGGGTTGTCGCCGGAGATGATGCGGATGCCCACCTGCTGGCGCCCGAAATAGGCGAGTGTCTGAGCGGCGTCGGGGCGCACCTGCTCGCGGAAGGTGAGCACGATGATGGCCGCGAGTCCGTCAGGGAGCCGCTCGGAGTCGACGTCGGCGTCCGAGAGCGCCGCGTGCGCGTGGCCGAGCACGAGAGTGCGGCGGCCCGTCTCGGCGAGTGCCGTCACGGTGCGCCCCAGCTCCGTCTCCGCCGATGTGGCCGCATCGCCGAACACCATCTCCGGTGCTCCCATCACCCAGGTCCCCGGGATGCCGGTGAACGACGCCGCACTCCATTTTCGTGCAGATGAGAACGGGATGTACCCCGACACGACGAGTGGCGAGGCGACCGGGTAGGCCGTCCGCATCGACCGTGCTGTCGCGTTCGCATCGGGCGCCGCGGCATACCAGGCAAGCGCCGCCGCCGCGTCCTCTGCCTGTTCCGGGGCGAGGCCGTGGAGGCGATGTGCCTCGTCGAAGCCGATCTCCCCGACGGTGAGCGTGCCGGTCTTGTCGAGGCAGATGACGTCGACGCGCGCGAGGCCTTCCACAGCTGGTAGTTCGTTCACCAGAACCTGCCGGCGTGCGAGTCGTGAGGCTCCGACGGCGAAGGCGATGCTCGTCATGAGTACCAGGCCCAGCGGGATCATCGCCGTCAACGACGCGATCGTGTTCACCACCGCCTGTACCCACGCGCCGTTCGAGAACACGGTCGTGTAGCCGCCGAGCACGATGATCTGCGCGTTCAGGACGAGCAGGCCGACGGGGCCGATGATCCAACTCACCCATTTCAGCACCCGGTTGACCGAGGTGCGCAGTTCACTCGAGACGAGGGAGAAACGCTTCGCCTCCCCGGCGAAGTGGTTCGCGTAGGAATCGGCGCCCACGCGGGTCGCGATCGCGGTCCCCTCCCCTGCGACGACCACGGCTCCGGACAGCGCATCGTCGCCGGGCTGCTTCTCGACCGGGTCCGACTCCCCGGTGAGCATCGACTCGTCGATCTGGAGCCCGCGCGACGCGAGAACCCGCGCGTCGGCCGGCACCTGCTCGCCGGCGCGGAGCACGAGGACGTCGTCGAGGACGACCTCTCCGGGCGTGATCTCCGCCTCCTCGCCGTCCCGCAGCACGAGCGCACGCGGCGCGTTCATGAGCGCCAGACGATCGAGCGCCGACTTCGCCCGGAACTCCTGCACACATCCGATGATCGCGTTCGCGAACGCGGCGAGTCCGAAGAGTGCGTCCTGCCAGCGTCCGACCAGGAACAGCACGAAGAAGCAGGCGAAGACGATGCCGTTGAAGAGCGTGAACACGTTCGCTCGCACGATGCTCCAGGCGCTGCGACTCGTGTCGGCAACGAAGGCGTTCGTCTTTCCGGCGGCGACGCGTTCGGAGACCTGAGCGTGCGTGAGACCGGTTGAGACGTCTGCGGGGGTCGTGTCCACAGACTTCAATATAGGTCCACGACGTCGGTACCCAGGCGTCTGAGCGGACATGAAAAGACCCGCCTCCCTAGTGATCACTGGGGAGGCGGGCCTCATTCCTGTGTGACAGCGACATGGTGGAGCTGGGGGGAATCGAACCCCCGTCCAACGCTGAGTCTCCACGCCTTCTCCGGGCGCAGTCTGTGAAGACGTTCTGCTCGGCTCCGACCTTTGTCACAGACACCTAAGTCGACAAGCCCAGCCTGGGAAGAGTCCCACGTGACGTCCAGACGCCATCACGCAGCAAGATTCCTAGATGACGCCAGGATCCGTATCGGAATCACATACGGCCTGACGGACTATCGGGCTCGCTTATGCAGCGAGGGCGAAGTCGTTGCGCTTGGTTTCGGCAACTATTGTTTTGCAGAGAGCGTTTACGAGATAACTCTGCATCCTCGGCCCGCTTCTCGTGGATTCACAGGCGCTGTCGAAACCGATCAGCCCCGTGGTCCTTCTCTCGAAGGAGCCGCTGTCACACTGTGGAATTACCATCCCGGGTGAGGAACACCCGAGCATCACAGACTACAACGTTCTCCGCCGCCACGCCATTCCACGGCGGATCCAGCCGCTGGCGTAGAGTCGCCCCATGAGCGAAGTCACCGTCACCGTCCGCGGCGAGCATGAAGCGCGAGTCGCGCCGGAGCGCGCCACCATCCGTGTCGGGGTACGCGCCGAGGGCCCCGAGCGCACCACGGTCGTCGAGAACGTGATGCGGCTCGCCGAGCCGGTGCGCGCGAGCATCACCGAGCGCGCGGACGCCGGCAGCGTCGTCGACTGGACCAGCAAGCGGCTCTCGGTGCGCGCCGAACGCCCCTGGAGCAGCGAGGGCAAGCGCCTCGCCCCCGTCTACTACGCCAGCATCGACTACACCGCCACCTTCGCGGAAGCATCCGAGCTCTCGCTGTGGGTCTCCGACATCTCCCCCTGGGACGGCGTCGAGGTCGGCGGGGTGGACTGGCACCTCACGCCCGAGACACGCACGCGGATCGAGCGCGATGTGGCGGCGGACGCTGTCGGTGTCGCCGTGACCCGAGCCGAGGCTTACGCGGGCGCGCTCGGCCTCGGTGAGGTCACGCCGCTGGAGATCGCCGATACCGGCCTCATCTCCAGCGGACAGCCGTCACCTGGGGCTCCGATGCTCAAAGCGCGTGGAGGTGTGGCGTTCGCCGCCGACTCGGCACCGGCCATGGAGTACGAGCCCGAGGAGATCGTCATCTCCGCAACGGTGGAGGCGCGGTTCCTCGCGCGATAGTCGCGTTCAGCCGTGGGCGGTGAAAGGAGCCAGTTCCGCGGCGAGACGCTCTGACACGCGTGCATGCACCGCGGTGCCATCCTCTCGATGGTCCACGGAGAGGAGCATGCCCGACTCGTGGATCGCTGCCACGAGATCGCCGCGGTCATACGGAATCACGGCATGCACCTCGATGGCGGGCTTCGGGAGCGCTTCTTCGACGGCTGCGCGCAGTTCCGCGATTCCCTCGCCCGACCGCGACGACACGAAGTGGGCGTGCGGCTGAAGGCCTCGGAGCACGAGCCTCTCGTCCTCCGCGATCAGATCGGCCTTGTTGAAGACGACGATCTCCGGAAGGTCACGGACGCCGACATCCCCGAGCACGTCGCGCACGGTCTGCAGCTGACCCGCCGGGTCGGGATGCGAACCGTCGACGACGTGGAGCACGACGTCGGCCTCGCCGACCTCTTCCAGGGTCGACCGGAACGCTTCGACGAGCTGATGCGGGAGATTGCGCACGAACCCGACGGTGTCCGTGAGCGTGTAGACGCGACCGTCCTCCGTCTCCGTACGACGCACGGTCGCATCCAGCGTCGCGAACAGGGCATTCTCGACCAGGACGCCAGCGCTGGTCAGCGCATTGAGCAGACTCGACTTGCCGGCGTTCGTGTATCCGGCGATCGCGACGGAAGGAATCGTGTTCCGCTTGCGCTCGGCGCGCTTGGCGTCGCGGGCAGGGCCGAAGTCTCGGATCTGGCGTCGAAGCAGAGCCATCTTCGTGCGGATCCGTCGGCGATCGAGTTCGATCTTGGTTTCACCGGGACCGCGCGAGCCCATGCCTGCGCCGCCGGCGCCGACCTGACCACCGGCTTGGCGACTCATCGAGTCACCCCAACCGCGAAGACGAGGCAGCAGATACTCGAGCTGGGCGAGCTCGACCTGGGCCTTGCCTTCTCGGCTCTTCGCGTGCTGGCTGAAGATGTCGAGGATCACGGTGGTGCGGTCGATGACCTTGACCTTGACGACGTCCTCGAGAGCGCGTCGTTGGCTCGGCGCGAGCTCGGTGTCGGCGATGACGGTGTCGGCCCCGACAGCGGCGACGATGTCTTTGAGCTCCTGGGCCTTCCCGCGGCCGAGGTATGTCGCGGCGTCGGGGTGCGGGCGGCGCTGCAGGACACCGTCGAGCACGACGGCGCCGGCGGTCTCCGCCAGAGCAGCGAGTTCCCGCAGCGAGTTCTCGGCATCTTCCTGCGCCCCCTGGGGGTAGACGCCCACCAGTACGACGTTCTCGAGTCGCAACTGCCGGTACTCGACCTCGGTGACATCCTCGAGCTCTGTCGAGAGTCCACCGACGCGTCGAAGAGCATGTCGGTCTTCGAGATCCCACTGCGCGCCGTCCGTACTCGCGTGCGATGCCGTCGATTCGTCCTGCAGCGCCTGTGCGGCGCCGAAGAGGTGGACGTCCGAGCGCTTCTCCGCGTTCGCGAGTACACGATCGACCGTGTGGTCGTCGGTGGAGGGTGTGGTGGTCTCCGTCATCCGTTCCTTGTCTCTGGGATTTGTTGCGAGCCTTAACCTTAGCCCGCGCTGTCCGGTACGCTCACCGTATGGGGTCAGATCACTACTTCACTGCGGCCCCGGCAAGCCCCGAGAATCTGCGTAAGATCCGCGTATCACTCGCGGGTCGAGAGCTCGAAGTCACCACCGCCGGTGGGGTCTTCAGCCCGGATCGTCTCGACGCCGGCACTGCAGTGCTCCTCGCCAACATGCCCCCGGTACCCCCGGGCGGCGATCTTCTCGACCTCGGCAGCGGTTGGGGTCCGGTGACATTGTCGATGGCCCTCGCCGCTCCCCATGCGACGGTGTGGGCCGTCGACGTGAATGAGCGTGCCCTCGATCTGGTGCGTCGCAACGCCGCAGCTCTCGGGCTCACCAATGTCAACGCATCCCTGCCCGACGATGTTCCCGAGCACGTCTCATTCCGTACGATCCGATCGAATCCGCCGATCCGCGTCGGGAAGAACGAACTCCACGGCCTTCTGGAGCGATGGATCCCGCGCCTCGACGAGCGCAGCGATGCCTGGCTGGTCGTGCAGCGCAATCTCGGTGCGGATTCGCTCCAGCGGTGGATCGGATCGACCTTCCAGCCCGGCTACAGCGTCTTCCGCACCGCTACGGGCAAGGGCTATCGCATCCTGAAAGTGCGCAAGCACGGAAACCCGCCGACGGAGCCGATCATTCTCGGATGAGGCCGATGCGGGCCTGCCGAAGCCGACGGTCAGGACCTCAGGCGAGGTCGACCTCGCCTTGGAACACGAGCTGAGCCGGCCCGGAGAGAGCGACGTGCTCACCGTCTTCCGCCGGGAACATTCGAACGCCGAGCGTCCCCCCGGGCACCTCGACCTGCCAGTTGCTCGGAGCGTTCTCGCCCGCCCAGTAGCGCACCGCCAGGGCCGTCGCCGCGACACCCGTGCCGCAGCTCAGAGTCTCTCCGACCCCGCGCTCATAGACACGCATGCTCACATGTCCGATACCGTCGCGCACGAGCGGTTCGCCGGGTACGACGAACTCGATGTTGGCTCCCGCGGGCAGCAGCGGGTCGAGGCCGGGCGCACGGTGGAGCTCGAGGGACGCGAGCTCAGCCTCCGACGCGAGCGCCACCACGACGTGCGGATTCCCGACGTCGATTCCGAGACCTGGACGGGTGACAGACAAGCCGTCGACGCGAACGAGCGGGTCATCCCCGGAGAGCTTCCACCGGCCGAGGTCGACCTGATATCCCGTCGCGCTTCGGGTGACATCGCGCACTCCCGCCCGCGTGCCGATCGGCAAGGTCGAGCCGGGTTCGATCGCCGCAAGGCCGGAGCGCACGAGATAGTGGGCGAACACGCGGACGCCGTTCCCGCACATCTCGGCGACCGATCCATCGGCATTGCGGTAGTCCATGAACCATTCCGCCTGCGGCTCTTCGTCGAGTGCAGCCGCACCGTCGGGAATCGCCGACGACTTCACCACGCGGAGGATTCCGTCTGCACCGATGCCGAAGTGACGATCGCAGAGCACGGCGACCTGCTCGACGGTGAGGTCGAGCTCACCGTCCGGGTCAGCGATGATGATGAAATCGTTGCCCGTGCCGTGCCCCTTGGTGAATGCGACCATGGGTCCAGTCTAGAGATCGTCGCGGACTTCTCCGTCCCGCGCGAGCCGGTACCGACCGCAGAGAAAGTTCCGGTTTCGCGCCACCTCGATCAACTCGAGGTCGAGTCTGCGCGGAAGCAACGGGGCTCCCGAGCCGAGGGCGACGGGTGCGTATTGCACCCACACCTCATCGAGCAGCCCGGCGTCAGCGAACTGCCCCGCCAGGTCTCCGCCGCCCACGACCCAGAGGTCTTTCCCACCCGCCGCCTGCGCCATCTCCGCATGCACCGTGCGGATGTCGGCCTGCGTCAGTCGGACATCGCCCTCCTTCGGGAGGTCGAGTGGACGGTGGGTGAACACCCACGTGGGCTGGCTGTACCCCCAGCGGCCCTCTTCATGGCGCATCACCCACTCGTAGGTGGAGGACCCCATCGCCAGGGCGCCGATGTTCCGCTCGAAACCCGTGTACGCCATCGGTCCGTCTTGGTCGATGTCCTGTGTGAGCAACCAGTCCAATGAGTGCTCCTCGGTGGCGATGAACCCGTCGAGGCTGGAGGCCGTGTAGAAGTGCGTCGTCATCCGGCCAGCTTCGCAGCACCCTCCGACATCGAGATCAGGCGTGGAGAAGCGTCACGGCCCGCACCGGAGCCTCCCACCACTCCAGGTCGGGATACCGCTTGAACCAGGACACCTGGCGTCGCGCATAGCGTCTCGTGAGCGCCTGGGTCTGTGCGATCGCCTCACGCTCCGTGAGGCCGCCGTCGAGCTGGGCCAGGGCCTGCGCGTACCCGATCGCGCGAGGAGCCGTTCCTCCACGCTCGAGCCCGTGCGCACGAAGATCCTCGACTTCGGCGAGGAGGCCGCCCTTCCACATGCGCTCGACTCTGGAATCCAGCCGCTCCACGAGAGAGGGGCGGTCCACATGCAGACCGATGAGACGAGTATGCGGATGCCACAGGACTGGCTTCTCCGGAAGCGAGGCACCGTGCGTCTCGCTCCCCTGCTCGAGAACCTCGAGCGCACGGATGATGCGGCGCGGATTCTGTGGATCGACGCGAGCAGCCGCTTGCGGGTCGAGAGTTCGCAGACGTTCGAGCAGATGCGCGGCCCCTCGGGTCTCGAGCTCTTGTTCGAGACGATCCCGCAGTTCCGGGTCGCGCGGAGGGAATCGGAAGTCGTAGACGACACTCGATACATAGAGACCGGATCCGCCGACGAGGATCGCGTCTCCTCCCCCGCGGTGGATCTCTTCGATCGCCTCACGAGCTCTCGGCTGGTACCACGCGACAGCCGCATCTTCGTCGACGTCGAGTACGTCGAAGAGGTGGTGCGGGATGCCCCGGCGTTCCGTCATCGAGACCTTCGCGGTGCCGACGTCCATCCCGCGATAGAGCTGCATGGCATCGGCGTTCACGACCTCGGCGGGGTTTCCCTCCGCACGCAGCGTCTCGGCCAGCTCGATCGCGAGATCGCTCTTACCGGTGCCGGTCGCCCCGACGATCGCCCAGAGACGTGGCGCTGGCACGTTCCGTCCGGTCACACGCCCACGCGCAGCGTGGGCAGACCGAGCGACACGGCCTTCGGCGCACCGTCGCCGACAGAGGCGGGGACTGCGCACGATTCCGACTGCGATCGATCCCACGCGTCGCCGCCGCGGGTCCGACGGATCTTCAGGGGCGCGCCCGTCGGATCGTCGGCGAGCAGATGGAACGGGGCGCCGTGTGTCACGGTCACGGTGACCACGTCTCCGGGGCGAGGCAGCTCGGACCCCGGGGTCACCTCGAAGTGCACCAACCTGTTGTCTTCGGCGCGTCCCGTGAGGCGGTGTGTTTCGGTATCCTTCTTGCCTTCGCCGGTCGAGACCAGCACGTCGATCTCACGGCCGACCTGCTTCTGGTTCTCCTCCAGCGAGATGCGTTCCTGCAGAGCGATCAGGCGGTTGTAGCGCGCCTGCACGATCTCCTTGGGGACCTGATCCTCCATCGTCGCCGCGGGTGTGCCCTCGCGGATCGAGTACTGGAAGGTGAACGCGCTGGAGAAACGCGCCTGCTCGACCACCCGCATCGTGTCCTCGAAGTCGTCCTCGGTCTCACCGGGGAACCCGACGATGATGTCCGTGGTGATGGCGGTATTCGGGATGCGGGCACGAACCCGCTCGAGGATCCCGAGGAAACGCTCACTCCGGTAGGAGCGGCGCATCGCCTTGAGGATGCGGTCGCTCCCTGACTGGAGCGGCATGTGCAACTGCGGCATCACGTTCGGCGTCTCGGCCATGGCGTCGATCACGTCATCGGTGAACGCCGCGGGGTGGGGACTCGTGAACCGGATCCGTTCCAGCCCCTCGATGTCGCCGGCCGCGCGCAGGAGCTTGCCGAAGGCCTGACGGTCACCGAACTCGACCCCGTAGGAGTTGACGTTCTGGCCGAGAAGCGTGACCTCGATCGCGCCGTCTTCGACCAGGAGACGGATCTCGTTCAGGATGTCGCCGGGGCGACGATCCTTCTCTTTGCCGCGCAGGCTCGGAACGATGCAGAAGGTGCAGGTGTTGTTGCAGCCGACCGAGATCGAGACCCAGCCGCTGTGCGCCGAGTCGCGCTTGGTCGGCAGCGTCGAAGGGAAGACCTCGAGCGACTCGAGGATCTCGAGCTCGGCATCGCCGTTGTGTCGCGCGCGCTCGAGCAGACCCGGCAATGAGCCCATGTTATGCGTGCCGAACACCACGTCGACCCAGGGTGCCTTGTCGAGCACGGCCTGCTTGTCCATCTGTGCCAGGCAGCCGCCGACGGCGATCTGCATGCCTTCCTTGCGACGCTTGACGGAAGCGAGGTGCCCGAGGGTGCCGTACAGCTTGCCTGCCGCGTTGTCGCGGACGGCGCAGGTGTTGATGATCACCACGTCGGCCTCGTCACCGTCGACGGCTCTCACATAGCCGGCGCTCTCCAACGAGCCCGAGAGCCGCTCGGAGTCGTGCACGTTCATCTGGCACCCGAAGGTGCGCACTTCATACGATCGCTGTCGTCCGTCGTCGTCGACGGCTGCCGACGACGCGCCGATGATCGTCGGTTCGCTGCGCGGGATAGTCATGATCTCCCCATTGTACGAGCCGTTGCTGAGCTGTCGCGGCGTCCCGGCATCAGTCCGAGTCGACGAATCGGACCCCGGACGTGGAACCTCCGAAGGAGTTCTCCCGCAGCGCAGCCTTCGCGGCTTTCATCGCCACGGCTCCGTTGTAGCCGCGTCGTGAGAGCTGGCCCACCAGCCGCCGCAGAGCCGTGTCGTGATCGAGCCGGCTCATCGACCGCGCCTTGCCGCGAGCGAACTCCAGCGCGCGATCGTCATCGTCGTCCGGCAACTCATCGAGAGCACCGTCGACCACATCGCGCGGAATGCCGCGCTGCGCGAGTGCGCGAGACAACGCGACCCGTCCCTGTCCCTTCCGCTCGACGCCCGATGTCACCAGCACGGCGGCGAGGGCGGCGTCGTCGAGATAGCCGCGACGGGAGAAGTCATCGATCACCTCGTCGACGACCGCACCGTCGAGGCCGACGCCTCGCAGGACCTGTCGGGCCTCCGAGATGGACAACGATCGCGCCCGCAGCTTACGGACGAGAGACTCCTCCGCGGCCACACGCACCTCGTCCGGCGATGCCTTCTCGTCGGCGCCGGCATCGTCGCTCTCTCCGCCGCCGAGTGCGCGAAGGTGAGGAGCGGACTTCGTCGGGCGCGTCGACGCTGTGGCGGAACTGCCCCTGATCCCCCGCGCGGGATGACGATCGCTGGGAGTACCCGCGTCGGACGCGTCGATGTGCGAGCCACTGTCCGGAGGGGCATCCCAGGTCGTGCGCCAGACCGCCGCGTCGCTGGCGCGGGGATCGTCCGTCGACTGGTCGTCGCCTTCCGCCAGGCGAGGCGGCGGCGTGTGCGTTTGCTTCTTCGACCCACCGCCGAAGAGGGGGATGATGGGGGCGATCCGGTCGGGATCGCCCCCACGCGTGTCGTTCATCAGGCCGGACGACGCTCAGCGAGCTCGTCTGCAGCTGCCGGTACCGAAGCGGGGCCGCCGATACCGAGCTTCTGCTTGATCTGCGTCTCGATCGCCAGCGCGATATCGGGGTTGTTCAACAGGAAGGTGCGCGCGTTCTCTTTGCCCTGGCCCAGCTGGTCACCGTCGTAGGTGTACCACGAGCCCGACTTCTTCACGATGGCGTGCTCGACGCCGAAGTCGATCAGGCTGCCCTCACGGGAGATGCCGACGCCGTAGAGGATGTCGAACTCGGCCTGCTTGAACGGCGGCGCCATCTTGTTCTTGACCACCTTGACCCTGGTGCGGTTTCCGACGGCGTCGGTTCCGTCCTTGAGGGTCTCGATACGACGGATGTCCATGCGGACCGAGGCGTAGAACTTCAGCGCCTTACCACCGGCGGTCGTCTCGGGCGAGCCGAAGAAGACGCCGATCTTCTCGCGAAGCTGGTTGATGAAGATCATCGTCGTGTTGGTCTGGTTCAGGCCACCGGTGAGCTTACGCAGCGCCTGCGACATGAGTCGCGCCTGCAGACCGACGTGCGAGTCGCCCATCTCGCCCTCGATCTCGGCGCGGGGCACGAGCGCCGCCACGGAGTCGATGACGATGAGGTCGATGGCTCCCGAGCGCACGAGCATGTCGGCGATCTCGAGGGCCTGCTCACCGGTGTCGGGCTGCGACACCAGGAGCGCGTCGATGTCGACGCCGAGCTTCGCGGCGTAGTCGGGGTCGAGCGCGTGTTCGGCGTCGATGAACGCGGCGATGCCGCCTGCGCGCTGAGCGTTCGCGATCGCATGCAGGGTGAGGGTCGTCTTACCCGAGGACTCCGGTCCGTAGATCTCGACGATTCGACCACGCGGGAGGCCTCCGACGCCGAGAGCGACGTCGAGGGCGATGGAGCCGGTGGGGATGACCGCCACGGGGGCGCGCTCATCGCTGCCCAGCCGCATGACCGAGCCCTTTCCGAACTGGCGATCGATCTGGGCGAGGGCGGTCTCGAGGGACTTCTCGCGGTCGGCGGGTGATGGCATGATGTGCTCCTTCTGCGCGCGTGATGCCGCCTGTAGGCTGTCGCGGCTCTCCCGGTTGGGAGAAACTCTCCGACAAGGCGTAATGGCTCTTCGGCTTGTTTTCCACCGTAGGAGAGGCCACCGACATCGATGCGGAGAGCTCACATACCGTGCAGAACAGATTCCCTGAACCACTTGTGCAGAAGACTACGCCCGCTTCGAACAGATCTTCGACGACACGCCGTGGATCTCAGGTCGTGTCCCGTAGGCATCGGAGATCGACGAACGACTCAGCGTCCGCGCGGCTCTTGCCGACCGACGCCGTGTCGCCTGTTCTCCGGAACATCCATCTCGACGCACAGGGCCAACCAGATGTCGCGTGGTGGGGTTCCCTCGGCCAGCGCCTCGAGCGCGGTTCGACCGCCGACAGCGCTGAGCGTCAGGTCGTTCACCAGAGAGGACGCGCGCGCCTGAAACTCGGTCTCGACGGCGCGAAGGAACTCACTACGACGCATGGCTTCCCCGACCGGGGATCAGTGCAGCGAAAGCTGAGGTTCGATCGACGCGACGAGGTCGTCGGGAACGACGTCCGGGAAGACCTGGATGCCCTCGAGCACCGAGATGCGGTCTCCGACCTCGCGCATGATCGTCGAAATGGGAACGTCGAGCGCGTCGGCGACGGAAGCGAGGATCTCGCTCGACGCCTCCTTCTGCCCACGCTCGACCTCGCTGAGGTAGCCGAGCGCAACCGACGCCTTGCTTGCGACCTGCCGGAGCGTGCGCCCCTTCTGCAGGCGGAAGTCCCTCAGCACATCGCCGATTTCCTGTCGTACAAGAATCATCGGAACCTCCTCCCCATGTGATCGTTCGAGGTCTCCCCCGATGAGACAGCCAGTCTAGTACCCCTGGCATGCACAGAATCTACCCCTGCACTCTGTGGTTTAAGTGTGAGCACATCAGAGATAACCACCCCGGCGGTCCTGCTATTCCGCCAGCATCGCGCGCAGTTCTTCGAGCGCTGCCGCGACCGTCTGCGCGCGGATCGAGTCGCGATCTCCGAGGAAACGGAAGGCCGTCGTCCTCATCGCCGCCGGCGTCGCCACGCCGATGTGCACCGTGCCGACCGGTTGCCCGTCGGGGGAATCCGGACCGGCGATTCCCGTCGTCGACACCCCGACATCGGCCGGCGACCCACCGACGCTCACGACACTCCTCACTCCGTCTGCCATCTGCAGCGCGACCTGCGGATGCACCGGCCCGTGCACGGCGAGAAGATTCGCGTCGACGCCCAACACCGACGCCTTCACCGGCGTCGCGTACGCCACCACCCCGCCGAGCAACACCGTGGACGCGCCGGGAACCGAGACCAGGTCGGCGCACAGGGCGCCGCCGGTCAGCGACTCCGCGACTCCGAGCGTCCATCCCCGTCGACCCAGCGCCGCGAGGACGGCAGCAGCCGCGTCGCTCACGACTTCCGGCGCGAGCCGCGGACCTGCGCCACGATGTAGTCGATACCGCTCGCGACCGTGAGCACCAGGACGATGAGCATGAGGATGAAGGTGATCAACGTCCATGCATCGAGACCGACGAGATAGTGCAGCGGAAGCAACGCCCAGCCGAGCGCCACACCTTGGAACGCCGTCTTGATCTTGCCCATCCAAGCCGCAGCGACGACATGCTCGCTGGCGACCATGAGCCGGTGGATCGTGATCCCCCACTCGCGCACGAGGATGACGGCGACGATCCACCAGCCGACCTCTCCGAGGAGGGCGAGTCCGATGAACCCGGCCCCCGTGAGCATCTTGTCGGCGATGGGATCCCAGAGCTTGCCGAAATCGCTGACGATGTCGTACTTGCGCGCGAGGTAGCCGTCGACCCAGTCCGTGGAGATCCCCACGATGAAGATGACCGCGGCCGTCCACCGGAGGCCGGGCTCGGCGAGGCCGTAGGTTCCGCCCATCAGCAACAGGACGAAGAAGACGACCGCCAGCGGGATGCGCGCGACGGTGATGGCGTTGGGCAGCTGCCGCGGGATGGCCATCAGTCGCGTCCCGTCAGGCCCCAGGCGTCTTCGTCGCCCTCGGCCTCCACCTCTGGAAGCCCCTCATACTGGGCAGCGATCGGATCGTGCGTCTGGGGCAGGGGTGGCACCGGCGGAGCGACAGGGGCGGCGGAAGCGGGTGGCGACGTCGGAACGTCGTCACCGCGCAGCTTCGCCATCACCTGTGGGAGCTGCTCGGCCGTGGCCAGCACGTCGCGCGCCTTGGAGCCCTCGGACGGGCCGACGATCTCACGTGACTCCAGCAGGTCCATGAGGCGACCGGCCTTCGCGAAGCCGACCCGCAGCTTGCGCTGGAGCATCGAGGTCGATCCGAACTGCGACGAGACGATGAGCTCGGCAGCCGCGAGCAGCAGTTCCAGGTCGTCGCCGATGTCCTCGTCGACTTCCTTCTTCTTGGTCGGCTCCATCGCCTCCTGCACGTCGGGACGATAGTCCGGACGAGCCTGGCGGGTGACGTGCTTGACGACCGCGTCGATCTCCTTCTCGTCGACCCACGCGCCCTGCAGACGGAACGGCTTCGACGAGCCCATCGGCGAGAACAGCGCGTCACCCTGACCGATGAGCTTGTCCGCCCCGGGGCTGTCGAGGATGACGCGGCTGTCGGTGACACTGGTGACGGCGAAGGCCAGTCGAGACGGGACGTTCGCCTTGATGAGTCCGGTGACGACGTCGACGCTCGGCCGCTGGGTCGCGAGGACGAGGTGGATGCCGGAGGCTCGCGCGAGCTGCGTGATGCGCACGATCGAGTCCTCCACGTCGCGAGGGGCGACCATCATGAGGTCGGCGAGCTCGTCGACCACGACCAGGAGGTACGGGTACGGCTTCAGAACGCGCTCGCTGCCCACCGGGAGCTCGACCTCCCCGGCGCGCACGGCACGGTTGAAGTCATCGATATGACGGAAGCCGAAAGACGCGAGGTCGTCGTACCTCATGTCCATCTCCTTCACGACCCACTGCAGCGCTTCGGCCGCCTTCTTGGGGTTCGTGATGATGGGCGTGATCAGGTGCGGGACACCGGCGTAGCTGGTGAGCTCCACGCGCTTCGGGTCGATGAGGACCATGCGCACATCGGCGGGCCGCGCCCGCATCAGCAGGCTGGTGATCATGGAGTTCACGAAGCTCGACTTACCGGAGCCGGTGGAACCGGCCACCAGGAGGTGCGGCATCTTCGCGAGGTTCGCGATGACGATGTTGCCGCCGACGTCCTTGCCCACGCCGATCGTCATCGGATGCGTGCTCTTCTGCGCGGCGGGCGAACGCAGCACGTCGCCGAGTGCGACCATCTCCTTGTCGGCGTTGGGAATCTCGATGCCGATCGCGCTCTTGCCCGGGATCGGCGAGAGGATGCGGACGTCGTTCGAGGCGACCGCGTAGGCGAAGTTGTTGCTCAGCTGAAGAATCTTCTCGACCTTGACGCCGTGGCCGACCTCGACCTCGTACTGGGTGACCGTCGGGCCGCGCGAGAAGCCGGTGACCTTCGCATCCACCTTGAACTGCGACAGCACACTGGTGATCTGCTCGATCACCTTGTCGGTGGCCTCGGAGCGCATCACCGGAGGCGGCCCTTCGACCAGAAGACCGGGAGAGGGCAGGATGTACGGCGTCACGGGCGCCTGCGGCCCGCGGTCGCCTGGCCCCTCGGTGCCGAAGCCGTCGAGGCCGGGAAGCTCCGGCGCCTCTCCGGTGTCGGACGAGTCGTCGAGCAGCGCCGTGGTCTGCTGCTCCGCGAGCGAATCGGCGACGGACCTCACGTCGGACAGCACCTCGGTGGCGGCGTCGTACGGGTTCTCGACGACGACGGCCTGGTCATAGGCGGGAGTCGGGTCGGACGTCGTGAGCAGCGCGGTGATGTCGTCGGAGCCGAGCGTGCCTTCGTCGGGGTCCTCTTCGCGGCCGGTCTTGTTGCGCCGCCACCACGGCAGCACGTCGGGATCGTCGACCTTGTCGGCGTCGTCGATCGCCGCGGAGTCTTTGGTCGACTTCTCCGGACGCTCGGCATCGAACATCCAGGCGTAGAGATCGCCGAGACGGGCGCCGATGCGGTTCGGCGGAGTCTTGGTGAGGATGAGGATGCTGAGCGCCGCCAGCAGCGACAGCACGATGTACGCGGGGATGTCGGTGAGGTAGCTGAGCGGCTGGCCGAGCATCCATCCGAAGAGTCCGCCGGACTCGCTCAGTGCGAGCATGCCCTCCTTGGGCTGAGGGCCGTCCCCCGCGACGTGGCAGAAGCCGGCGAGCGTCAGGACGAACAACCCGAAACCGATTCCGATGCGGCCGTTGTCGTGAACCGACGAAGGGTGGCGGAAGAGCCATCCGGCGAGCAGGAGCAGCAGAACGGGCATCACGAATGCGACGCGCCCGATCAGCCCTCCGACCGAATACGCGCTGATGTTCGCAGCGACCTCGTTGCCGATGAAGAACCACTCGTTGACCGCTCCGAGCACGGCGAGGAGCACGAGGAGGAAGGGAAAACCGTCGCGACGATCGTCTTTCTCGAGAGTCTCGGGGCCGAACGCGCGGAAGAGTCCGCCGACGCCGTGCGCCAGCCCGACCCAGGCCCGGACGGCGACCGGCGGCTTGTCTGCCTCGTCGATGTACTTCTTGGGAGCGGGCTGCGCCTTGCGAGCGGGCTGGGCCTTGGGAGCCGTCTGCCGCTTGGGGCGCGACGGTGCGCTGGTCGACGCGCTCTCTGTCTTCGTGGTACTCCTGGCCATGCTCTCACGTTACGTCCAACAGCCGACATCTCCGCGTAATGACGCGGCTTTCCATGGATCCGAGGGGCGCGATTACGCCGTGCCGCGAGCCATCGTGTCGCGGGTCGCGCCCTGACTCACCACGGCAAAACCCTCGGCTCGATACAGGTTGCGCGCGAAGTTGTCCCGTTCCACGCTCAGGCTGATCCGGGCATGCCCCTGCGAGCCCGCCAGGTGCACGACGCCGCGCAGCAGCGCCCGCCCGACGCCTCGGGCACGCCAGAGCGGGTGCACACCGATGATCAGCTCCGGGACCGCGACACCGATGAAACCGAACCCGGGATCGTTCTGCGGGAGCACCCGGTACCAGGCCGCACCCACCGGTGTACCGTCGTCGCCGGCAGCCACCAGTCCGTCGTCCGCCATGCGCTTCCAGCCCGCGAGGTAGCGCCGGTGGTCGGGCGACGTCAGCACCTCATGACGGGGACGCACTCCCCCGGCGCGCCAATTGGCGGCCTCGACGAGCATGTCGCCGAGGAACGTCGCATCCGTCTGCGCCGCCCTGCGAAGGGAGAAGTCCCTGTACATGACGCGAGCATAGGACGTCGGTGTTACATCGGGATGACGCTCACCCGTGAGTGCGAGACGACTCGCCTGTCGTCATGCCTCGATGACGAGCGGCACGATCATCGGACGGCGACGCAGCCGCTGGTTCACCCAGCGACCGATCGTGCGTCGCACGACCTGCGACAGTGCGTGGGTGTCGCGGACGCCGTTGCCCGACGCCTCCTTGAGCGCAGCGACGATCTTCGGCGTGACGTCGTCGAACACCGAGTCGTCCTCGGCGACACCGCGCGCGTGGATCTCGGGACCGGAGATGATGCGTCCGGTGCCGGCGTCCACGACCACGATCACGGAGATGAAGCCTTCCTCGCCGAGGATGCGGCGATCCTTGAGGTCGGCATCGGTGATCTCTCCGACGGTGGAGCCGTCGACGTAAACGAATCCGAGGTCGAGCTGCCCGGTGACCTTCGCGACGCCGTCCTTGAGGTCGATCACGGTGCCGTTCGAGGCGATGATCGTGTTCTCCTCGGAGATACCGGTGTCCTGCGCGAGCTTGGCATTCGCGATCAGGTGCCGATACTCGCCGTGCACGGGGAGGACGTTCTTCGGCCTCAGGATGTTGTAGCAGTAGATCAGCTCACCGGCGGCGGCGTGCCCGGAGACGTGCACCTTCGCATTCGCCTTGTGCACGACGTTCGCGCCGAGCTTGGTCAGTCCGTCGATGACGCGATACACGGCGTTCTCGTTGCCGGGGATGAGGCTGGAGGCGAGGATGACGGTGTCACCCTCGCTGATCTCGATCGCGTGGTCCATGTTCGCCATGCGGCTGAGCACGGCCATCGGCTCGCCCTGGGAGCCCGTCGACATGTAGACGATCTGCTCGTCCGGCAGGTCGCGCGCCTTCTTGAAGTCGATCAGCACCCCGTCCGGCACCTTGAGGTAGCCGAGCTGCTCGGCGATGGTCATGTTGCGGACCATGCTGCGGCCGAGGAACGCGACACGGCGGCCGTTGGCGTGCGCGGCGTCGATCACCTGCTGCACGCGGTGGACGTGGCTGGAGAAGCTCGCGACGATGACGCGACGGGGCGCCTTCGCGATCACCTGGTCGAGCACGGGACCGATGGAGCGCTCCGTCGGGGTGAAGCCGGGGACGTCGGCGTTCGTCGAGTCGACGAGGAACAGGTCCACGCCCTCTTCACCGAGGCGGGCGAACGCACGCAGGTCGGTGATCCGACCGTCCAGCGGCAGCTGGTCCATCTTGAAGTCACCGGTGGCGAGCACCATTCCTGCGGGTGTGCGGATGGCGACGGCCAGTGCATCGGGGATCGAGTGGTTGACGGCGACGAACTCGAGGTCGAACGGACCGACCCGCTCCTGCTGCCCCTCTTTCACCGTGAGCGTGAAGGCCTTGATCCGATGCTCTTTGAGCTTCGCCTCGACCAATGCGAGGGTGAGGCCCGAGCCGATCAGGGGGATGTCGCTCTTGAGCCGGAGCAGATACGGAACCGCGCCGATGTGGTCTTCATGACCGTGCGTGAGCACCACGCCGACGATGTCGTCGAGCCGGTCGCGGATGGGCTCGAAGTCGGGAAGGATCAGATCGACACCGGGCTGGTGCTCCTCGGGGAAGAGCACACCGCAGTCGACGATCAGGATCTTCCCGTCGTACTCGAACATGGTCATGTTACGACCGATCTCGCCGAGTCCGCCGATCGGGATGACCCGCAGCGTCCCTTCGTCGAGAGCGGTCGGTTCTACCAGGGGAATGGACATGCTGTCTCCTCAGTCGGACACTCCGCGCGTCCGTTCGTTCATGGCGACGCGACTCAGCGCGTCGTGCCGTGCACCTTCGGCAGGGCACCACCCGCAGCCGCGTTGCGGTCGGGTCGGAAGTTCGAGAAATCGGCTCCGGGAACGTTCTGCACGAGGTCGAGCTCATCCTCGATGAGCGCGGCCTCCCATTCCTCGGGACCGACCAGGGGAAGGCGAACGCGCGGGCTCGAGATGCGACCGAGTCCGTGCAGGATGTACTTGGCCGCAACGGTTCCGGGCACGTGGGTCATCACAGCGCGAACGAGCGGTTCGAGGCGCTTGTGCTCGGCGGTCGCCGTGGCGAGGTCGCCGGCGTTCACCGCGTCGATGATCGTGCGGTACGGCGCCGCTGCGACGTTCGCCGTCACGCCGATGAGACCGGTCGCGCCGATCGCCAGGTGCGGCAGCACGTTCGCGTCATCTCCGGAGAAGTACATCAGATCGGTCTGGTTCAGCACGCGGCTCACCTCGGAGAAGTCGCCCTTGGCGTCTTTCACGGCGAGGATGTTCGGGTGCTTCGCGAGACGCAGGATGGTCTCGTACTTGATGGGCACACCCGTGCGTCCCGGGATGTCGTAGAGGATCACGGGGAGGTCGGTCGCATCGGCGACCAGACGGAAGTGCGTGAGGATGCCGGCCTGCGTGGGCTTGTTGTAGTAGGGCGTGACGATCATGATGCCGTCGGCGCCGGCCTTCTCGCTGGCCTTGTAGAGCTCGATCGCGTGCGCTGTCTCGTTGGAGCCTCCGCCGGTGATGATCTTGGCCCGCCCCGCGGAGACGGACTTGCCCACCTCGACGAGCTTGAGCTTCTCGGGGTCCGTCAGGGTCGAGGTCTCGCCTGTCGTCCCGGTCACGACGATGCCGTCCGCTCCCGCGGTGATCACGTCATCGATGTGCTTCTCGACGGCGGGCCAGTCGACTTCGCCGTCGGCCGTCATCGGAGTGACGAGCGCGACGAGAACCTGCCCGAATGGGTTGCCCGAGTGCGTCATAGACCCAGCGTATCGGTTCGGCTGCCGCTCATGCGGACGCGGTGACGCGCGAGACGTCGCCGATCTACGCTCGAAGCATGGCATGGGTCACACGAGGCACCGAGACGAAGTACGAGAACGCGTGGATCCGGGTGCGGGAGGACCGGGTCACAGGACCAGCGGGCGCGGACGGCATCTATGGTGTCGTCACCATGCAGCACCCGGCGGTCTTCATCGTCGCCGTGGACGAGGAAGACCGTGTGTGTCTCGTCACGATCGACCGCTACACCGTGGGGACGACCATCGAGGTCCCCGCTGGCGGCAGCGACGGGGAAGACCCCCTGCTCGCGGCGAGACGCGAGCTCCGGGAGGAGACCGGATTCGAAGCCGGTGAGTGGACGGCCCTGGGCACCATGCACGCTCTGAACGGGATCGCCGAGGCGCCCGAACACGTCTTCCTCGCACGCGCTCTGCGCCCGGTCGCAGAGGACGACGCCGAGAACGGGAGCGACGCCGCCGAGAGCCAGGCCGAAGAAGGCATCCAGGCCGTCTCGTGGGTACCTTTCGCGCACGTGCTGCGCATGATCGCCGACGGCGACATCACCGACGGAGAGACCATCGCGGCGATCGCCAAGGCGGGGATCCTGCTCGGCAGGTTCCACTGACCGCTGCCGATCAGATGACCGCTGCCGGTCAGACGCGGCCTCGGCGCGCCACGCGGGAGGTGAGCGTGCTCGGGAGGAGGCGTGTCAGCGCCACGATCACCTTGTACCGCAGCGACGGCACCGAGACCGACCTGCCACGGGCGGCATCGCGCAGGCCGACGCGCACGACGTCCCGCGCGTTCAACCACATGATGCCGGGAACGCCCTCCTGGCCCACCGCGAGCCCCATGCGCTCGTGGAAGGAGGTGTGCGTGAACCCGGGGCACAACGCCGTGACGGAGACGCCATCGCGCGTGTACTCGGCATTCGCCCAGCGGCTGAATCCGATGAGCCAGGCCTTGCAGGCGGAGTACGTCGACCGGGAGATGAAGCCGGCCACGGAAGCCACATTGATGATGCGACCGCCACGACCACGCATGGACTGCAGTGCCGCGTGCATGAGCCGCATCGACGCCTCCACATGTACACGGAGATGACGCACCTCATCGTCGATGTCGTTGTCGGCGAACTGCAGCGGAAGACCGAACCCGGCGTTGTTCACCAAGAGGTCGATGGGGTCCGCCGTGTCGCGCAGGCGCGCGGCGACCTTCTCGACGCCGGCCTCATCCGCCAGGTCGGCGGGGATGATCTCGACCGCGACCCCGTATTCGCTCCGCAGTTCGGCGCCCAGCGTCTCCAGCGCGTCCTCTGATCTCGCCACCAGGACGAGGTCGGCACGTCGCCGCGCGAGCTGACGCGCGAACTCGGCGCCCAGTCCGGCGCTGGCTCCGGTGATCAGTGCGGTGGGCATCAGCGCTCGTATCCCAGGAAGCGGTACCGCACTCCCGTGCGCGACGTGAGCCACTCCCCCTCGTCGATGAGGCGCCACCCGGTCTTCGCCGGTGCGTAGGCGTCGCCGGCGACGTCGAGATCGAGCTCGGTGACCTCCAGCCGATCGGCGTCGCCGATCACCTGTCGGAAGATCTCCGCCCCACCGATGATCCAGACCCTGTCGAGTCCGCGAACGGCCTCGGCGACGGTGGATGCACGCCGCGCGCCCTCTTCGGACCAGTCCTGCTGCCGGGTCACCACGATGTTGTCCCGTCCGGCGAGCGGGCGGAATCGCTCGGGCAGCGAGTCCCAGGTCTTGCGCCCCATCACCACGGGAGCGCCGAGGGTGACCTCCTTGAAGTGCGCCAGGTCTTCGGGCACGTGCCAGGGCATGCCACCCTCGGCACCGATGACCCCTCCGTGCGCCTCGGCCCAGATCAACCCGACCCAGGTCATACCGCCACCGCCGCCCTGATCGGCGCGTGGTGCTGATAGTCCTCCACGAGGAAGTCCTCATAGCGGTAGTCGAGAATCGATTCGGGCTTCCGCGCGAAACGCAGCGTCGGGTAGGGGTAGGGCTCACGGCTGAGCTGCTCCCGCACCTGATCGACGTGATTGTCGTAGACGTGGCAGTCTCCGCCCGTCCAGACGAAGTCTCCGGGCTCGAGGCCGACCTGCTGGGCGATCATCATGGTCAGCAATGCGTAGGAGGCGATGTTGAACGGCACACCGAGGAACATGTCGGCGCTGCGCTGGTACAGCTGACACGAGAGCTTGCCGTCGGCGACGTAGAACTGGAACAGCGCGTGACAGGGCGCGAGCGCCATGTCCGGGATGTCGGCCGGGTTCCAGGCAGACACGATGAGCCGACGGGAGTCGGGCGAGCGTCGGATCTGCTCGATCACGTCGGAGAGCTGGTCGATGCTCCCCCCGTCCGGCGTCGGCCACGAACGCCACTGCACCCCGTAGACCGGGCCGAGGTCGCCGGATTCATCGGCCCACTCGTCCCAGATCGTGACCCCGTTCTCGCGGAGCCACCCGACGTTGGAATCACCCTGCAGGAACCAGAGGAGCTCGTACGCGATGGATTTGAAGTGCACGCGCTTGGTGGTGATGAGGGGGAAGCCCTTCGACAGATCGAAGCGGATCTGACGCCCGAAGACGCTCGTCGTCCCCGTCCCGGTGCGATCGGACTTATGCGTGCCGGTCTCCAGGACGTCGCGGAGCAGGTCTTCATAAGGAGTCGGGACGGCTGCGCTCATGGCAGCCACGATACCGTCACGCTCGCCTCCTCGGGTGGAACCGCTTCCGCGCGTGGGCCCTCCGTCATCGTCGGAAACATCGACCCGATCCCGCTTCGACACGACATATCCTCGACCCATGTCACCCGCGCTCGCCCTCGGTATCGCCGCAGCACTCCTCGTGCTCGCGACGGGCATCGGCGTCGTGCTGCGCCGGCGAGACGGACGACGGCGGGACGGCGGTGCTCTCCGCTTCGATCCGGCGGACGCGGTCACCTCGGAGCTCGGGTCCCGCGCGACTCTCGTGCAGTTCAGCACCGAGATGTGCGCGCGGTGCCCACAGGTGAGACGTCTGCTCGGTTCGTATGCCGACGACCACGACGGTCTCGCCCATGTGGAGGTCGATCTGACGCACCGGCCCGATCTCTCCGCGCGCTACAAGGTGCTCCAGACGCCCACGACCTTCGTGGTCGACGGTGCCGGTGCCGTCCGCGCCAGATTCCACGGAGTGCCGACCAGGCACGCCCTCACCGAAGCCCTCACCGCCGTCTGAGCCGGAAGACCGGAGCGCCCCATGAGCACCCCCGCAGGCATCGACCCCCGAGGCCCCCGCTTCGCCGCCGCCATCACCGCGGTCCTGCTGCTGGTGGCGACGTTCCTCGCCCTGATCGGGATCTCGACTCTCCGGACCGGAATCGCCTCGTTCGGTTGGTTCGCCTACCAGCCCCTCGCCGATGCCACATTCGTTCCGTCCGGGTGGGCGATCTCCTCGGCCCCGCTCCTGCAGCGCGCTCTCGACCCGGGGTTCCTCCTCACGGTCGTCATCGCTCTCCTGTTCCTCTGGGGATTGGTCTCTCCGCAGACGGCCCCCTGGGCCACGCTGTTCCGCTCAGCGATCCGTCCACGCCTCGCCGCTCCGACGGAGCTCGAAGACCCGCGGCCGCCGCGGTTCTCGCAGGGCGTCGGGCTCTTCGTCGTGGGTGTCGGCCTCGTCCTGCACCTCCTGGGTGTTCCGTGGGCGCTGCCGATCGCGACGTCCGCGGCATTCGTCGCCGCATTCCTCAACGCCGCCTTCGCCTTCTGCCTGGGCTGCCAGCTCTACCTCCTGCTGCAGCGCGCGGGCGTCGTCGGTCGCGAAGCCACCCCCGCCTGACCGCGGTTCCGCGTCGGCAGGACGCTCGCTAGGCTGACCACGAGTCGACGCTGCGCCCGCAGCTCGAGAACCGGAGGAATCATGCCCGTCACCAGCGAAGCCGCCAGCACGTGGACCGGATCGCTCATGGAGGGATCCGGCACCGTCGCGTTCTCGTCGTCGAACCTCGGCACCTTTCCGATCAACTGGAAGGCCCGCAGCGAAGGCAGCGACACGACGACCACCCCGGAAGAGCTCATCGCCGCCGCGCACGCCTCCTGCTTCAGCATGGCGCTCTCGCACGCGCTCGCCGAGAACGGCACCCCGCCGGAGCGCGTGAACACGACGGCCTCGGTCACCTTCAAGCCCGGCGTCGGCATCACCGGCAGCCACCTCAACGTCAACGCGACGGTCCCGAACCTGACGCCCGAGGCATTCCAGGAGATCGCGAACGGCGCCAAGACCGGTTGCCCGGTGTCGCAGGCGCTCGCCGGAATCGAGATCACCCTCGAGGCCACGCTCGCCTGAGTGCGTCGTCAGGGTCGGCGTGGCGCGAGACGGATGGCCTCGCGAATGCTGGCCCTGGCGTCCTTGCGGCGGCCCGCCGCATCCTGCACCACGCCCAACCGGTAGCGCGCCCGCCAGTCCTCGCCTGCCGCATCCGCTTCGGCCGCGTACCGCGCGATGAGCGGATCCGCGTCGGCGCGGGCGATCCTGCCGCTGGGGGTCAGTTCGGTCTCAACCGGCGGCATCCCGCCTTCCGCATCGAGAAGTCGCCCGAGGCGGTCGGCACCGAATCCGAACATCATCTCGCGGATGAGCGCCCATGCTCCGATCGGCGCCAGAACGAGGAGCGTGATCCCCATACCGGTCGACACGGGTGTGCCGACCGAGATGAACATCACGGCGAGCCAGATCGCCACCGCGAGGTAGACCAGAAGCGCCGCGGCCATCAGCGCGACGCCGATGCGCGACATCACGACCGGATGCCGATGTCGATCATGTGCTCGAGACCCACGAACACACCGGTGGCCTGCACCGCGAACGGCACCGAGAGCCGGATGCCGGGGGCATAGGCGAGCGCCGAATCGATCGTGTCGTGCGTGAACGTGAGCGATTCGCCGGGACCGGAGAGGATGACCTCCTGTTTGGCGACGACACCGGGACGACGCAGCGAGTGGATCGGCACGCTGCCGACCTGCTGCCCGCGGGCGCGCTGGTCTGCGTGCGGTGCGCTGACCGGCCCCTGCTCGGCACGGGCGGCGGCGATCAGTTCCGCGGTGCGCACAGCGGTTCCACTCGGCGAGTCGATCTTGGTCTCACGATGGGCTTCGATGATCTCGGCCGAGCCGAAGAAGGGCGCAGCCGCGGCGGCCAGCGCCGAACCCAGAACGGATCCCAGCGAGAAGTTGGGGATGAACACCGCGCCGGTGCCCGCCGCTTCGACGAGAGGACGCACCAGAGCGATGCGCTCAGCCGACCAGCCGGAGGTCGCGACCAGCACGTTGATGCCGCGCTCCACGGCGGCGCGCACGACGTCGATGCTGACCTGCGGCGTCGACGCGTCGACCACGAGGTCGGCGCCGTCGAGTTCGGACAGATCACTGGATGAGGTCAGCACCCGGCTCACCTCGAAGCCCTCGAGCTCGTCGATCACCGCACCGATGATCGTGCCGAGCTTCCCGGTTCCGCCGACGAGTGCTACCTGCGTGGTCATGCGTCCAGTCTATTTCGCGGGTGACGCCGTCCGGCCCGGGGCGCGCGGGCCGGACGCACCATCTTGCGCCTGCGCAGGTGGCTCAGACCAGGAGCGCGTCGGGGATCCCGGTCCGCAGCTCCACCGGAAGGTGGCCGGTGTCGTTGTGCGTGAGCAGCGTCCATGGTCGCCCCTGCTTCTGCGCGATCACCGTCAGACCGCAGTGCGACTGGTTGAGGGTCATCCACCGCCACTCGGGGGCGGAGAGCACCTCGCGGACGAACCAAGAGATCACGAAGTTGTGGGTGATGAGCACCTCGTGCACATCGCCGGTCTTGCGCACCAGGAACTCGTTCACGGCATCCGACATCTGCGCCCGCCCCGCCTCGATCTCCGCCTCGGTGACGGATCCGAAGAACGGCTCGAACACCGAGGGAGTCTCCTCGGTCATCCCCGTGGGAACGCAATCGAAGAGCAGAGCGGTCGGCTCGGGGTCGACCGACGGAAGGCGCGCCGCGATCGCCCGCGCCGTCTCGTTCGCGCGCAGCAACGGTGAATGCCAGACGGCATCGAGAGGAAGCCCCGACAGACGGTCGGCGATCAGTTCCGCCTGACGCTGGCCTCTCGGAGAGAGGGGTCCGTCGGCGAGACCATGCTCGGCATCCTGATGTTCACCGTGTCTGACCAGATATATGTAGTGCGTCACAACTCGCTCGCTTCATCGCCAGCATCCGCCGGGCCTCCCTTCCACCCTATGTCACGGGTGAAGGGATACTCAGTTTCCCGCCCGGGTGAGCTCGGCGACCTGGCTGCGCGAAAGCGAGACGCCCGCTCCCTGCATGAGTTCATCGACGTGATCGCTGGCGAAGGCGTTGACGATCGGCGCGGCGACCGTGCGCTGGGCGAGCAGCCAAGCCACGGATACCGCCGCGACCGGAGCGCTCACCTCTTCGGCGACCTGATCGAGAGCGCGCAGGATCTTGATGCCCCGGCGGTTGAGGTGCCCTCGCAGCTGCTCGCCCCGCACGCCGCGGGAGGTGAGCGCCTTGCTGCGGTGGCGCCCGGAGAGGAAGCCGTGCTCGAGCGCGTGCGATGGCGTGACCGCGAGGTTCTGCGCACCCGCGACGAGCCGGAGATCACCCTCGAATGGCTGGCGACGGACGAGGTTGTACGGCGCATCGATCACCTTGATGCGCGGGTAGCCGGCCGACGCGAGGATGCGCGCCTCGACGAGTCGCTCCGGCGCGAACCCGAACGCACCGAGCGCACCGATCTTTCCGGCCTCCGTCAACCATTCGACGGTCGCCAACGTGTCTTCGAGATTCGTGGTCGCATCGAGGGTGGCGTCGAGGTAGACGACATCGATGCGATCCACGTCGAGACGCGTCAGGGACCCCTCCACCGCGCGGACGAGATTGACCGAGCCCAGACCGGGGTTGTCGGCGTGGGCACCGATGCGCACACTCACGATGCTGCGGTCGCGCTGGCCGCGTGAACGCAGCCACTGCCCGATGATGTGCTCGCTGCGACCCCCGGAGAAGCCGTCAGCCGTGTGGATCGCGTTTCCGCCGAACTCCACGTAGCGGTCGAGGATGCCGTGGCTGGTCTCGAGGTCGACGTTCCAGCCGAACTCCGCAGCTCCCAGCATCAACGGGAAGGTCTCGTAGCCGGTCTCGCCGAGAGCGGTGCGGATCGTCTCCCCTATCCCTGGCCCGACGATCGGGATGGGCGCAGAGGGATGCTCGGCGACGCCCTGCTGGGCACGTTCCTCAGACGCTCCTGCGCCTACGCTGAACAACCGCATACTCTCTCACCCCCGCGTCGATCGGTGCGTGCCGACCTGCGTACCTGCTCGATCTGCACCCCCCCGGTGCGTACTTCGAGGGTAAGCGAATTCAGCGAACGTCCTGACCAATCCGGGGAACGGCGCGGAAACGCCCGATAACGATTTGGTCACACCGTGACAGCGCGGAACCCGGGCCCCTCCCTGACGGAGAGACCCGGGTTCCGTTGGAACACTGCGCTTACTCGGCTGCAGCGTCCTCGGCAGGTGCTGCGTCAGCGGCAGGAGCGTCGTCCAGGACGGGCTCGAGCGAGAGCTTGCCGCGGTCGTCGATCTTCGTGATCTTCACGAGGATCTTCTGGCCGACCGAGAGCACGTCGTCGACGTTCTCGACCCGCTTGCCACCGGCGAGCTTGCGCACCTCGGTGACGTGCAGGAGGCCATCCTTGCCCGGGAGCAGCGAGACGAACGCACCGAAGGTGGCGATCTTCACGACGGTGCCGAGGAACTGCTCCCCGACCTCCGGGTTAGTGGGGTTGGCGATCGCGTTGACCTGGGCGCGGGCGGCCTCGGCCGAGGGGCCGTCGGTCGCGCCGATGTAGACGGTGCCGTCCTCCTCGATGGAGATCTGCGCACCGGTCTCGTCCTGGATCGCGTTGATCGTCTTGCCCTTCGGGCCGATCAGCTCGCCAATCTTGTCGACCGGGATCTGCACGCTGATGACGCGAGGCGCGGTGGGCGCCATCTCGTCCGGAGCGTCGATCGCGGCGTTCAGGACGTTGAGGATCGTCAGACGAGCCTCACGGGCCTGGGTCAGCGCGCCGGCGAGCACAGACGACGGGATGCCGTCGAGCTTCGTGTCGAGCTGGATCGCCGTGACGAACTCGCTGGTACCGGCGACCTTGAAGTCCATGTCACCGAGAGCGTCTTCCGCACCCAGGATGTCGGTCAGAGCCGCGTAGCGGGTCTCGCCGTCGACCTCGTCGGAGACGAGGCCCATCGCGATGCCGGCGACGGGGGCGCGCAGCGGCACACCCGCGTTCAGCAGCGACAGGGTCGACGCGCAGACCGAGCCCATCGAGGTGGAGCCGTTGGAGCTCAGCGCCTCGGAGACCTGACGGATCGCGTACGGGAACTCCTCGCGGCTCGGCAGCACCGGCACGAGGGCGCGCTCGGCCAGGAAGCCGTGCCCGATCTCGCGACGCTTCGGCGAACCGACACGGCCGGTCTCACCGGTCGAGTAGGGCGGGAAGTTGTAGTGGTGCATGTAGCGCTTGCTCGTCACAGGCGACAGCGAGTCGATCTGCTGCTCCATCTTGAGCATGTTCAGCGTGGTGACACCGAGGATCTGGGTCTCGCCGCGCTGGAAGATCGCAGAGCCGTGCACGCGCGGGATGACCTGCACCTCGGCGTCGAGCGGACGGATGTCCGCCAGACCACGACCGTCGATGCGGGCGCCCTCGGTGAGGATCCGTCCGCGCACGATCTTCTTCGTGACGGACTTGTATGCGGCGGAGAACTCGAGCGGCGCCGCGGCCGGGAGCGAACCCGCCTCGGTGGCCTCGATGAGCTCTGCCTTGACGCGGTCCTTGATCGCATCGTCAGCGGTCTGACGCTCGACCTTGTCCGCGATCTGGTACACGTCGCTGAGTTCGGCGAATGCGCGCTCCGAGACGAAGCTGTAGACCTCGTCGCTGTACGCGGGGAAGACCGGGTACACGCCCGGCTCCTTCGAGGCGGTCGCTGCGAGTTCAGCCTGAGCCTTGACGAGCTGCGCGATGAAGGGCTTCGAGGCCTCGAGGCCCTGGGCCACGACATCCTCGTTCGGCTTGGTGGCGCCGGCCTTGATCAGGTTCCAGCTGTGCTCGGTGGCCTCGGCCTCGACCATCATGATGGCGACGTCTTCCGTGCCATCGGCCTTGGTCACGACGCGACCGGCGACGATCAGGTCGAACACGGCCTCCGAGACCTGCTCGGCGGTCGGGAACGCGACCCACTGGTCGGCGTGCTCGCCCTGGCCGGGGATGAACGCGAGGCGCACACCGGCGACGGGACCCGAGAACGGCAGACCCGAGATCTGCGTCGACGCGGAAGCGGCGTTGATCGCGAGAGCGTCGTAGAACTCGCCCGGTGCGATCGACAGGACGGTGATGACGATCTGGACCTCGTTGCGCAGGCCGTCGACGAACGACGGACGCAGCGGGCGGTCGATCAGACGGCAGACCAGGATCGCCTCGGTGGAGGGGCGGCCCTCGCGACGGAAGAACGAACCGGGGATCTTGCCGGCAGCGTAGGAACGCTCCTCGACATCGACCGTCAGCGGGAAGAAGTCGAAGCCCTCACGCGGGTGCTTGCCTGCGCTGGTGGCCGAGAGGAGCATGGTCTCGCCGTCGAGGTACGCGGCGACGGCGCCCTGAGCCTGCTGCGCGAGGCGGCCGGTCTCGAAGCGGATGGTGCGGGTGCCGAAGCGGCCGTTGTCGAGAACGGCCTCGGTGGCGGTGATTTCAGGACCTTCCAAGAGGTCTCTCCTTCTTTGTTTAGACTCGCGAATCCATGTGACGCGCGAGCGTGTTCAAAGGAGCGGAACAGAGGGGTTCGGGCGCGCGGGCACTCCCGCGAATCTCGCCTGCGCTGGCCACCAGTAGAAAGCCACCCGACATCCGCCGAGGAACCCACCACAGGGGACCAGCTTCTCCGCCGATCGCTCCATGAGTCGATATGAAATTGTGCGGTTGACACACGTCAACCTCATCCACCCTACCAGCGCTGACCTCGAATCCTGCGTCTCGTCGCGCATCGCGGATCCGACATCTCGCGTCCACAGCCCGTTCACCGTGCGGACTCCGCGAAGCGACGGGCGTCCGCTGTGGTGGAGTCCATGCGCTTGTCAGTGATCGGCTGCGGCTACCTCGGTGCCGTACACGCCGCCGCCATGGCCTCCATCGGACACGACGTGATCGGCATCGACGTCGACGCGCAGAAGATCGCGGCCCTCGCTTCCGGCACCGCACCGTTCTTCGAACCACGGCTGCCGGAGCTGCTGGCGGATGGCCTGCGCTCGGGGCGGCTCCGCTTCAGCGACCGGATGGCGGACGCCGCGGGTGCGGACGTGCACTTCCTCGCCGTCGGCACTCCGCAGATGCCGGGTGGGCATGCCGCGGATCTGCGTCACGTCGATGCGGCAGTCGACGGGCTGCTCCCCCATCTGCGCGTCGGCGACGTCGTCGCGGGCAAATCCACCGTGCCGGTCGGTACAGCCGTCGCGGTGGCCGGGCGCATCGCCGTCACGGGAGCGACGCTCGTGTGGAACCCCGAGTTCCTGCGCGAAGGCTGGGCCGTGCACGACACTCTGAGCCCGGACCGCGTCGTGGTCGGCGCCGAGGCCGATGCGGCGGGTCAGCGCGCGGTCGGAGTCCTGCGGGAGGTGTACGCCCCGGCCCTCGACGCGGGGACACCCTTCCTCGTCACGGATCTCGCGACGGCCGAGCTGGTCAAGGGCGCGGCGAACGCGTTCCTGGCCACCAAGATCTCGTTCATCAACGCGATGGCCGAGATCGCCGAGGCGTCCGGTGCCGATGTGGCCCTGCTCGCCGACGCGCTCGGGCATGACACCCGCATCGGCCGACGCTACCTCGGCGCGGGCATCGGCTTCGGCGGAGGGTGCCTTCCTAAGGACATCCGCGCGTTCGCCGCACGGGCCGAAGAGCTGGGACGCGGCGAAGCGGTCGGGTTCCTGCGCGAGGTCGACAGCATCAACCACCGTCGCCGTGATCGGGCGGTGCAGCTCGTGGTCGACGCGCTGGGCGGGCTCGTGTTCGGCCGGCGGATCGCCATGCTGGGCGCCGCCTTCAAACCGTTCAGCGACGACATCCGCGATTCACCGGCCCTGGACGTTGCCGTGCGACTGCGCGGGCTGGGCGCGGATGTCGTCGTGACCGACCCGGCTGCCGTCGACAACGCCGCGGCTGCGCATCCTCAGCTCGGCTACGCGCGTGACCGCGACGAGGCGCTGCGGGAGGCCGACGCCGTCGTCGTCGTCACCGAATGGGACGAGTACCGGCGCGACCTCTCGCCCGAGCACGCCGGCGCACTCGTGCGGGGACGGATCATCATCGACGGACGGAACTGTCTCGACTCCCTCTCCTGGCGTGCTGCCGGTTGGCAGTACCACGGCATGGGGCGGCGTTGAGGCACCCACGGCAGGGGCGGCACCGAACACTCCACCGGAGCACGAGGTCAGCGGGCGAAGGCCGTCCTCGCTGCGGACGAGCGACCGAGGTAGACGTAGTCGTCGTGCTTCGCGAGCCGCCCGTCGCCCGCCGCCCGCCCGTGCAGCCGACGCCAGACCCAGGGCAGCGCGTGACGGCGCCACCATACCCCCGCGCCGATGGGCTCATGCTCGTGCATCGCGGCATCGAGCACTCCCAGTGTGTCCGCATCGGGCACTCCGAGCATCTCGCCGGCGCGATAGGCGAGGAAACGGTGCCCTCGACTGCTGAGGTGCACCAGGTCTTCGCCCCAGTTCGGGCGCTCGCCCAATGAGGGATGCAGGTCCGTGTCGATCAGGATCGCTCCGGTGCGAGCCGCGATACCGGTCAATGCGGTCGCGAAGGCGGAGAACCTCCTCGTGTAGAGCGATGCCGCGCGGCGCCCGGGAAGGAACGGCGTCACCAGAAGCACGTCGGCACCGATCCCCCGCAACTGTCGCACCGCCCCCTCGAGCTCCGCGGCGAGCGCTGTGACGTCGACACGGCGCTTCACGAGGTCGTTCGCCCCGATCAGGATCGACGCGAGGTCGGGGCGCAGTTCGAGTGCTCGCGTCAGTTGCTGGCCGGTGAGGTCGCGCACGCGCTTGGACCGGACCGCCAGGTTCGCGTAGTGCAGGCCTCCTCTGGCGGCGAGCAGCAGGGCGAGGCGGTCGGCCCACCCGCGGAGGGCACCGTCGGGTGCCGGGTCGCACAGTCCTTCCGTCAGGGAGTCGCCGAGAGCGACGTAGCGGTGCCATCGACGGGCGGTGACCGGCGCGGACGGTTCCGGTCGCACGACGCGGCGGGAGCGCGCCCCGGAATCGGCCCTCTGCAGCATCCGAGCCTCGTCGAAGTGGCCGAGGAGCTGATCGCACACGCTCTCCCAGCTGCGCTCCTGCACGGCTTCGCGCCCCGCATCGCCGAACGCGCGTCGCTTGCGCGCATCTCCGGCGAGATCGGCCACGCGCATCCGCAGATCGTCGAGGTCGCCCGGCCGGTAGAGCCAACCATCGATTCCCATGCGTACGAGGTCGAGCGGGCCGCCACGCCCCGTGGCTACGACGGGTACGCCACTCGCGTGCGCTTCCTGCAGGGTCTGCCCGAAGGTCTCACTCTCGCCCGGGTGCACGAAGAGGTCGAACGATGCCATCGCCGCGGCCAACTCACCGCCGTCGAGGTGGCCGAGGAACAGGGCGTCGGGGAGCAGGCCCTGCAGCCGTGCCCTGCTGGGTCCGTCTCCGACGATCACCAGTCGCGTGCCCGGGATGTCGCGGAGCGCGGCGAGGTCTTCGACCTGCTTCTCAGGAGCGAGGCGTCCCACATAGCCGATCACGACGTCGGCGCCCCACTCGGAGCGGAGCGCATACTGGCGCCGCGCGGGCTGGAAGCGTTCGGCATCGACACCTCTCCCCCACCGCCGGACGCGATCGATGCCGAGCGCGGCGAGCTGCCCGGCCGAGTCAGCCGAAGGCGCCAGGGTCAGGGTCGCGCGCCTGTGCAAGCGGGCGATGTGAGTCTGGGCGATGCCGGTGGTCGCCGCGATCCGGTAGCGCTGGGTGTATGCGGCGACATCGGTCTGGTAAGCGGCGACGGCAGGCAGGTCGAGGCGTTCGGCTGCGAGCGCCCCCCGCCATCCCAGAGCGAACGGGGAGGCGAGGTGCACGACATCGGGCTGGAAGCGCGCGAGTGAGGACGCGACCCGGCGAGCGCTCGACGTGCCCACCCGCACATGACGGTACCCCGGCAGCGCGAGGCTCGGAATCGCCTCGATGCGTGCCCCGCTCACCTCGGCGGGGACGCCGACCGCAGCGGGGGCGACGACATGTGCCTCATGCCCTCGCCGCTCGAGGTGCCGCAGGATCTGCAGCACCGAGCCGGTGACGCCGTTCATGTGCGGAAGGAAGGATTCCGTGACGATCGCTACTCTCACAGCACCAGGATGACGGGACTCGGGAGCTCCATGCGCCGGAGACGCTCCCCTGCACCAGATGTTCACCGGATGCTGGAGAACGGGTCACCGGCTATCCGGTCTTTGGTTCCCGTTCACCCGTCGCGGGCACAGTGGGCGACGTGCCGACGGATCTGCTGACCGCATCGCTCGCCAGCCCGTGGAGCCTGGCGGTGATGAGTCTGCTCGTCGTCGGCGATGCCTTCTTCGTCGTCGTGCCGGGTGAGGTCGCGGTGACGGCGCTCGGCGCCGTCGCCGTGACCACGGGTTCCCCGCCGCTCTGGGCCGTGGTCATCTGCGCCGCCGTCGCCGCGGCCGTCGGAGACGCCTGCTGCTACCTCATCGGGCGTTCGGTGGGAACCGAGCGCTGGCGGTGGATGAGGATGCCCCGTGTGCAGCAGGCTCTGGTGTGGGCCCGACGCCGCTTGGACGGCGGGATGGCGACGGTGCTGTTCACCGCCCGGTTCGTGCCGTTCGCGCGCCTGGCGATCAACCTGGTCGCCGGAGCATCGCGCATCCATCCTCCCCGCTATCTCGCTCTCGTCGCCCTGGCCGCGACCGGGTGGGCGCTCTACCAGGCAGCGGTCGGTGCAGCCGTTGCGGCGATCCTTCCCGGCGGCCCCCTTGTCGCGGTGCCGGTGTCGATCGTGCTCGCGATCGGACTCGGAGCGGTGATCGACCTGTGCGTGCGCCGCACCAGAGGATGACCGGCCGGACCGGTTGCTCTAGGCTCGGGGCATGAGCACCGAAGAAGGCGCCTCCTCGTCCGAGGAGATGAAGCGCAAGTTCAAGGAAGCGCTCGAGAAGAAGAACGCGCACCACCGGCAGGGCGAGGCACACCTCGACGGCGACTCCGCCGTGCACAGTGCGAACGCCCCGCAGACCCGGCGCGAGTTCCGACGCAAGAGCGGTTGACCGCGCGGATGCGGGAGCCGGCTCGGCCGGCCTCCCGCATCCCTCACCCTCTCGTCGTGCGCGATCTCGCGTCAGGCGCGATCGGCGCGAAGCCTGGCCCGCTCCTCCTTCGCCGCCATCTCGGTGACCGCCGCCTCACGCAGCTCCTGCATGTCCGCAGCCTGCGGAGCGTCCGCGTTTCCGTGGGCGTCGACGCCGTCGAGCAGGGACTCGTCGAACGGCAGCTCGCCGCTGAGCACGCGCCGCACACGGTCGCGGTCGATCTGCTTCGTCCAGGTGCCGATCAGGAGCGTCGCCACCGCGTTGCCGGTGAAGTTCGTGAGCGCGCGGCCCTCGGACATGAACCGGTCGATGCCGACGATCACGCCGACACCGTCCACCAGATCGGGGCGGTAGGCCTGGAGACCACCGGCGAGGGTGGCGAGACCGGCACCGGTGACACCCGCTGCCCCCTTGCTGGCGATGATCATGAACACCAGCAGGCCGATCTGCTCGCCGATCGTCATCGGCTGCCCCATACCGGTGGCGATGAACAGCGAGGCCATGGTCAGGTAGATGGCCGTGCCGTCGAGGTTGAACGAGTATCCGGTCGGTACGGTGATGCCGACGACAGGCTTGGAGACGCCGACGAACTCCATCTTCGCGATCAGCCGAGGCAGCGCTGACTCCGACGACGAGGTGCCGACGATGAGCAGGTACTCCCTGGCGAGGTACTTCATGAGGGAGAAGATGTTCACCCGCGTGACCGTCCACAGCAGCACTCCGAGGATCACGACGATGAACAGGATGCAGGTGATGTAGAACGCGACCATCAGCGTTCCGAGGCTCCAGATGGCGGCGACACCGGTCTTGCCCACCACCGCGGCGATGGCGCCGAAGGCTCCGAGAGGCGCAAGCCACAGGATCATGCCGAGGATGCGGAAGACCAGTTTCTGCAGCTGCTTGACAGCCTCCATGATCGGGGCACCGCGATCGCCGAGCCCCTGCAGGGCGAAGCCGACGAGCAGCGCGATGAACAGCACCTGCAGCACGCTCTCCCCCGTGAAGGCCGAGAAGAACGTCGTGGGGATGATGCCGAGGATGAACTCCTGGGTGGTCTTGGCCTCGGTCTCGACCGCATCGTAGGTCGAGGAGGCCATGTCGAGACCGGCACCGGGGTGGATGATGTTGCCGACGACGAGGCCGATCGCGAGTGCGAAGGTCGACATGATCATGAAATACAACAGCGCCAGTCCGCCGATCTTGCCGACGGTGGCCGCCTTGGCGATCGATCCCACCCCGACGACGATCGTGCAGAAGATGATCGGCGCGATCATCATCTTGATCAGAGCGACGAACCCCTTGCCCAGCGGCTCGAACGCCTGGCCGACCTCCGGCCACACGAGACCGACGACGGCGCCGAGGACGACCGCCAGCAGCACGGACACATACAGCCAGGTGTGCCGGTCCCACGATTGCTTCCCTCGCCGCCAATTGAATTTCGGCAGTGAGAATCCTGTTGTGAGCGCCATCGCGTCCTCCTCGATCATCGACGTCTTCGTCTGGTGGGCGGCTGCGTCGCCGCCGATCAGATCTCACGGTCTCCGACTTCGCGCACGGAGGCGAGTTGTGGTCGTATTGGTCACGGCACCGGAGCATCGACGATCGGAGGAAGCGATGGCGCATACCTCCCGCGCACGCAGCGCCGCATCCCGAGTCTTCGCGGTGCTGCTCGTCGCGGCCGTCGTGATCGGCGCTCTGGTGGCCGTCTACCTGGTGGTCGAGGCGCAGCGGTCGATCCGCGCCGAGGCCGAACGGGTGACGGCGGCCACCGCCGCCGCGTTCGCCTCCTCGCCCCTGGTGATCGACGGTCTGCGCGGGGATGATCCAGGCTCCGCGACCCCGGTGCTCGAGCCCTATTCGCTCGCGGTGATATCCAGTGCAGGACTCGACTTCATCACGGTCATGACGCCGGACGGCACGCGGATCACGCACCCCGACACCGACCAGATCGGCGGACACTACCTGGGAACGATCCCGGCGTCGCCCACTCCACTCACCGAGGAGTTCACCGGCACTCTCGGCCCGTCGGTGCGCACCATCGCGCCGGTGACGACGACGGACGGCGCGCTGATCGGCTGGGTCTCGGCCGGCGTGACGACAGAGTCGATCACCGACACCCTGATCCGCCGCCTGCCTCTCACCCTCGGCATCACGATCGGCCTCGTCGCCCTCGGTGCCGGCGGTGCCGTGATCGCCCGACGCGTGACCCGCCGCATCGCGGGCGATCTGCCGCCCGGTCAGGTGCGCGACGCGGTCTCTTCCTACGAATCGATCCGCACTCTGGGCGAAGCCCTGCGCGCGCAGACCCACGAGCACGGGAATCGGATGCACGCCGCCGTCGCTCTGCTCGAACTCGGGCGCCGGGACGAGGCGATCGAGATCCTCACCGAGACTTCTCGACAGAGCCAGTCGCTCGTCGACCAGGTGACCGCACGACGACACGGGGATCCCGCAGTGGGTGCTCTCCTTCTCGGCAAAGCCTCCCAGGCCAAGGAACGCGGCATCGATTGGCGGGTGCGCATCGAACCCGACACACCTCGCACACCGCTGTCCCCGGTGGACGCCGTCTCGGTGCTCGGCAATCTCGTGGACAACGCCATGGATGCGGCCGCTGAGTCCGACGACCGCTGGGTTCAGGTCTCGCTCCGCCCGCACGGTGCCGGGATCATGCTCGAGGTCTCGGACAGCGGCCCCGGCATCCCGCCTTCCCTGCGGGAGCGTATCTTCGACCAGGGCTACTCCACGAAGCCCGCCGACGCGCAGGGTCGCGGCGTCGGGCTCGCGCTCGTCCATTCCGTGGTCACCGGCGCCGGCGGTTCCGTGACCGTGAGTGACGATCCGACGACGTTCCGGGTCGTCCTCCCCGCAGCAGGGCCACGGAGGTCTCCGGCATGATCCGCACACTCATCGTCGATGACGATGCTCTGACCCTCGAACTGCATCGCGACTACATGGCCCGCCTCGACGGGTTCGTCGTCGCCGGCGAGTGCACGGGGGCTCGAGCCGCCATGAGGGCCGTGCTCGAGCGCCCCGATGCGTTCGACCTGGTTCTGCTCGACATCACGATGCCGGACGGCTCCGGCATCGACGTGCTCCGCACGCTTCGCGGGCGATCCGCGGCCGTGGATGTGATCGCCATCACCGGCGTCCGCGACGCCGACGCCGTTCGACAGATGGCCGCACTCGGTGTCTTCCAGTATCTGATCAAGCCGTTCCCCTTCGCGGTGTTCCGCGAGCGGATGGAGCAGTACCGTGCGCACCGCGAACAGGCGCGGAGCACCGAGGGCGAAGCGACGCAGGCGGAAATCGACGCCCTGCTCGGGCGCTCCACCGCGACGATCCCCCTCCCCAAGGGGCTCTCGGCGGCCTCGCTCGACAGGGTCACCGCCGAGTTGCGCACCGACGGGCCGCTCTCGGCGAGCGAGGCGGCAGAGCGTCTCGGCATGTCGCGGGTCGCCGTGCGTCGCTACCTGGAACACCTGGTCGCCGAAGGCGTACTCACGCGTTCGGCGCGATACGGGACCCGCGGACGGCCGGAGACCGAGTACGACTGGAAGAGGCGACCCGGCCCGGGGACCTGACCGTCAGCGCGGCAGCCGTCCGTCGTGCAGCACCGCGTGCGGATCGAAGCGCGCACGCAGATCACGAAGCCGGGCGATCTCGTCGTCGGACCCGCAGCGCTCGAGGGTCTGTTCCGGTTCGAGGAAGGTCGCCACGGTCTGCGATGCCTCGTTCGGTCCCAGCAGCTCTCGGAAGGCCTCGAGACTCATCGCTCCCGGTTCTGCGGGCACTCCCGGGATCACCGGCACGAGAGCGTGCAACAGCCAGCCCACGGATTCGAGCGAGGCGAAACCCTCACGCCGCGGTGCATCGAGAGCACCGCCGAGCATACGGATGTCGATGCCCATGATCGGCCACTGCTCCGGCAGCTCCCGGAATTCGAGGAGGGCGTCGATTGTCGCATCGTCGAGCACGCTGAGCGCCATCGACGCCCCACGCCCCGGCGTGGGATCCGTCGGCTCGTTCGAGGCGGCCGCAAGTGCCGCCGGCGACGTCGGCCCGGTGATCTCCCTGCGCACCGTCCCTGCCCGCCGTATGGTGTCGATCAGCTCCTCCTGCGGCCCGTCGGCCGACAGCGCCTGGACCGTGAGGAAGCTCCTTCCCCTGATCTCCTCCGGAAGCTGCGGGGCGTCCGGCATGCGCATCGAGTTGAGGAAGACGTTGAGCGTCGACGGAGCCGAGGCTGCGAGGTCGCGGACGGCACGGACCACCGCTGGGGCATCAGCGACGTCGAAGCTGAGGTTCGCCCCCCAGACGGCGGGTGCCCGCACCAGATCGATCTCGGTCGCGGTCACGATCCCGACGAGGCCGCCGGCGCCCCGCAGCGCCCACATGAGGTCGGCATCGGTGTCGTCGTCGACGCGCTCGTGCGTGCCGTCGGTGCGCAGCACCCACGCCGCGCGCAGGTTGTCGGACCCGAGACCCGCCGTCCGGCTGAACCACGAGTGTCCGCCGCCCAGCGTGTACCCCGCGACGCTCACCACCGGACTGGTTCCGGCAGGAGCGACCCACCCCGTGCCTTCGAGCGCCTCGACGACAGCTCCCCAGCGCACGCCGGTACCGACTCTGACGATGCCGCTTTCGAGGTCGACCTCCAGATCGTCGAAAGCACCCATGCGCACGAGCACGGTGCCGGCCAGGGATCCGGAGGCGCCATGACCACTCGGCTGGATCGCGAGCGGCGTGCCGGACTCGCGTGCCGCACTCAGCAGTGCACGGAGGTCGTCGACGTCGGCAGGTATCGCCACCGCATCCGGCCGCTGCTCGATCGCGAGATTCCACGGCTGTCGCGCTGCATCGTAAGCGTCGTCTTCGGGGAGGAGGAGGGTGCCGGTGAGTCGTTCCTGGAGCACGACGAGCGCGGGGTGTGTGGACATGACGCCACCGTACGATATCCCTCGGACATCGTCGATGGCGTCATGCGCCGCTCACTCGCCCGCGAGACCGCCGAGCATGTGGCCGAAGGAACGCCCCTCTCCCAGGTACGTCGCCGGATCGTACGGGTCGGCGACCGCGGTCGCTTCGCGTCGGGCGATCGCCTCCGCCAACTCCCTGGCACCCTTCTCGACGCGCTTGGCGAGCGGCGCGACGTCGTCTCCCGCCCCACCCCAGTCGCTCGACGCCGCGAACACCCCGGTCGAGACGGGCTCCGCATGCAGGTAGGCGAAGAGCGGGCGGATCGCGTAGTCGATCGCCAGCGAATGCCGCGCGGTGCCGGCGTTCGCACCGATCAGCACGGGCGTGCCGGTGAGCGCATCCGGGTCGAGCACGTCGATGAAGGACTTGAACAACCCCGAGTAGCTCGTCGAGAAGATCGGCGTCACCGCGATCAGCGCGTCGGCGGAGACCACCGTGTTGATCGCCGTCTCCAGGGCCGGCGGCGCGAACCCGGTGAGCAGGTTGTTCGTGATGTCGTGCGCATAGTCCCGCAGCTCGATCACGTCGACGCTCGCTTCGATGTCGTGCTCGGCGAGGGCTTTCACGGTCTCGGCCGCGAGTCGGTCCGCGAGCATCCGCGTGGACGACGGGTTCGACAGGCCGGCGGAGACCACGGCGATACGACGCACGGTCATGTCACGCCTCCGTGCGGCCGAGCCCGAAGGCTGCGCCTGCGGGGGCCGGGCTGTCCTGGTAGGGCGAATCGCCTGTCAGGTTGTCACCGCGGTTGGCACCGGGGCGCGCCTGACGGGTCGGACCGTCGCCGAACTCGGCCCTGACGCGTGCCGCGTGGGTCGGCGCGTCGGGCACGGCGGCGGGGCGGTCTTTCGCGAGCTCCTTGCGGAGCACCGGCACGACCTCGGAACCGAGGATGTCGAGCTGCTCCAGCACCGTCTTGAGCGGCAGACCCGCGTGGTCGATCAGGAAGAGTTGCCGCTGGTAGTCGCCGTAGTGCTCGCGCATCGCGGCGTACCGGTCGATCACCTGCTGCGGGGAACCCACCGTCAGCGGAGTCATCTCGGTGAAGTCCTCCATGCTCGGCCCGTGACCGTAGACGGGCGCGTTGTCGAAGTACGGACGGAACTGGTCCACCGCGTCCTGCGACTTCGCGGCCATGAACACCTGTCCGCCGAGACCCACGATCGCCTGTTCCCGTGTGCCGTGGCCGTAGTGCTCGAAGCGCTGGCGGTACAGCTCGATGAGGCGCTGGTAGTGCTCCTTGGGCCAGAAGATGTTGTTCGCGAAGAAGCCGTCACCGTAGTACGCAGCCTGCTCGGCGATCTCCGGCGTGCGGATGGATCCGTGCCATACGAACGGCGCGATCCCGTCGAGGGGGCGCGGAGTCGACGTGAAGCCCTGCAGCGGCGTGCGGAACTTGCCCTCCCAGTCGACGACGTCCTCACGCCACAGCTTGTGCAGCAGGGCGTAGTTCTCGATCGCGAGCGGGAGTCCCTGGCGGATGTCCTGACCGAACCAGGGATACACCGGACCGGTGTTCCCACGACCGAGCATGAGGTCCATGCGGCCGTCAGAGACATGCTGCAGCATCGCGTACTCCTCGGCGATGCGCACGGGATCGTTCGTGGTGATGAGCGTCGTCGACGTGGAGACGATCAGGCGCTCGGTCTGCGCGGCCAGCGCCGCGAGGAAGGTCGTGGGGCTGGAGGACCAGAACGGCGGGTTGTGGTGCTCGCCGATCGCGAAGACGTCGAGTCCGACCTCTTCGGCGTGCACGGCGATCGCCGTGGTCGCCTTGATGCGCTCCTGCTCACTGGGGGTGATCCCGGTGGTGGGATCGCGCGTGATGTCGCTGACCGACATGATGCCGAACTGCATCGCCTGCGCGCCTGACTGCTCGCTCATGATTGCTCCGTGTCTCCGAACCGGATGACTCGCATCCGTTTCTATTCATTTGAATGTATCTGTGTCAACGCGCTCACTTCAACTTTATTCCCGGCCTGTAGCCTCGAACGATGAGCAGTGCCGGCGCCGACATCTCAGGGCCCCCCACAGGATCGGTTCCCCGCAGGCGGAGACGTGTGCCGTTCTGGGACAACGCGCGCTACGTCTGCATCGTGCTCGTCGTGCTCGGTCACGCGATCCAGCGCCTGACGTACGACTCCGACATCGCCTTCGCGTTCTACCTCGCGTTGTACGCGTTCCACATGCCGGCGTTCGCCATCATCTCCGGCTACTTCTCGAAGTCCGGCTCGCCCTCCAAGACGCAGATGGCCAGGGTGGTCACGGACATCCTGCTCCCCTACGTCATCTTCGAGACGCTGTGGACACTCACCAAATGGCTGGTCGAGGGCCAGGTCGATCCGAACATCACGAAACCGAGCTGGACGCTGTGGTTCCTCCTCGCGCTCGGGATCTTCCGGCTCGTGCTCCCGTACCTCGCACTGCTTCGGTGGCCACTGCTGTGGACCGTGGTCATCTCGGTCGGCGTGGGATACCTGCCGAACGTCGACAGCACGTTCTCGCTGTCCCGCACCCTGGGGCTCCTTCCCTTCTTCACGCTGGGCTGGTGGCTGCGCGAGCACGACATCGTCGACAGGTTCCGCCTCCTCGACTTCCGCCCGTGGTGGATCCGGGGCGGCGCCGTCGCGATCTTCGCTCTGGCCGGCTTTGCGGCCTGGAACTGGCTTCCGCTGTGGCAGGCGTCCGACCTGCGGCACTGGCTCTTCTACGAGGACTCCTATGCCGACCTGGGCGGGGAGCAGTGGTGGGCCGGCGGGGTGCGGATACTCCTGATGTTGCTCGCCGTCGTGCTCAGCGCCGCCTTCTTCGCCCTCATCCCACGGGGCGCCCACTGGTGGACGGCATTCGGCCAGTACACGATGTACGTGTTCCTCCTGCATTCTTTCGTGCTGTACCCCTTCCGCGAGAGCGGGATCCTGCAGAGCCTCGAGCCGACCTGGATCTGGCTCCCCCTCGTCACCGTGGCGTCAGTGCTGATCGCCCTCGCGCTGGCGACGAAGCCGGTCAGGTGGGTCTTCCGCCCGCTGGTGGAACCCCGCCCAGGGTGGCTCTTCGCCGACCCGGCGCTCGCCTCCAAGGAGGGGCGCCGGAACGACCCGACGGGCTCGCGGCGCCCGCGCCAGACCGGACGATAACCTCGAAGGTGTGAGCCGCGCACAGACCGTTCGAGACCGCATCGTCGAACGCATCGAGGAGACGGGGTTCGGCGCTCACGGGCTGCACGTCCGCGTCGCCACCGAGACCGCCGACCACCGCTGGACCGACGACGTGCGGGAGGACGTGCACTCCGTCGCGAAAGGCGTCTGCGTTCTGGCTGCGGGACTGGCCGCCGACGAGGGTGCGGTGTCGCTCGACATGCCCGTCGGCACGTACCTCCCCGGCTTCGAGCTGGGAGCTGGCGTCGAGGACGTCACGCTGCGGCACCTGCTCTCGATGACCAGCGGGATCGATCTGCCCTGGTCGGAGACGCTGATGACGGACTGGCCGGACCTCGCCCGCGAGTTCCTGCGACGCCCGTCGGGCGGACGGTCGTTCCAGTACTCGAACGCGAGCACGTACACCGCGATGACGGCGCTGGCCGCAGTAGTCGGCGACATCGGCGACTATCTCGTCCCCCGTCTCTTCGACCCGCTCGGCATCATCGACGTGGAGTGGGAGCGCAGCCCTCAGGGTCGCATCGTCGCCGGAGGCGGGCTCTCTCTGCGCACCGAAGAGCTCTCCCGTCTCGGACTCCTGATCAGAGATCGCGGGGTGTGGGAGGGCCGACAACTGATCGCCCCAGGATGGATCGACGCGATGCACACGGAATGGCGGGTCGCCGGCGAGAGCGCGGACTACGATCGCTACGCCCTTGCAGGATGGGGCGGGCCGGGGCCGGCGTGGAGACTTCACGGCGCCTACGGCCAGCTGCTCATCTTCCTCGACGACGCCGTGGTCACGATCACGGCAGACGATCACTTCGGCGCGGATGCCATCGCCGCGTTCGCGGTGGAGGCGCTCACGAGCACACACGAGCCGTGACCGCTCAGGCGAACAGCCCGGCCCCTACGTAGGACCCCGGCTTCGCCCCCGCCGGCACCGCCCAGATGCCCGAACCGACGTGGCGGATGTACTCGTTCATGAGATCTGTCGACAACCGACGCTGCAGCGAGATGAACTGTGCAGGATCGCGCTGGTACGACAGGAAGAAGAGCCCGGCATCGAGGCGTCCGAGCGTGTTGTTCCCGTCGACGTAGTTGTAGCCGCGGCGGAGGATGCGGATGCCGTCGTTCTTCTCCGGATGCGCGAGACTCACGTGACTGTTCGCGTCGATCGCCTTGCTGTGGAAGTCCGGTGCCGTGAACTCGTCTCCGCCGGAGAGCGGTGCGCCCTCGCCCTTGTCCCGACCGATGATGGTGTCCTGCTCCGACAGGCGCACGCGGTCCCAGGTCTCGATGAGCATCGCGATCTTCCTGGCCACGAGGTAGGACCCGCCGGACAGCCACGCCGGGTCGTCCTTCTCCGATACCCAGACGTGATCGCCGAGCGCCTCGGTGTCATCGGCCAGGATGTTCGCGGTGCCGTCCTTGAACCCGAAGAGATTGCGCGGCGTCGCCTGCGTCGCCGTCGTGCGCGACGTCTTGCCGAATCCCAGCTGCGACCAGCGCAGCCGAGCCCGGCCGAAGGCGATGCGGCTGAGGTTGCGGATCGCATGCACCGCCACCTGCGGGTCGTCGGCGCAGGCCTGGATGCACAGGTCGCCGTGAGAGGTCTGCGGATCGAGATCGTCACCGAGGAACGCCGGGAGCCGTTCCAGCCCCGGGGGACGCTGCGCGGCGATCCCGTAGCGGTCGCCGTCCTCGTTCTCGAAGAGTCCCGGCCCGAAGCCGAACGTGATCGTGAGCCCGGCGGCGGGAAGCCCCAGCGCCTCCCCCGTGTCGTCCGGCGGCGCTTCGGCCGGCCCACCGACCGCACCCGTTGCACTGACTTCGAGGCCCTGCGCCATGCGGGAGGCCGCGTACGACCAGTCCTGCAGCAACGAGATGAGGTCGTCGCGATCCGTGCGCGGCATCATGTCGAAGCTGGCGAAATGCAGATGGTCCTGCACCGGAGTGGTGATGCCTGCCTGGTGATCGCCGAAGAACGCGTATGCGGAATGCGCGTCCTCCGCCGCACGCGCCCGCCCGAGCGCGACGCCGCCGGCGAGACCCGCACCGGCGCCGACCGCGAGGCCCGCGACGCCGCCCCCGATGGCCAGGCCGAGCAGGCCCCGCCTGCTCAAACCGGCAGG
>NZ_SSDK01000026.1:0-104301 GCF_004794435.1 Microbacterium sp. K27
GAGGTCGCCGCGGCCGGAGCGTGGCTGCACGGCCACGCCGGGCGTATCGCCGCCGGCGTGCGTGACGGCGGGGCGGGGCATCCGATCGTCGCGATGGACGTGGCCGAGGCCCTTCCACTCGCGATCGCGGACGTCCTGGCGTGAATCGCGCGTCGACGGCCCGGGTGGTCGCGCTGTGGAGCGTCTTCCTCGTCGTGCACGCGCTCACCGCATGGGCCGGCTGGGTCTACCCCAGCCAGCCCATGGGCGATGTGGTGCTCGTGTACGAGCCCTGGGCGTCCTCTGCACTCGGCGGGGGACCGATCGTCGGTGTCACCGAGACATGGGTCTACCCTCAGCTCGCCCTCGTGCCGATGCTCGTCGCCGCCGTGCTCTCCGCGCCGCTCGTGCCTCTGCTCGGAGTATCCAGTGCGTATCTCGTCGGATGGGCGGTCCTGGTCGTCATCCTCGACGCCGTCGCCTTCGCTGTGCTGGTGGGGCGCGCGCCCTCGCACGCGCGCCGTGTCGCGGCCTGGTTCTGGTGCGGCGCACTGGTGTTCCTCGGACCGATCGCGCTCTACCGGATCGATGCGATCACCGTCCCGATCGCCGTGATCGGCGGACTCTGGCTCGTGTCGCGGCCCGCTGTCGGAGCCGCTCTCCTCACGATCGGGGCATGGATCAAGATCTGGCCCGGTGCGCTCGTGCTCGCCGCCGTCGTCGCGCTCCGTGCGCGCGTGCGGGTGCTGGTCGCCGCCGCCGTCGTCAGTGTCGGGGTCGTCGCGACTCTGCTCCTGCTCGGGGCGGACACCGAGGTCCTCGGCTTCCTGACCGAGCAGACCGGACGAGGGCTGCAGATCGAAGCCGTGGCCGCCACCCCCTTCCTGTGGCTCGCGGTCGCCGGCGCCGCCCGCATCGAGTACAGCTTCGAGATCCTGACCTTCCAGATCACCGCGCCGGGGGTCGATGCCGTGTCCGCCGCGCTCACGCCGCTCATGGTGCTCTCCGTGCTGGCGGTCACGGTGCTGGGCGCGCTCAAGGCGATGCGCGGTGCGATCTTCCCGCGACTGTTCCCGCCGCTCGCGCTCACACTGGTGACACTGCTGATCGTCACCAACAAGGTCGGTTCGCCGCAGTTCCAGACCTGGTTGATCGCTCCGGTGATCCTCTGGCTCGTGCTCGATCGGGCCCGAGCACGCGTTCCCGCCGTCCTCGTCCTCGCGCTCTGCCTGCTCACGTGCCTCGTCTATCCGATCGGCTACGACGGGCTGCTGCGGGCCGACGCCCTCTCGGTCGCCGTCCTCACGGTGCGCAACATCCTTCTCGTCGTCCTGCTCGTCCTCGCAGCCCGCGCTCTCGTGCGCGTGCCCGTCCGTCATCCGAAAACCCAGGAGTGAAACCATGCTGATCGCCTTCTCCGTCGCCCCGAGCGGCACCCCCTCCGCGGGAGCAGAGCGCACCGATGCCTCCGTGCACGACGCCGTGGCCGCCGCCGTGCGGGTGGTGCGCGAGTCCGGACTGCCGCACCGCACCACGAGCATGTTCACCGAGATCGAGGGGCCGGACTGGGACACGGTCATGGACGTCGTGAAGCGCGCGACCGAGGCGGTCATGCCCTTCGGCTCGCGGGTCTCGCTCGTGCTCAAGGCCGACATCCGCCCGGGGTACTCCGGAGAGCTGGACGCGAAGATCGAGCGGCTGGAAGCAGCCATCGACGAAGCAACGGTCGAGGAGTTCGGTGACTGATTCCCCTTCGTCCATGTCGATCGCTCTTCGACCGGCGACGGCCGACGACTCCGAGTGGATCGCGGAACTCCGCGCCGAAGTGCTTCGGGCCGACCTGGAGCGGCTGGGGCGTTTCGACGAGACCCGCGTCCGGCAGCGGTTCCGTGATGCGTTCGAACCGACGCAGACCCGGATCATCGTCGTGGACGGCACCGATGTCGGCTCGGTCGCCATCCGTGCGGAGGGGGAGTCCCGCTGGCTGGAGCACTTCTACATCGCGACCTCGCATCAGCGCCGTGGTCTCGGTGACCGCGTGCTGGGGATCGTGCTCGATGACGCGACCCCGTATCGACTCAACGTGCTCCAGGGCAGCCCGGCGCGCCGTCTTTACGAACGCCACGGTTTCGTCGTCGACACCCAGGATGACGTTGATGTCTTCATGACGCTCGATCGCGCAGGGCGGGCGACCTCCGGGTCCGACGGCCGCTAAGCTGATCCGGTGAATCCCTCGACTGAATCGAGGGGTGCGGCGAAGTGGGCGCTCCTCTCCCTCGCCATCGGCAGCTTCGGCATCGGCATGACCGAATTCGTGGTCATGGGCCTGCTGCCCAACATCGCCGCCGACCTGCTGCCTTCGCTCTGGGCGACCAGCCAGGAAGATGCGCTGAGCCAGGCCGGCTGGCTGATCTCGCTCTACGCGCTCGGCGTGGTGGTGGGCGCACCGACCATCGCCGGCTTCGTCGCGCGTTACCCGCGGCATCGGGTGATGATCGTGCTGGCCGTCGCGTTGACGGTGTTCAACGCCCTCACGGTCGTGCTGCCCACGTTCGAGCTCGTCGCCGCGTCGCGCTTCCTCGCCGGGCTGCCGCACGGTGCATACTTCGGCATCGGTGCGCTCGTGGCCGCCGATGTGATGGGGCCGGGCAACCGCGCCAAGGGTGTGGCGTTCATCCTCACCGGCCTCACGGTCGCCAACGTCGTGGGCGTGCCGTTGGGGACGTTCCTCGGGCAGCAGTGGGGCTGGCGCTCCGCCTTCGCCGTCGTGGCGCTCGTCTTCGCTCTCGCCACCCTCTGCATCGCGCTCTTCGTCCCGGAACATCCGGGGGACCCGGGGCGCACGATGCGCCAGGAACTGCGGGTGTTCCGTATCCCGCAGGTGTGGTTCACCCTGGGCGTCGGCGCGATCGGTTTCGGCGGATTCTTCGCCGTCTACAGCTACATCGCCCCGCTGGTGACCGAGGTCTCCGGCTCCCCGGAGTGGGTGGTGCCGATCGTCCTCGTGCTCATGGGGCTCGGGATGACGGCGGGAAACCTCGTCGGCGGTCACCTCGCCGACATCGACCTGCGCCGCACGCTGCTCTTCGGACTCGCCGCCATGGCCGTGGTCTTCGCGCTGCTGGCGTTCCTGTCGTTCTGGATCGTCAGCCTGGCCGCGGTGGTGCTGGTGGTCGGGTTCGTCTCCTCCGTGCTGAGCCCGACGATCCAGACCCGGCTCATGGACGTGGCGGGCGACAACCAGTCGATCGCCGCAGCCATGAACCACTCGGCGCTCAACATCGGCAACAGCCTGGGCGCGTTCCTCGGGGGCGTCGTCATCGCCGCCGGCTGGGGCTTCACCGCACCGGCATGGACCGGTGCCGCGCTCGCCGTGGCCGGTCTGCTGATCGCGCTGCTCTCGTACCGCGTCGAAGGACGTCGCCCGGCGGCAGCGGAGCTCGTCGCCTCGTAGTTTCGCCGCGGTCGGTCCGGTCGTAGAGTGACGGGGTGAGTGCCCCCGAGCTGTCCCTGCCCGTCGCCGGCACTGCTGTGCTGCTGCGCGCGTCGGACCCCGCCTTCGAGGTGCTGCTGATGCGTCGACCCGATCGCGGGTCGTTCGCGGGTGCATGGGTCTTCCCCGGGGGCAAGGTCGAACCGGGCGACGTCCACGACGGCGACGACGAGTCCGAGAACGCGCGCCGTGCCGCGATCAGGGAGACGCGCGAGGAGGTGGGCCTCGCTGTCGACGACCTCGTGGTGCTCTCCGAGTGGCAGCCGCCGGTGGAGGCCCCTACGCGTATCCGCACCTGGTTCTTCCTCGCCGAGGCGCCGGACGGAGAGCCTTCGCCCGCTGCCGACGAGGTCGTGGAGATCGCCTGGGTGCCGCCGGCAGAGGCGCTCGCGAGGCACGCGGCGGGGGAGTGGACGCTGTATCCGCCGACGTGGCTCACGCTCCATCAGCTTGGGGCGTTCAGCGACGTGGAATCGGCCCTGTCGTCGGGCGGTGCGGCGCAGCTGTTCCAGACCCGGGTGCTCGAGTCCGAAGCCGGGCGTGCCTTCGCCTGGGAGCAGGGGCGCCTCGAGGCGGGCGCGCTGCCCTGGCGGTTCGTCGCGACCTGAGCGGCCGGGGTCAGCTGTCGAGCAGACGCCGCAGGTTCGAGCCCACCGCCTCGGTCTCGATCAGGAAGCCATCGTGCCCGAAGTCGCTCGTGATCACCACGGCTTCGTCGTCGATGACGTTCGGGATGCTGCGGGCGATGCGCTGCTGCCCGTCGACGGGGAAGAGGCGGTCGCTGTCGATGCCGAGCACCAGCGTGGTGGCGGTGACGGCGTGCAGAGCTTCTTCGACGCCACCTCGCCCGCGACCGACATCGTGCGAGTTCATGGCTTCGACGAGCGTGATGTAGCTGTTCGCGTCGAAGCGGCGTGTGAACTTGTTGCCGTGGAAGTCGAGATACGACTCCACGGCGAAGCGACCGCCGTGCCCGAGCGGCGACACGTCGGACTGCCACGAACGCTGGAAACGCTGGTTGAGCTCGATCGGGCTGCGGTAGTTCAGCAGAGCCATGCGCCGGGCCAGTGCGAGGCCACGGTGTGGGCCGTCGCCGTCACCGAGGTCGTAGTACTCGCCGCCCTGGAACCGCGGATCCATCCGGATGGTCTCCAACTGCACGGTGTTGAGCGCGATCTGGTCGGCGGTGGTCACCGGGGGAGATGAGAGCACGGCGAGGCGCTGCACGCGCTCGGGATGTGTGGCCGCCCACTCCAGCGCATGCATCCCGCCCATGGAACCGCCGATGACAGCGGCCCAGCTCTCGATGCCGAGCGCATCCGCCAGGCGGACCTGGGCGGCGACCTGGTCACGGATCGTGAGGTACGGGAAACGGGAGGCCCACTCGTAGCCGTCGGGGGCGACGCTCGCGGGGCCCGTCGAGCCCTGGCAGCCGCCCAGCATGTTCGGGGCGATCACGAACCAGCGGTCTGTGTCGAGCGGAGCTCCCGGACCCGTGATGTCCTCCCACCAGCCCGCGGTGGGGTGCCCGGATCCCGCTGCGCCGCGCACATGGCTGTCCCCGGTGAGCGCGTGCAGCACGAGCACGGCGTTGTCCCGTGCCGTGTTCAGCTCGCCCCAGGACTCGTAGGCGATGCGGATGCCGGGGAGCTCGGCGCCGCTCTCCGTCGAGAAGGCGCCGAAGGCGGCGAACCGGCGACCGCCCACCGGGTCTCCGTCACGCCATGCTCCGGTCGCCGGCGGGCGGGCACGGAGCAGCCTGACGTCGGCCTCCGTCACGGGCGCCGAGGGCACCGTGTCCTCGGAGGTCGTCTGCCAGTCCATGCTCCCATTCTCGCCTGGTCCGCGACTCGTCGGTGGCAGGTTACGCTCCGATGTCCCGACCCTCCCGACCGCGACGATCGAGGCGGCCCGTCGGCATCGTCGCGTCGGTCGTCGGTCGTCGGTCGTCGGTCGCGGTCGTCGGTCGTCGGTCGCGGTCGTCGGTCGTCGGCAGGTGTATCAGCGCACTCGGGTCAGGGTGGCGAGATGATCGCTGTTCCCCGCCCGTATCGTGCCCGACGTGACGACATCGAGGCCGCGGACGAAGACCTGGTCGATGCGTACGAGGGGGAAGGCGACGGGCCAGGTGAGCCCGAGGCTCCCATCCGTCGGACGCACCCAATCGGCTTCCGCGCGCAAGGCCGTCAGGCTCGGATCGGTCGACGGTGCGTTGAAGTCGCCGACGGCGATGAGGGAGTCCGCAGGGTCGGAGCCGACCTGGTCCGCGAGTCCGCTCAGCATCGTGTCGCGGTCCTGCTGGTGCCCCGGCCGCACCGACGCGGCGTGCATCACGTAGACGGCGACCGGCGTGGACGGCACCTGCACCTCGACACGGAGCGCACGCTTCCAGCTGAGTCCCAGCGTCAGGGGCTCGGCGTTCGCGAGGGGATATCTGCTCCACACACCGACGGTTCCGACCGTGTACGAATGCGGGTACTGCCCGGCGAGGGCGTTCTGCGCCGCGGAGAGGCTGTCTCCATCGAGCTCCACGAGGGCGATCACATCGGCGCCGCTCTGCGCGAGCTCGGTCGCGGATGCGGCGGCCCCGCCGGATCGCGCCCTCACGTTCTGGCTCACGACCGTCAGCCCGGAAGCGGAGGCCGACTCCGACCCCGGCGGACCGGGGAGGGCGGGAAGAGCCGGTGCCATCGCGAGGATCCACAGGAGTGCGGGAACCAGGATCACGACGACCACTCGGCGGGCGAGGAACAGCGCGGCGATCAGCAGTGCGAGAAGCACGAGACCGAGCCAGGGGAGGGCGGCAGCGACCGCTGTGCCGACGATTCCGGGGATCCAGCCGCCGGCGATGACGAGCAGCACGGCGACGCCGGCGGCGGCGAGCCATCGCGCGCGGGTCGTCGTCACGCGTCGGACGCGCGGCGGTCGGTGTTCGACGTCGATCATGCTCTCCTCACGGCGGTCTTCCATTGTCGAGGCCGTCGCCTGTGGGTCGGCCGGGTGAAGACGTCGCCTGCACGCGAAGATGCCCCGGAGCTCGGGCTCCGGGGCATCTCGTGGGGTGTGCGGGTCAGGCGCGCGCGGCCTCCGACACGGCGCGGGCCGCGGCGAGAGCCTGCTCGAGGTCGGCCTTGAGATCATCGACGTTCTCGATGCCGACGGAGAGTCGGACCAGGCCCGGCGTGACTCCGGCGGTGAGCTGCTGCTCCGGCGTCAGCTGCGCATGCGTGGTCGATGCGGGGTGGATGACGAGCGAGCGCACGTCGCCGATGTTGGCGAGGTGGCTGAACAGCGACAGGCTGTTCACGAACTCGCGTCCGGCTTCGACGCCGCCCTTCAGCTCGAACGACAGCACGGCGCCGACGCCCTTGGGCGCGTACTCGTTCGCCTTGGCGTACCAGGGTGAAGAGGGCAGACCAGAGTAGTTGACCGTCGCGACATCGTCGCGGCCGTCGAGCCACTCGGCGATCTCCTGGGCGTTCTGCACGTGGCGCTCGATGCGCAGGGACAGGGTCTCGACGCCCTGGATGAGGTTCCAGGCGCTCTGCGGGGCGATGGCGGATCCGAGGTCGCGCAGGAGCTGCACGCGGGCCTTGATGATGTACGCGAGCGGGTCGCCGACGGCGGCGGTGTAGCTGGCGCCGTGGTACGAGGGGTCCGGCACCGTGAGGCCGGGGAACTTGTCGACGTTCTTCGACCACTCGAACTTTCCGCCGTCGATGATGACGCCGCCGATCGTGGTGCCGTGGCCGCCGAGGAACTTCGTGACCGAGTGCACGACGATGTCGGCGCCGAACTCGAACGGACGGATCAGGTACGGGGTGGCGATCGTGTTGTCGACGATCAGCGGGACGCCGTTCTCGTGGGCCACATCGGCGACGGTGCGGATGTCGAGGATGTTGATCTGCGGGTTTCCGATCGTCTCCGCGAAGAACAGCTTCGTGTTCGGGCGGACCGCTCGACGCCACTCCTCGGGGTCGTCCTGGTTCTCGACGAACGTGACCTCGATGCCGAGCTTCGCGAGCGTGTACTTGAAGAGGTTGTAGGTGCCGCCGTAGATGGAGCTCGACGCGACGAAGTGGTCGCCGGCCTGCGCGATGTTCAGGACCGCGAAGGTCGACGCTGCCTGGCCGCTGGCGAGCACGAGAGCACCGGTGCCGCCTTCGAGCGCGGCGAGACGCTGCTCGAGCACGTCCTGCGTCGGGTTCTGGATGCGGGTGTAGATGTTGCCGAACTCCGCGAGGGCGAACAGGTTAGCCGCATGGTCCGCACTGTCGAACACGTACGAGGTGGTCTGGTAGATCGGCGTGGCACGTGCCTTGGTGACCGGGTCGGGGGCAGCGCCCGAGTGGATCTGCTTGGTCTCGAAACGCCAGGACTCGGGTGCGGACATGTGATTCCCCCAGGAGTGGTCGGAAGGTCGTGTGGCGGATGCCGTTGCAGCGACAGTACGGAATATCGCTGTCTGTCAACAACAGACGGGAAATGTGACGTAACAGAGCGGAGGCCCGGAATCCTGCGGCGGATCGATCGACGACAACCCCAGGGGGGAGTCCGCATTCCGGGGAGAACGCCGTACGGTGGAGGCATGGTGAACAGACGAGCAGTGGTGACAGGTGCGAGTTCGGGCATCGGCGCGGCGACGGTGCGTGCCCTCCGTGCCCGGGGATGGGACGTCGTGGGGGTCGCGCGACGCGAGGACCGACTGTCGGCGCTCGCCGCGGAGACCGGAGCCTCGGCCATCGCCTGCGACCTCACCGATGCCTCCGCCGTCGACGCGCTCGTGGGCGAACTCGAGCGGTCGGGCCCCGTGCACGCTCTCGTCCAGGTCGCCGGCGGTGCTCGCGGCACCGACCGCATCGAGGACGCATCGGTCGAGGACTGGCAGTGGATGTTCGACGCGAACGTGCTGGCGAGCCAACGTCTCGTCGCGGGTCTGCTCCCGCTCCTGCGCCGAGCCGCGGCAGCGGATGGTCACGCGGATGCGATCTTCGTCACCTCCACGGCTGCGCAGACCGCGTACGCCGGCGGTGCAGGCTACAACGCCGCGAAGGCCGCGGAGTCGATGCTGGTGAAGGTGCTCCGTCAGGAACTCAACGGCGAGCCGATCCGTGTGGTCGAGGTGGCGCCGGGTATGGTGCACACCGAGGAGTTCACGCTCAATCGCCTGGGCGGAGACTCGGTCGCTGCCGAGGCCGTGTACGCGGGTGTCGACGCCCCGCTCGTCGCCGACGACGTCGCCGACGTGATCGCGTATGCGCTGGAGTCGCCCGGACGCGTGAACCTCGACCTGATCACGATGCGGCCGGTAGCGCAGTCCGCGCAGCACCTGCTCGCCCGCGGCCCGCTGCGGGTGCGCTCCATCGACTGACGATGGCCCAGACTCTCGCAGAGCTCGCCGAGGGCGGGCTGATCGACGCCGGATGGGCGGAGGCGCTGGCCCCCGTCCAGGACACGATCACCTCCCTGGGGGAGCGGCTCCGCGACGAGCAGGAGGCAGGGCGGGGATACCTGCCGGCGGGCGCGAACGTGCTCAGGGCCTTCCAGCGGCCGCTGTCCGACGTCCGCGTCCTCATCACCGGGCAGGATCCCTACCCCACGCCCGGACATCCCATCGGACTCTCGTTCGCCGTCGATCGCGATGTGCGCCCGCTGCCGCGCAGTCTCTCGAACATCTACAAGGAGCGCGAGACCGACCTGGGCATCCCTCCCGCACCGCACGGTGATCTGACGGCGTGGAGCGATCAGGGCGTCCTCCTGCTCAACCGCGTGCTCACCGTGCGTCCCGGTGAGGCGGCCTCTCACAGAGGGTGGGGGTGGGAGAAGGTCACGGAGCTCGCGATCCGTGCGCTCGTCGCGCGCGATCAGCCGCTCGTCGCGATCCTGTGGGGGAAGGACGCAGCCAACCTGCGGCCCCTCCTCGGGGAGACGCCGGTCATCTCCTCGGCTCATCCATCCCCGCTCTCGGCCCGCCGCGGCTTCTTCGGATCACGTCCGTTCTCGCGGGCGAACGCCCTCCTCGAGGAACGGGGTGCCGAGCCCGTGGACTGGAGGGTGGAAGGCGAAGCCTCTCCCTCTCTAAGCTGAGCGCATGCAGTTCGAGCCGGGGGACCGTCGTCGTGTCCTGCCGCGCCACCTGCGGCCTGCGCCCGCGCCCGAGATCTTCTCGTACACGATCCGCGCCGCGCGGCCTGCCGACCTGCCCCATGTGCGCGAGATCTACAACCACTTCGTGAGCAATTCGGCCGTGACACTCGACGAGCGACGCAGCAGCATTCCCTACTGGCGCGACAAGTACGCTCTGCTCGCCCGGCTCGAGCTTCCGTTTCTCGTCGCGGTGTCCCCGGGCGGCGAGGTGATGGGCTACGCCCTCGCGCAGCCATGGGCAGGCAAGAACGCCTACAAGTACACCGTCGAGGATTCGATCTACCTCGGTCCCGGTGCGGGAGGCAAAGGCCTGGGGGCGGCGTTGCTGCAGGCGCTCATCGATGCCTGCGAGCAGATCGGCCTCCGAGAGATGGTCGCGGTCATCAGCGACCACGGTGCGGAGGCGTCGATTCGACTGCACGAGAAGCTCGGCTTCGTCGAAGCGGGACGGATGGGACGCGTCGGGTACAAGTTCGGCCGAGACCTCGGCACCGTGTACATGCGCCGCGTGCTCAAGCCGACAGGGCGGCGGCGGGGAGGGCTCTTCGGCTCGCGGCGCTGAGGACGCTCGTCCGGTCTCGCGATCGATCTCTCAATGCCCGGGGCCGGCGGGGATGACGGGGATGGCCGAGAGCAGCCTCTTCGTGTAGTCCTGTGTCGGATGCAGGAGCACGTCGCGAGTAGCGCCCCGCTCGACGATATGGCCGTCCTTCATCACGACGACCGTGTCGCACAGGTTCTGCACCACTCCGATGTCGTGCGACACGAGCACCAGCGTGAGGGCGGTCGTGTGTCGCAGTTCGATCAGCAGCTCGAGGATCTGGGCACGAACGGTCACGTCCAACGCCGACAGCGGCTCGTCGCCGACCAGGATCCGCGGGCCATGCACGATCGCTCGCGCGAGGGCGATCCGCTGCCGCTGCCCGCCCGAGAACTCATGCGGATAGCGGTCACCCATCTCGGGTTCGAGCCCGACCCGGGCGAGCACCTCCCGCACACGCGCACGGTGATCCCCCTCGATGCCGAGGGCCCAGAGCGGTTCTCGCACGATCTGACCGGCCGTCATCCGGGGGTCGAGCGACGCGTACGGGTCCTGGAACACCAGCCCTGTCTCGCGGCGCAGCCAATGCAGGGACCTCGCCGATGCGGTGGCGTCGACCGGGCGGCCGCCGACGGCGATCGTGCCGGACGTCGGTCGGTCCAGTCCCAGCAGCAGCCTGACCAGAGTGGACTTGCCCGATCCGGATTCGCCGATGATGCCGACGGACGATCCTTCGACGATGTCGAGGTCGGTGGGAGCCAGGGCGGTCTGCGTGCGGGTGCGCTCGAATGCGGAGCGTTTCGGGACGAAGAAGTCGCGACTGAGCCCTCGGGCTTCGATCAGGCTCACGCGGCACCCCCGTCCGGACGCCACAGGGTCGCCGTCGCATCCCGCAGCAGCCCCTGGGTGATGGGCGAGGACGGTGCGGAGAGAAGGGTCGAGACCGGGGCGGCTTCGACGACGTGCCCGTTTTCGAGCACGACTCCCTCGGTCGCGACCTGTGCGAGCACGGCGAGGTCGTGGGTGATGAACACGAGGGACATGCCCTCGTCCGCGACGAGCGCGAGCAGCAGGGAGAGGATCTCGGCCTGGATCGTGACGTCGAGCGCGGTCGTCGGCTCATCGGCGATGAGCAGCCTCGGACGACACGCGAGTGCCATCGCGATGGCGACACGCTGGCGCTGACCGCCGGAGAGCTGATGCGGGTACCGGTCCACGATCGACGCGGGGTCGGGAAGCCGCACCCGTGCCGCTTCCGCGATCGCCCTCTCCCGGGCCTCGCGGCGCCCGAGTCCCTCGTGGATGCGGATCGATTCCGCGATCTGCCGACCGACGGTCCTGATCGGATTCAGTGCCGTGCGCGGCTCCTGGAACACGATGCCGATGTCGTCGCCGCGAAGGTGGGCCAGCTCGCGATCCGGCATCCCCACCAGCTCGGTGCCGTTCCAGCGGATGCTCCCGCTCGCGGTCGCGCCGTCCGGGAGCAGCCCCAGCACAGCGAGCGCGGTGAGGGACTTGCCGGACCCGGACGCGCCGATGAGTCCGAGTCGCGCGCCGTCGGGCACCTCGAAGGAGATGCCGTCGACGACGGGTCGTCCATCGATCTCGACCACGAGGTCCTTCACGGAGAGGCTCATGCGACCACCGCCGGGGTGTGGATCTCGGCGGCGCGATGCCGCAGTGTCGGGTCGGTCGCCTCGCGCAGACCGTCGCCCAGCAGGTTCAGCGCGAGGACGGTGATCGTGATCGTGAGCCCCGGCCAGAGCACGGACAGCGGATGCACCCCGATATACCGTTGGAGGTCGGCGAGCAGCAGGCCCCAGCTCGGTTCGACCACCGAGGCGCCGAAACCCAGATACGAGAGGCCGGCTTCGGCGAGGACCGCGACCGCCATCGACCACGACAGCTGCACGATGAAGACGGGAGCGACGTTCGGCAGCAGATGTCGCATGAGGCTCTGAGCAGGTGTGACCCCCACGGCTCGCGCAGCGAGGACGAAGTCGCTCTGCTGCACACGGCGCAACTCGGGGCGGGTGACGCGCGCGATGTTGACGCCGAAGCCGATTCCCACCGCCCAGATCACCACCCAGAGGGATCCGCCCCAGACCGAGGAGATCATCATGGCGATCAGCAGCACGGGGAATGCGATCAGGATGTCGACGAGTACCGCCACGGTCTCACGCAGCCAGCGTGCGGTCAGTGCTCCGAGGGCTGCGAGTGCGATACCGACCACGGTGGCGACGAGCCCTGCTCCGATGCTCACGAAGACGGTCGTGCGGGCACCCGCCATCAGCAGGCTCAGGATGTCGCGACCCGTGTCGTCGGTGCCCAGCAGATGCGGCCAGCTCGGCGGCAGCCAGCGATCGCCGATGTCCGATGCCTGCGGATCGAAGGGTGTCCAGAAGAGGGCGACGAGCGCGGTGAGGGCGATCACGACGACGACGATGGCACCGAAGCGCCCCGTCGAGGTGTCCCACAGTCGGCCCAGCCAGCGCGGGGTCATGCGGCCTCCCGCTGTCGAGGGTCGATCGCGCGGTGCACGAGGTCGACCAGGAAGCCCACGACCAGCACGAATCCGGTGAGCACGAGCAGCTCGCTCTGCACCTTGATGAGGTCTCGCGTTCCGACATCGGCGACGAGCATGCGTCCGATTCCCGGGAGGGTGAACAGCTGCTCGATCACGACCGATCCGACGATGATGCCGGCGACCTGGAGGCCGAGCACCGTGATGATCGAGAGGCCGACGGCCGGGATGCCGTGCTGGATGAGCGCTCGAGTGCGGGTGAGGCCCTTCGCTGCGGCGGTGCGGACGAAGTCCTGTCCTGCGGCTTGGAGCGTCGCACTGCGTACGAATCGCATCAGCATCGCCCCCTCCACGATCCCGATCGTCAGTGCGGGGAGCAGGAGCGATTCGATCGCCCTTCCGGGCGTCGACCAGCCGGTGCGGGGGAACCCCTGCGGTGGAAGCCAGCCCAGCCAGACCGAGAAGACGACGATGAGCATCATGCCGGCCCACACCACGGGGACGGCGGCCAGCGCCTGAGCGCCGACGCTGAGCGCGGTGCCGCCGCGTCGGTTGCGCAGGAGCGCGGCCAGGATGCCGAAGGGCACGGCGATGAGCACGGCGATCAGGAGCGACATGATGCCGAGCGGAACGGTGACCTGAGCCTTGAGGAGGAGCTCTTCGCCGACGGAGGCGCCCGACAGCAGAGAGGTGCCGAGGTCGCCGCGGAAGATGCCGCCGATCCAGTCGGTGTACTGGGCGAGCAGAGGCCGGTTCAGTCCGAGGGATTCGCGCAGGGCCTCGACCTCGGCGGGGGAGGCCTGGGTGCCGGCGATGAGCTGTGCGACATCGCCGGGGAAGACGCGGAGCGTCAGGAAGATGAGCACGCTCGACACGAGGAGCCCTGCGATGAGCAGGGCTCCTCGGACGAGCGCATAGCGGATCACGGAGGGGTGACCGCTCGCTACTTCTCGGCGGAGACGGTGACGCCCGCGAGGTTGATGCGCGAGTTGATCGAGTCCTCGGGGAAGCCGGCCACGATCGGGCTCACCGCCGTGATCGTCGCGCCGTTGTAGAGCCAGTCGGCGGCGTGGTCCTCCGACACGATGCGTGCGGCCTGCGCGAGCAGGTCAGCGGACTTGTCCGGGTCGACCTCGGCAAGTGCCTTCGCATACAGGTCCTGCACCTCGGCGTTGTCGTAGCCGAAGTAGTAGTCCGGGTCGGCGAAGTTGCCGAAGTCCCGCGGCTCGACGTGCAGAACGAAGCTGAGGTCGTAGTCGTGGTTCGTGTAGACGTCCTCCAACCAGGTGGGGAACTCGACGGAGTTGACTTCGAGCGTCACGCCGATCTTCTTGAAGTCCGAGATCAGGACCTTCGGCACCGTCGTGCCGTAGAAGGAGGGGATCGTGAGCGTCAGCTCCAAGTCCTTCTGGCCGGCCTCTGCGAGCAGATCCTTGGCCTTCTCGGGGTCGTAGGAGATCACGTCGGACAGGTCTTCGTAGCCGGGGTCGAGCTCGGGGATCGGCCCGTACAGCGCGGTGCCGGCGCCGACCGCCTCGATGAGAGCTTCGTGGTCGATGGCGAGCCGGAGTGCTTCGCGCACGCGGACGTCGTCGAGCGGGGCCTTCTTGTTGTTGAAGGCGAGAGTGGCCTTGTCGGTGGTGCGCCCGGTCGTGAGGGCGAAGTCTCCCGAGTCCTCGAGCTGCGGCGCGAGGTTCGGATCCACGGCCGTGAGCACGTCCACGTCGCCGGCCAGCGCGGCGTTCACCCCCGCGGTGAAGTCGGGGATGTACTGGAACTCCACCTGAGCGACGCCGGCCGGATCGCCCCAGTAGGCGTCGTTGCGCGCGAAGGTGATGGTGCTGCCCTTGTTCCAGCGCGTCAGGGTGAAGGGACCGGTACCATTCTCGGCCGTCTTCAGATCGGTGGTGTCTCCGGTCTTGAACACCAGACCGGCGGGCCCCGTGAGGGCGAACAGGAAGTTCTGGTTCGGTGCGGACAGCACGATCTCGACCGTCGTCGGGTCCGGTGCAGTGATCGCCGTCACCGAGGCGAAGTCCGCGTTGCCCTGGACGGTCGCATCCGTGCGCACGGTCTCGTACGAGGAGACGACGTCGGCGGACGTGAGCGGCGTGCCGTCGTGGAAGACGACGCCGTCGTTCAGGGTGAACGTGTACGTGAGACCGTCGGACGAGACGGTGTAGTCGGAGGCGAGGCGACCCTCGATCTCATTGTCCTGCGTGCGGGTGACGAGACCCTCGTAGATGTTGTCGATCAGGATCTGCTCGAGCGCGGCACCACTGGTGTGGCGGATGTCGAGATTGGTCGGCTCGAGGACGAGCCCGACGTGGAGGGTGGCGCTCGGGTCGGGTGTTCCCGCTGCGCTGCTGGGCTCGGGCTCGGTGGTGCCGGAGCAGGCGCTCAGGATCACGGCGGTGGCCGCGAGCGCGGATATCAGCGCGAGACGTCGGGTGCGTCGGAACATGGGCGTTTCCTCTCGGTGCGGCAGCTGCTGTGTGCCGTGGAATCGAGCCTAGAGATGTGAGGCGGGGTGCGGGTCGTGTATGGAACGGAGAGTCATATTCCGGCGGCGGGTGCTGCCGAGCCGATGAGACCGGCGAGAGCGGTCGGTGCCGTCTCCTGCACGTTATGGGTCGCATCGAGGACGACCAGCTGCGCCGCAGGCACGCGTCGCTGGAGCTCGGCGGCATCGGCTTCGCTGACGAATCCTCGTGCGGCCCGCACCAGGGTGATCGGCGCGCTGACTGCGGCCAGGTCATCCCAGCCCGTCTCGTGCAGCACCGACGGGGCGGTTGCCGATCCGGGGTCGTGAGCGGCGAGAGCCTGGGCGGCGAGGTGTGCGAAGTGGTGCTTCCACTCCACGCGTCCGTCCTCGCGTACGCGCGTGTTCAGGAAGACACCGCGTTCGGTCTCGGGGCGGGATCCGCCGAAGCCGAGCGCGATCGCCTTGTCGACGAGTTCGTCCCGCGTGGCGAAGTCGGTCGGGCCCGCGTAGAACTCGCGCAGCGCCGCGGGTCCGGCTGTCACGTCGATCCCTGGCGTGATGTCGACGATGATGAGCTCGGCTACCAGATCGGGTCGTGCGGCTGCGAGCGCGGCACCGGTGAGTCCTCCGAGCGACTGGCCGACCACGACCTGGGGCTGCGTGGCCCAGGCGTCGAGCGCGGCGGCCACGTCGCGGGCGAGCGTTCGCGGCGTGTAGTCGATGTCGTCACGCCAGGAGGAGTCGCCGTGCCCGGCGAGATCGATCGCGAGCAGCGGCTGCTGCAGCGCAAGCGATGTGGTGTCCCAGGTGTGCGCGTTCAGGCCCGCTCCGTGCAGCAGTGTCACGCGCGGCTCGTCGGTTCCGAAACGAAGGGCGCTCAGGGTGCGTCCGTCCGGCAGCGGAAGGGTGAGACGCTCCACCGCCGGGAACGGCACGCCGAGTGCTTCGGCTTGTGCGGGAAGATAGCTGAACTCGCTGATGTCGATCGCCACCTCCACATTCTGCGCCCTCGCGCAGACGCGCAGGAAATGCAGGACCATTACGACAAGCAATTGCGGCGCTCGGTTGCTCATTATGTCTCTATGTTTCGCTCTTCTGTTGTCAATATGCATTTCCTGCAGACGCGTCAGTCGGAGCGTGGGCGATGCTCGCCGAATATCATGGAGTCATGAGCGAGACGCGTGTGCACCTGTCCAAGACCGAGCCGACGGCGTACCAGGCGCTTGACGCGTTCTCGAAGACCGTGGGGCAGATCTGCGCGGCCAACGGCATCGACGACCGCCTCAAGGAGCTCGTCATGATCCACTGCTCGCAGCTCAACGGGTGCGCGTACTGCGCGCGGATCCATGTCGACCGAGCGGTGGCGGCGGGGGTCGACACCGACACTCTCACGCAGATCCCCACGTGGCGCGAGAGCGGTGTGTTCAGCGAGCGGGAACGCGCCGCCCTCGAGCTCGCCGAAGCGTTCACGTTCATCGCCGAGGACGGGATCTCCGACGAGGTCTACGACCAGGTGGGAAGTGTGTTCACCGAGAAGGAGTACGCGGCGCTCAGCTGGGCCTGCGTGTCGATCAACGCCTTCAACCGCATCGTGATCGCGGGACGCTACCCCGTTCCTGCTCGCGATCCGAAGGGTCAGGCATGACGATCCTCGAGGTCGAGGGTGTCTCGAACATCCGGGATGTCGGGGGTATGCCGGCGAACGGTGGTCGTATCCGTTCCGGGGTGCTGCTGCGATCGGGACAGCTCTCGGCTGCGACCGCATCCGGCGCCGCCGCGCTGCGGGCACAGGTTCGGCACATCGTCGATCTGCGCGACGGCGAAGAGGTCGCTGCGGAACCCACGGAGATCGAGGGGCCGGACACCACGCACCTTCCCTTGTTCCTGGGTTCGGTGCGATCCTTCTTCGAGGCCGACACGAGTCTCGAAGACCTGTATCTGCATCTGCTCGAGGAGAGCGGCGAACGACTCGTCGACGCCATCCGCATCATCGCCGCGGGAGAGTGCACGCTGGTGCACTGCACCGTCGGCAAAGATCGGACCGGCGTCACCGTCGCCCTCGCTCTCGCCGCCGTCGGAGCCGATCGCGAGGCCGTGATCGCCGACTATGCGCTCACCGAGTCGCAGCTTCCTGCTCAGCGCACGCGGTGGATCGCCGAGTACCTGCGGACCCAGCACCCGGAGGCCGTGCACGCGGTGGCGCTCGCGACCCAGTCCCCGGCGCCCGTGATGCGTCGTCTGCTGCGGCAGGTCGACGAACGGTGGGGGTCTGCTGCCGCATACCTGCGCGCGCAGGGGATGACCGAGGCCGAACTGGCCGCCTTGGTGGCGGCGCTCGTCGAACCGGCTTCCTCCACCGAAAGCTCCCGGCGATGACCGAGCTGATGCAAGGTTAGGCAAGCCTTCACTTGGTGTACGATGAAGACACCATGGACACCTCGCTCGAGACTCGCGGCACGCGCGCCGAACGTCGCGCGGCACGTCAGCGTTCCCATCACCTGGTGACGGCAGACGAGCACTCGCTCACTGAGCTCGAGGTGTTCCTGACCACGCTGCCGTTGTGCGCGTCGGGTCGTATCTTCATCGAGGTGCCCGAGGTCGCCGACATCGGCGTGATCGATGCTCCTGGTCGAATGACGGTCACGTGGCTCGCTCGTGAGCAGCGGTCCGGTGCTCCCGGAAGCGGTCGGGCGTGCGCACCCGGTCAGGCTCTGGCAAGAGCGACCTGCGCGTGGGCCGACGAGATGATGTGCGACGACGAGATCGAGACCCACGTCACTCTGCTCGGCAGCTACCTCGGCACGGCCGACATCATCGACCACCTGACGAGTGCGCTGGAGATCTCCCCGTCGCTCATCCACGCTCCCGAGCGCTTCGGCCTGCTGCCCGCCGACCGCTGATCCACACGCGCAGGCGGCTCACGGCATGTTGACGTGCCGTCCAGTGGCCCACCCCCATGCGAAGGCCGTCAGCCCGTCACCGCGTGCGGCGCACGTAGTTGCCGTCTTCGAGTCCCGCCTCGATCTCGAAGCGATTGCGTAGGGGGTTCCTCCCCGCAAAGAGGTACAGCACCGGCATCAGGAAGCCGTAGCGGAGCCACTGCTTCCTGTGCACGGCCTCGTGGCGGAGAACCGCCTCGCTGGGGCGGGTGCCTCCCGTCAGGAAGCAGCCGCCGACGCACACCCCGCCGCGATTGAAGGTCCATGAGGGCATGCCCTGGAAGATCCACAAGCCTTCGCGCCGCTCGACGGGGCCGGTGCTCCACAGCGAGCCCCAGATCCACCCGATGGCCGTGCCCCAGGCGTAGCCGAGGCGGCTGATCGGAGAGCGCAGCAGGAAAGAGGGAATCCGTCGGTCGAGGCGTCTTCCGCGAGCGAGAGCCTGTTCTGCGGCCGGCCGCCAGTCCGTGGCGGCGGTCACGCCACCGCTCCGACCAGCCGGAGCAGCGCACCGAGGTCGTCGACCGCGTCGGCCGGAGACCGGGGAGTGAACCCGGCGATCGTCGCGCCTGCCAGCGGCACTTCGCTGCGCAGCGCGCGGATGGCGGTGCTCAGCGCCGCGGGTGAGAGCCCGAACGGCACCGAGGACGACACGCCCGCGAACTCCGAGGGATCGAGCACATCCACGTCGATGTGGACCCACACCCGCGTCGCCCCGGTCGCGCGGACCGCGTCGAGCAGCGCTTCGGGGCGTGCGAGGTCGTCGACCGAGAGGTTGCTCAAAGGGGCGATCTGCTCGACCTCGGCATCGTCGAGATTGCGCATCCCGACGGTCACCACACGGTGCGCGGGGATCGCGGGGGAGAGCACGAGTTGATCCTCACCCTCACCGAGCAGCGCCCGCAGCGCCATGCCCGAGAATGCACCGGACGGTGAGGTCTCGGGCGTGTGCATGTCGGCGTGCGCGTCGCACCACACCACGGCGAGCCCTTCCGTCCCTCCCGGGAGGGCATCGAGAGCGGCGACGGTCACGCTGCAGTCGCCGCCGATCACCACGGTGTCGTGGTCGATGTGCCCGTGCACCATCTCACGGGTGCGTAGCAGGGCGCTCAGGCGGCGGACCCCGGTTCCCAACGACTCACCGGCCTCGACCGGCACATCGAGCACGGTCGTCGCCGTCCGCGGCAGATCACCCGCGATCGCTGCGGCGCCGTCGGTGAGAAGCATCGCGCGCGGTGCGGGTGAACCCTGCCACTGCGGGATGACGAGGAATCGCACCATGGGTGCCTCCGAAGAAGAGAGGGCGGATGCCCCGGCGCGCTGCCCGGGGCATCCGCCGGTCGTGTCAGTTGCCTTCGATGGCCTGGCGGGGAGCGCTGCCGCCGGCCTTGAGCTCGGCGAGACGTGCCTCGACCTCGGTCAGTTCGCCGAGGTCTTCCAGGCTCTCGAACTGGGCATCGAGGCTCGACGCTGCGAGCTCGATCTTGCCCTGCGCGATGGCCTCCTGGCGGCGGACCTTGTCCTCGAACCGGCCCAGCTCGCTGGTGGGGTCGAGCACGTTGATCGAGCCGACAGCGTCCTGCACCTTGGTCTGCGCCTCGGCGACCTTGGCGCGCGCGAGGAGTTCGCTGCGCTTGTTCTTGAGCTCGACCAGCTTGTCCTTCATGCCGTTCAAGCCGCTCTTGAGCTTGTCGACGATCTCGGTCTGCGCCGCGATCTGGGGCTCAGCACCGGTCGCCTCGCGCTCGGCGCTGATCTGGCGCTGCAGGGCGATCTTGGCGAGGTTGTCGAACTTGTCCGCGTCGGCGGTGTTGCCGCTCGCGCGCATCTCATCGGCCTTGCGGCTGGCGGCGAGGGCTTTGTTGCCCCACTCGGTCGACGCCTGGACGTCTTCCTCGTGGTCGCGCTCGAGCAGGCGAAGGTTGCCGATCGTCTCCGCGATCGCCGACTCGGCGTCGGCGATGCTGTTCGTGTAATCGCGAACGAGCTGGTCGATCATCTTCTGCGGGTCCTCCGCAGAGTCCAGCAGGGAGTTGATGTTCGCGCGGACGAGGGTCGAGATACGTCCGAAGATGGACTGCTTGGTCATGCGTGATTCCTTTCAGAGGGCGTCTTCGAGAGCTTGTCGTATGTGTCTGTGTAGCGGATCAGAAGCGTCTACCTCCTGATCGGCCACTGCGGCCGCTGCTGCGGGAGCCGCCGCCTCCGCCGAATCCGGAGCTGCGGAATCCTCCTCCGGAGGAGCGCCAGCCGCTGCTGCTTCCCCGCCGCGAGGATCCGCCGCTTCCGCCGCCGGCGAGCAGCCCGCCGATGATGCCGCCGAGGATGTCCCCGCCGATCCCCGAGCCGCTGGACGACGACCCGGATCCGCCGAACAGGCCTCCGAAGCCGCCCTGGTCGTAACCGGGAGGGGCGTACGCCTGCACATCGGATTGCGCAGCCGACGTCGCCTGGCCTGCCAGGGCGAGCGCACGATTGGCCTCCGCCAGTGCGGCGTCGGGGTCGGTCGCCCGCAGGTTGAGCGCCTGCGTCAGGCTCGCCTCCGCGTTCGCGAGGCGGGTGCGGGCGGTGGAGCCCACGGTTCCTCGGCGCGTCTCGATGAAGTCACGAGCCGCGCGGATCTCGGAGTTCGCCTGAGTGAGGGTCTGATCGAGCATCTGCTGCACACGACGCGCGCGTTCGACGCCCTCCCTGCCCTGAGCGATCGCGGCATCGATCTGCGCGTTGGCGGCGGTGAGCGCCTCGAGAACGCGCTGCGGATTACGCGTGGAGCCGGCGAGGTCGGTCTGTGCCACCTGGAGCTGCTGTGCGGTCGCGGAGGCCGCGCCGGCGATCGCTCCCGAAGGATCGGGCAGCTGCTGCGCCGCCGCGAGGTCTCCCTGCAGCTCCGTGACGAGCGCCTGGGACTGCGCCTCGATCGTCGAGAGCTCGGTGCCCAGCGTCGTCACAGCCTGGGCGAGCTGTGCCGCCTGCGCCACCGACTGCTCTGCGGTGCGGATCGCGAACGCCGCCTCGCCCGAACTGCCGGCCGCGATCGCCTGCGCCGCCGCCTCGATCGATCGATCCGCGAGGTCGGCTCGCTCGCGGGCCTGTGCGGGGTTGTCCGCGACCATCGCGAGCGCCGCCGGAGCGTAGGTGGACGTGAGTGCGGAGAGGGCTGGAGCGGCCGCGGCGAGGACCGGGTCGAGCGCCGCGCGCTCACGACGGACCCGCTCGAGCTCCTGCGGGGCGTTCTGCTCCAGTTTGCGGAGCTCGTCGAATGCGGCGGTGTTGTCATCCAGGATGTCGTCGATCTCGTCCGCGATCTGGATGATGCGAATATGCCACGCCCTGCGGTCGTGGATCGTGTCCTCGATCTCGTCGTCGAGCTTCTGCTTCAGGTCGAAGGCCTCGGAGATCTTGGCCTTCGCCGCATCGACGACGCGCGTGAACTCCTCGGTCGCGCCCTCGCCGAACTGGGCGATGGCGAAGCCGAGTTCCTCCCGGCTCGAGGTGATCGCATCGTCCGCCTGCACGAGCGCGAGTCCGGCCTGTGTCTCGACCTGCTGATCGGTCAGAGCGGAGAAGGGATCGGCGGGATCGGGGGTCTCGGGCATGGCGCCGCGCTCACGGATCTCGGCGCGGCGGCGCGCGCGGCGCACGAGAGCGACGACGAGCCACACCAGCAGCGCGACCACGACGATCGCGACCACGATCAGGCCGATCCGGAGCGCGCCGACGCCCCCGTCTCCCTGGATCTCATCGGCGGCGAGGGTGATCGCTCCGACCCAGTCGCCGTCGGACGCGAAGGGAACCATCTTGTCCTCGATGCTGTCGAGCTGTCCGAAGCTCACGGGGCCGTCGGGGGCGGCGGAGATGTAGTAGCTCCGGCCGTCGACGGCGATCGCGAGAAGATACTGCTCGGTGCCGAGATTGTTGTCCTGTGCGACCGTATCCGCCCACTGCACGTTGTCGCTGGGATTGGTGAAGTCGTCGACGAGGACGACGAAGAGGTCGGCGTTCGAGTTGTCGGTGAGCTCCTGGAGCCGGGCTTCGACGGTGGCCTCTTCGTCGGCGCTCAGCACACCCGCCTGATCGGTGACGTACCCGGCATCGAGGGTGAGCGGATCGGTGGCCGATGCCGCGGAGGCGGTGAACGCTCCGGCGACCGCGGCGAGCGTGAGTGCGGCAAGCGCGAGCCACCGTTTCGTCATCGTGTTCCCTCCGACCGGCAGCCGAGCCCCATGCCACGAGTCTATGCATTGGATCCGACACGCGACAGCACTCGATGGTGCTTCTCCGTTCGCCCTCAGCGCAGACACATACGCTGGGAGGCATGGACGACATGTACGGTTCGGATGTGCTGGCCGCCGGCTGGCGCGACCGCGGCGCGAAGCAGGTGCCGCAGGTCGCGGCGGAGACGGATCTCGTGGTGGAGGTCGCCGACGACGGTTTCTGCGGTGCCGTGACCCGCGTGCAGGGTGGGAACGTCGAGCTGGAGGACCGGGGCGGACGTCGACGCCTGTTCCCCCTCGGCGGAGGATTCCTGATCGACGGCGCACCGGTCCGTCTGGTCGTCCCCGCGGCGAAGCCCCAGGGCCCGCGTCGGACGGCGTCCGGGTCCTTCGTGGTCGCCGATCAGCGCGCCCGCGTCGCGCTGCCCAGCCGCATCCTCGTCGAGGGCAAGCACGATGCCGAGCTCGTCGAGAAGGTGTGGGGTGCAGATCTGCGGGTCGAAGGCGTGGTCGTCGAGTTCCTGCAGGGACTGGATCTGCTCGACGATCTGCTGGCAGCCGAACCACCCAGCGCGACGCGACGCTACGGAGTTCTCGTCGACCATCTCGTCCCGGGCTCCAAGGAGTCGCGGATCGCGGATGCGGTCGCCCGTGGCCCGCACGGTCGCCATCTCCGCATCGTCGGTCACCCCTTCGTCGATGTCTGGCAGTGCGTCACGCCGCGAGCCCTCGGCATCGCGAAGTGGCCGGAGATCCCGCGCGGCATCGAGTGGAAGGTCGGTATCTGCCGTGCCTTCGGGTGGCCGCACGAGACGCAGGCCGACACCGCGCGCGCCTGGCAGCACATCCTCTCGAAGGTGACGACCTATCGGGATCTGGAACCCGCCCTGCTGGGCCGTGTGGAGGAACTCATCGACTTCGTGACGGCGCCGACGCACTGAGCGCGGCTCTCGCGGGAGGTATCCGAGGCGCCGGACGCCGCGACGCCGACGGCTACCCTGGATTCATGCCCGAACCCCGTACCTTCCGAGACGAACCGGTGTCGTTCGTGCGCCGCAGCGGTCGGATGTCCGACGCCCAGGAGCGCGCGTTCTCCGAGCTCGGCCCGCACTACCTGCTCGACGTGCCGCGAGACGTCGCCTGGACGTCCGTGCACCCCGAGGCCCGTCTCGACCCCGCGACCGAGTACGGACGCTCGGCCGACCTCTACGTGGAGATCGGCTCCGGGCAGGGGCATGCGATCGTGGCCGCGGCGTCGTCGCGCCCGGACGACGACTTCCTCGCCGTCGAGGTGTTCCGCGCTGGACTCGCGCGGACGATGCTCGACGCCGATCGCGAGGGTGCCCGCAACCTGCGCGTGGTCGAGGCGAACGCGCCGGAGGTGCTCTCCTCATTCCTCCCCGAGGCTGCGGCACGGGAGGTGTGGATCTTCTTCCCCGACCCGTGGCACAAGAAGAAGCACACCAAACGGCGTCTGGTGCGCCCCGGTTTCGGCGACACCGCGGCGAGAGCATTGCGTGACGGCGGACTGCTGCGACTCGCGACGGACTGGGAGGACTACGCGCTGCAGATGCGCGAGGTGCTCGATGCCGAGCCGCTGTTCGAGCGTGCATTCGACGGGGAGTGGGCTGACCGCTTCGACGGCCGGGTGATGACCGCATTCGAGCGCAAGGGCATCGCCAAGGGACGGGACATCCGCGACCTCGTGTATCGGCGCAGGACGCGCGCGTGACCGACGTGCGGCGTGACACGATGCAGCGGCTGGGCTTCGTGCCGGCGCTGCTCGTGTGCGCCGCGGCTCCGGCATTCTTCGTGCTGGAGATCCCCTGGATCGGCTGGACGCTGCTCGCGGCGGGCATCGCTGTGGCGGGTCTGATCGAGCGCGGCCGCCGCGCCGAGGACGAGGTCGTGCGCGTGGGGTCTCGGTTGGAGACCGCGAGGATGATCGGAGTGCACAGGCCGCCGTCTCTCACGAGGGATCTCTCCCTGATCGCGATCGGTCTTCTGATCGTGAGCATCATCCCGTTGGCTGCGGAGCTCGACAACCTCGCGATGTTGCGCTTCACTCTTGCACTCGGCGGGGCGGTCGCCGTGCCGTACGTCATCTCGCGGTTCGTCTACCGCGACCGCGCGATCAGCTTCCCGTGGCGAACACGTAGACGCTGGGGTCGGCTGCAATGGGGCTGGCTGGTGGCCGTGCTGGTGCTCGGCTGGCTCATCCTGCCCTTCTACTTCATCACCAGCGGGGTCTACCAGAACTGGCCGGTGGTCGACACCCCCGACCTCATCGCGAGGCTCTTCGTCGGCGTCGGCGCCGTCGGTATCTGGGACGAGCTGTTCTTCATCTGCACGGTGTTCGCGCTGCTGCGACGCCACTTCCCGGACCTGGTCGCGAACCTGCTCCAAGCGATCGTCTTCGTCTCGTTCCTCTGGGAGCTCGGCTACCGGGAGTGGGGACCGCTGCTGACCATCCCGTTCGCCCTGCTGCAGGGGTACATCTTCCTCCGCACGCATTCGCTCGCCTATGTCGTCACGGTGCATCTGCTGTTCGACGCCGTGGTGTTCGCCGTGCTGGTGCACGCACACAATCCGGGACTGCTGCCGATCTTCCTCGTGTAGCCCCGGTCGCGGTCAGCTTGCTCCCGACCCTTCGGAACGGGAGAATCAGCCCATGCTCATCGTCGGTCTCGTCCTCGCCGCAGCCGCCGCTGCGTTCCACGTCTTCATCTTCGCGCTCGAGTCGCTCAGGTGGACCGATCCCGAGACGCGGAAGATCTTCGGCGTCGCCAGCGAGGCCGATGCGGTCACCATGAAGCAGTTGGCCTTCAACCAGGGGTTCTACAACCTCTTCCTCGCGCTGACGACCCTGCTCGGCATCGGTCTCGTGATCGTGGGAGCAGAGACGGTGGGGCTCACACTCGTCTTCGCCGGTACCGCGATGATGCTCGCCGCCGCGCTGGTGCTCGTGCTGTCCGACCGCACCAAGGTGCGCGCGGCCACGATGCAGGGTGCTCTGCCGCTCCTCGCGGTGGCCGCCACGGCGATCGGCGTCGCGATCAGCTGATGCTCGAGGGGTGACATCCGCGCCGTCAGCGACCACACTCGTTGCATGGCCGACTGGGTGCTGCACGTGGACATGGATCAGTTCATCGCCGCGGTCGAGGTGTTGCGGAGGCCTGAGCTCGCCGGCCTCCCGGTGATCGTCGGTGGTCGGGGAGACCCCACCGAGCGCGCCGTCGTGTCGACCGCCTCGTATGAGGCGCGCGCCTTCGGCATCGGTTCGGGCATGCCTCTGAAGATCGCCGCGCGCAAGGCACCCGATGACGCGGTCTTCCTCCCCGTCGACCACGAGGCCTATGCTCTGGCCTCCGGTGAGGTGATGGCCGCGCTCCGGGCGCTGCCGGATGTGGTGCTCGAGATCGTGGGGTGGGACGAGTGCTTTCTCGGCGTGACCACGGACGATCCGGAGACGATGGCGAGGTCCGCGCAGGCCGCGGTGCTCGATGCGACCGAGCTGCACTGCTCGGTGGGGATCGGCGACAACAAGGTGCGGGCGAAGATCGCGACCGGATTCGGCAAGCCCCGCGGCATATTCCGCCTCACAGCGGACAACTGGTTCGAGATCATGGGAGACAGGCCGACGCGCGAGCTGTGGGGTGTCGGGCCGAAGGTGCAGAGGAGACTGGCCGCTCACGGCATCCTGACCGTGCGCGAGCTGGCCGATGCGGACGAGCAGGCTCTGGTTGCGGAGTTCGGACCGCGGATGGGCGTCTGGTATCACGGCTTGGGATCCGGAATCGGTCCGCGTACCGTCGACGACACGCCGTGGGTCGCTCGCAGCCACAGTCGCGAGATGACCTACCAGCAGAACCTGACGACACCGGATCAGGTCGAGACGGCGATCAGAGAACTCGCCGCCCAGGCCTTCCAGGACTGCGCCGTCGAAGGGCGAGCCGTCGTGCGTGTGCACCTCAAGGTGCGGTACGCCCCGTTCGAGACCAGGACGATCGGTCGCAGGCTTCCGGGGCCGACCACGGATCGCGAGGAATTCGTCGCGGCCGCGGCAGCACTCGGCGCGACGCTCGATCCCGAGCGTGAGGTTCGCCTGCTGGGCGTGCGCGCGGAGATGACCATGCCGGACGGCGCCGACGATGCGGAGCGCACTCCGGTGCGTGGCAGGATCTGACCTCCGTCCCGCACGCCCCCACAAGCGCGGGGTTCGATCAGTCCCGGACGAGGGCGGCGACGGCGCTCACCTCGATCAGCGCACCGGGCACCCCGAGCCCTGCCACCAGCGCAGCCGTGACGAGGGGCGGGGCGCCTTCCCTGGCGAGCCTCGAGGCGACCGCTCCATAGGCTGCGCGCAGATCCGCGTCCTGATGGATCAGCACGGTCCAGCTGATCACGTCGTCGAGTCCGGCACCGACCGACTCGAGAGCGATCCTGGCGTTCTCCACCGCGCGCAGCGACTGCTCGCCGGCATCGGAGGAGACGACGGCCCCCGTGGTGTCGACGCCGTTCTGGCCGCCGATGTAGATCGTCGTCGCTCCAGGCGGAACGACCGCCACGTGGCTGAATGCCGGACTCGCGACGAGCCCTTCAGGCTGAGTGAGTGTGATGTTCATGCGCACACTCTGCCTTGGGGTACCGACATCGGAAAGCTCCTCGGAGGCGCACGCGCTCAGAAGCGGAGGAGCACCTTGCCGACGCGCCCTGCGGTATCGCTCGCCTGCACGGCCGCGCTGATGTCGGCAGCGTCGAAGATGCCGGCGACGGGAAGGGTGAGGCTGCCGTCGGCGAGACGCTGGAAGAGCTCGCCGAACAGAGCGGTTCGCGTGTCCGCGTCCAGGCGGGGGATCACCTTGCTGCCCCAGAAACCCTTCACCGTGGCCTGCTTGAAGATCACATCGGAGGATGCGATCTCCATGATGGGCGAGTCCATCGCGCCGAAGGCGACCAGGGTTGCTCCCTCGGCGAGCAACGAGAGCACCTGGCCCGCAGAAGCGCCGCCGACCGAGTCGACACCGGCGACGACGGGGGCACCGCCGGTGAGGGCTTCCACCTGTGCCTTCCAATCGGCCTGATCGGTGGCGACGATCCGGTCGATGCCCTGCTCATGGAGTTCCGTGATGCCCGCCGTTCGACGCACGAGGCCGACGATGTTCACACCACGTGCGGAGGCGAGCTGCGCGAGCATGCGCCCCACGGCGCCGTTCGCAGCGTTCTGGACGATCCAGTCGCCCTCCTTCACCGCGAGGAAATCGAGCAGGGTGATCGCGCTGAACGGCATCGACACGAGCTGGGCGGCCGTCTCGTCGGGAAGCCCGTCCGGGATGGGGATGAGCCCCGCGGCGTTCGTCACGATGTACTCGGCCCATGCGCCGAAGGTCCCTCCAGTGGCGACGCGCTGGCCGACGGCGAGGTTCTCGACACCGGCGCCGAGCGCATCCACCACGCCCAACGCCTCTGTGCCCGACGCCGCAGGGAGTTCGGGAGTGAAGCCGTAAGTGCCGCGTACCGTCCAGAGATCGTGATTGTGGATGGGGGAGAGGACCACTCGCAGGCGGACCTGTCCCTCGCCGGGCTCCGGAACGGGCCGGTCCTCGACGCGGAGGACTTCCTCCGGAGCTCCGAAGGTGGGGTGGATGAGTGCGCGCATGGCGGCTCCGTTCTGTCGGGGGTGAGGTCAGCGGGCGTCGCCCGGGCGGGCGCTGCCGAGGTCGATGGTCGCCTGCTGGAGGCGATCGGTGATGTCGTGCAACTCGGCGATGAGTGCTCTGCGGTGTGCGTCGTCGTGGAGTCCCGCGATCGCGGTGATCCTGGAATGGATCGGCGCGACCTCGGAGCGAAGGTCGCGCCCCTTTTCAGTGAGCGTCACGGTCACGACGCGCTCATCCTCGCGACTGCGCGATCGCGCCACGAGTCCTGCCTGCTCGAGTCGCCGGACGAGCGGGGAGAGCGTGCCGGAATCCAGGCGCATCACCTCGCCGAGCGAGCCGATCGTCTGTTCACCGTCGAGCCAGAGCGCGGCGAGCACCAGGTATTGCGGGTACGTCAGTCCCCACGGCGCGAGCAGTGCCCGATATGCCTGCGTGGTGGCGCGAGCCGCGGAGTAGAGGGAGAAGCACACCATCTCATCGGTCACCGGCATGGATAAATCATTGCATGCGATTCGATTGTGCACAACTTGAATGACGGAGAACAGGGCGTGCCCGCAGTGCGCGGACACGCCCCGTGTCGGTCCTAACGGAGGACCTTGGCCTTGATCGTGTTGTACTCCTCGGCCGTGATGGTCCCGGAGTCCAGCAATGCCTTCGCCTTCGCGATCTCCTCACTCGGGCTCGTGCCGGCGACCTGCTGGATATAGGCATCTGCCGCGCTGCGGGCGCTCGCTGCCTCCGCATTGCTCCGCTCTGCCATGCCCGATCCCCGTGCGATCAGGTACACGAGCACCGTGAGGAACGGAACGAAGATCAGGAAGATGATCCACACCGCCTTCCACCAGCCGTTGAGCTTCCGGTCACGGAACAGGTCGGCGACGATGGCGAACAGGGCGAACAGGTAGGAGATGAAGACGAACGCCAGCAGGAACCACCAGATGATGTCCCAGAACGATCCCCAAAAACTCATGACTACTCCTTCAAAAGACGTTCCGCGCGAAGTCGGCGGCTCGTCGGACGTTACCGGTGCGCAGGGCCGGCGGCACTGTCCGCGGCGGGAGTTCACCAGGGTGAGCCGCGCGTGGGACTCTCTTCCCCGTGTTCCTCGCGGCATCCGCCGCAGTACGCTTCTGACGACCCGACGACGGAGAGGCCGATGACCGTGACGAGACGACCCCCGTGGCTGTTCAGCACCGTCGTGGGCTACCGACGCTCCTGGATCCTTCGCGACGTGATCGCGGGGCTCTCGGCCGGTGCCGTCGTGATTCCGCAGGCGATGGCCTATGCGACGATCGCGAACCTGCCCGTGCAGGTGGGCCTCTACACCTGCATCCTGCCGATGCTCGTGTACGCGTTCCTCGGGGGGAGCAGGGCGATGAGCGTCTCGACGACGTCGACCATCGCCACGCTGACGGCGACGACCCTGGTCACGGCGGGCGTGGCGGCCGGGGCTGAGGACGCGATGGGTTCGTTGATGATGCTGACCCTGCTGGTCGGCGCGATCCTGCTGATCGCCCGGCTCTGCCGGCTCGGCTCGCTCGTGGAGAACATCAGTGGCGCCACGGTCCTCGGCCTGAAGATCGGTGTCGGTGCGACGGTCGCGGTCGGACAGCTGCCGAAGCTGCTGGGAGAGAGCGACGACTTCTCCGGTCATGGATTCCTCGCATCGCTCGGCGCGGTGGCGCAGGCCTTCGGAAGTGCGAACGGGCCCACGATCGCCCTCTCCGCGGGCTCCATCGCGGTGATCCTCGTGCTCAAGCGCTTCGCTCCGAAGGTTCCGGGCACGCTGGTCGTCGTGGTCGGAGGGATCCTCCTGGTCGGGCTGGCCGGAATCGATCGGCTCGGCGTCGACCTGATCGCTCCGGTGCCCAGCGGCCTGCCCGTTCCAGGAATCCCGGACTTCGGACAGACGGTGGTGCTGTTTCCGGGCGCGCTCGCGATCGCCGTGATGGCCTTCCTCGAGTCCGCAGCCGTCGCCCGAAGCCTCCGCGTCGCCACCGAGCCTCAGATCGACAGCGACCAGGAGCTGTTCGCGACAGGCGCGGCGAACACGGTCGGGGCATTCTTCGGAACGATGCCGGCGGCCGGAGGGTTCTCGCAGAGCGCGGTCAATCAGAGCGCGGGGGCGCGCTCGCAGGTGGCGACCCTCGTCACGGTGGTCCTCGCCGTCCTCGTCGCCCTCTTCCTCGGCCCGGTGCTCAGTCTGCTGCCGGAGGCGACGTTGGCCGCGATGGTGTTTGTCGCCGTGGCGGGGCTCATCAACATCCCGGAACTCGTGCGCTGGGCACGCATCAGTCGCGTCGACTTCTGGATCGCGTCGTCCGTCGCCGTGCTCGGTCTCACCGCGGGGCTGCTCCCCGCCGTGGCCGTCGGCGTCGTCGTGACGCTGATCCTGGTGCTGCGCGAGGTCAACATCCCGAAGGCGACGATCGTGGGTGGTGACGGAGGGGTGCTGGGCATCCGCCTGGACCGCGGTCTCTACACTGCGAACGCCCTGGCGAACGAGCGGATGCTCCTCGAGACCGTGGCGGCCCAGGGGGCTCCGGTCCGCGCGCTCGTGCTCGGGCTGACGCAGCAGGAAGTGATGACGATCACCGTGCTCGACGCGCTCGAAGACCTCGACCGCGAGCTCTCGCAGCTCGGGGTCGTGCTGCACCTGGCTGCGGTGCCGGCATCAGCCAAGGTCGTGGCGGAGCGCACACCGTGGTTCGCAGGCCTCGAATCGGCGGGGCGCGTCCACGGGACGTTGCGAGACGGCATCACCGCAGCCGAATCGGCGATCGATGCGGGGATGCCCAGCCTTCACCAGGGTGAAGTGGACGACGCGCCCTGACGCACCGACGACCTCCTCCCTAGGCTGGCTCCACAAGTGGGAGCGGCGGGCAGCCCCACGAGAGGGGGCGGTCGTGTCGAGCGACGAGCGGGCGGTTGCGGGGCCGAGGTGGACAGGATGGACGACCGCGCAGGGCTGAGTTGGCGGTGGTCTCGGTTCGGCCTCGGCATGCTCTTCGCCGTGCCCGCCATCGTGGTCGCCCCGTTCGATCTGTCGCTGGCGGTCGCCTTCGGGATCGGGGTCGTGCCCGCGGCGGCTTTCGGCATGCCGCCGCGACGGCGCAGTCGAGCGATCATCCCGGTCGTCGGGGCGCTCAGCGCCATGGCGCTGCTGCTCGGGTCCGTGCTGGCGGCTTCGCCCGTCATCGCCGTCGTCGGGGTGTTCGTGCTCGCGGTCCTGGCGAGCGTCAACGCGACGCGCGGACGCGGGGGTCAGCTCCTGCTGGTCCTGGCGCTGCCGATGACCGGTATCGGGCTGAGCTTCACCTGGTCGCCGGTCACCCTCGGTTTCGCGGCGTGCATCGTGGCCGGTTCGATCTATGCGTGGATCCTCATGCTGCTCTGGCCGGAACGCGACGAAGAGCCCCATCCGCCGCCGCCGGTGCCGCGCGGTCGCGCCATGCTGGTCTACGGAATCCTTCTCGGCGCGGGTGCGGCGACGGCGGCGGCGCTCGGCTTCCTGTGGGACCTCGAGCACGTCGGTTGGGCGACCGGTGCGGTGCTCCTGGTGATGAGACCCGTGCGGGGGCAGCTCATCGCGCGCAGCATCGGGCGTGCGGGCTCCGTTCTGATCGGCGCTCTGGCGGCGGCGGTCGTGGCGGTGCTCGACCCCGCTGACGTCGTCATGGGGATCGTGGTGGGACTCGTCATCGGGTCGACGTGCGCGATTCAGGAGAGCCGTTGGTACGTCGTGCCCGGATTCACCACGTTCCTCGCTCTCACGCTCATCATGTCGACGTCCCCGGAGCCCCCGGCGGAGCGGTTCGTCGAGCGCGCCGTGGAAACGCTGCTCGGGGTCGGACTCGCTCTCTTCTTCGGAGCCGTGGTGCCCTCGATCGTCTCGCTGCTCGCGAGGGTTCGGCGTCGTTCCTCCGCGTGATTCCACGCTAGACGAAAGTTCCTTGAGCCCGTGTTCTCTGGGGTGGGATACTTCGAGTGGGAGAGGGTCGAGTATCGTCTAACATGTTACGGGGGGTTCCGATGGCATCAGATGGACAGGATCCGCAATCGTCGCGGGCTTTCGTCGTTTCGGCTACCGCGGGGGATATCGCGCGGCCGCGACTGCTGGCGCGACTCACCGCCGCGATGGATGAGCCCTGGACGTTGACCGTGCTCTCCGCGCCCGCCGGTTCCGGCAAGACGCGGCTGCTCGTCCACTGGGCTCACGCATTGGACGCCCATGGTGACACCGCGGTGGTGTGGTGGGCTCTGCAGCGTGGCGACATGGATCTCGAACCGTTGCGGAGCGCACTGGCAGACGTCGATGACGAACGGCTCCGCGAGAGCCTGGCGCGGGTCGCCGGCAGCTGGTCGGTGGAGACCGCACGCGCGCTGGCGCGCTCCCTCCGCGGCGCGGGGCGGCGCATCGTCGTCATCATCGACGACGTCCACCTCGTCGAGGACGATCGGCTCGCCGAGATGCTGACTTCTTTCGTGAACGCCGTTCCCGGCAACGGGCACGTCGTCCTCTCCGGACGGGGAACCCGCAGGATTCCGCTCGCCCGCCGACGCATCGCCGGGATCGCCCTCGAACTCGATGCGAAAGATCTCGCCTTCACGCCGGCGGAGGTGCGGTTGTTCTTCCGTGCGCGGGACGTGAGCCTCTCACAGGGGGAGATCACGTCCGTGCTGCGCAGGACCGAAGGATGGGCGACCGGGCTGCGTCTCCTCGAACTCGCCGCGCTCCACGATTCGTTCGCGACCGTGCTCCCGCTGCGCGGCGATTCTCCCACGGTGACCGACTACTTCGCCGAGGAGGTCTTCGCCGACCTCGACCACGAGCTCAGCGACTTCCTCGTGCTCACCTCGGTACCCGATTCGTTCACTCCCCGACTGGCCTCGCGGCTCATCGGTGGAGCGCCGGCCGCGGGTCTGATCGAGCAACTCATCCGCCTCAACGTTCTCATCAGTCGCAACCGCGACGAGCCGGGGTGGTATCACTATCACCCCCTGCTGCGGGAGTTCCTCTACGCCCGGTTGAAGGAGCGCGGAGATGCGGCGGTCGAGGCCCTCGAGAAGGTGACGGCGGAGTGGTTCGCCGCAGAGCAGGAGCACAGGCTCGCGCTCACTCACGCGACGCGCAGTCACGACGCGCAGTCGATGTCCCTGATCCTGCGACAGTGCGGGATGCAGCTCGTTCTCATGGGGCATGCCTGCGAGGTGATCTCCGCGACAGCGGGGCTTCCGCATTCCGTGCTGGCCGAACCTTCCGTGCAGCTGTTGATCGCATCGGCGCGACTCGCGCGAGGAGACGCTTCCACGGCAGCTGCCCTGCTGGACTCCTCGCCGCCATGGCCGGGGGATGAGGGGTCTGCGGCCGTTCGTCAGTGGCGGAAGGGGCTGGAACTGCATATCGCCGTCCGGCGCGGAAGCCTCACCGAAACTCTCGACCGGCTGGAGCTCGCGCTCGATGAGGTGACCGGGGAGTCGCAACTGGACACCTATGTGTTCGTGCAGGCCGCCATGGCGGAGCTCTATGTCGGAGACCTCGACCGGGCAGGTCGATTCGCGCGGTTGGCGTGTGACCGCGCAATCGCCTCCGGCGCTGCAGCGGCGGAGTTGCAGGCGGCAGCCATCCTGAACACCGCTGAGTTCTTCCGCGGTCGCATGGGCGAGGTGCTCCGCTCGGGTGCGCGCCTCGATCAGCGCTGGGCCGAGCTCGGCACACCGGACGACTCGTTCTACGAGGTCACCAGAGTGTGGCGCTATTGGGTTCCCTTCGAGCGGATGCTCGTCGGCGACGTCGACGAGACGCTGAAGGTCGCCGCCGGCATCATCGAATCGGGCGCCGAACCCTCGATCGCACGGGGTCTCCGCGGAATGATCACGCTTCTGGGAGTCGACTCCGCGATCGACGCGCATGCCGCGGCCACCGCTCTGCTCGACAACCTGGCGCCGCGCGCCGACATGCCGCTTCCGGTGCACTGGTACGCGATGATGAGCGCATCCGCCGTGCGGGCGTTCGATCGACTCGGGGAGCGCTCGCTCCGTGACCGCTTCATCGTCGAGATCGAGCGGGCGATCGGCTCGACCGGCGACGTCTTCCTGCTCAGGGCGATCGCGGCACTGCACGACCAGGACTTCGCGCGTGCCCGTCAGGCGCTCGCTCCCGTCCTGGAGGGAAGCTCGCAGTGTCTTCTGCCGGCATCGATGGTCGACGCGTGGCTGGTCGCGGCATGCCTCGACGTGCAGTCCGGGCACCCGGACCAGGCGCAGGTGTCTCTCGCCTTCGCGCTCGCGCTGGCGGAGCCGGAGGAGCTGGTCCGGCGTTTCGCCGACGCGGGGCCGGTGGTGGCGCGTCTGCTCGCCGCACGCGCCACCCCGGGTTCCCGTGGACGTTTCGCCGACTGCGTCCGCGAGCGCCTCGCCGCTGCGGGCATGCTGATCGACGAAGAACTCACGCGACGCGAGCGCATCGTGCTCTCCGCGTTGAGCCGCAATGCGACGCTGCGAGAGATCGCCCAGCAGGAGTTCATCTCGCCGAACACCGTGAAGACCCACGTCCGGAACATCTATCGGAAGCTCGGCGTCTCCGACCGCGAGGGAGTGACGGCGGCCGCGCTCGCTCTCGGTATCGACTGAGCGTGCAAGGTATCGACTGAGCGCGTGAGGCCGCGATCGCGTCGAACCGGTGCGTCGGTCAGAGCAAGGCGGAGATCCCCTTCTCGAGCTGAAGGGCACCGATGACCAGGAGCAGCGCGGCGTTCAGGACGTGCGTGTTCCCGGCTATCCACGTCCGCACGCGATCGAGGAGCGGCTGGGCGTCGGCACCGCGGACCACCACGTACAGCACGGGCAGCGCGATGGGGAGCGTCCCGATGATGACGAAGACGACAGCGACCCACAGACCGGTGCTCCGGTCGACGTCCGACAACGAGATGTCGAGCGCGGCGAGGATAGCGCACGAGGCATCGACCGGATTGAGCACGAAGAGCCCGAGTCCGAGAAGCAGAGTCCGCCCGGGCCGAAAGGACTCCACGGAATGCAGCCAGCCCGGGAGCTGGGGTGATGCGGCGACGACTTCGCGCGGTGATGACGCCGCGGCCATCTGTGCGATGTGTGCGCGACCCTTTCGGTACACCCAGACGGCGGACCCGATCAGGAACAAGCCGAGGAGGACGCGCACGATCGGGACCCACAGCGGAGGCTCACCGAGCTCGTGCACCGCGAGCAGGGGGAACAGCCAGAGGCACAGGGTCATGAGCCCGCCCAGACCGAGGAACCACCCGATCAGGTACGTGATGCCGTTCATCCGCGCATCGCGCGAGAGGAGAACGGCGACGAGCGCCATGATCGCGAGGGGGCTCAGGACCACACCGAGAGCGACCGGGACGAGCGCGAGTATCAGTTCTCCCACGTGCGTGTCCCTTCTGCGGGCCGGGTGCCCCGGCCGATCCCGGTTCTAGAAACTGCCGATTCCCTTGCCGATCATCGACACGCCGATCACCAGGAGCAGGACGGCCATGATGACGGCGTTCTCCGCCGCCAGCCACCCGCGCAGGGCGTCCAAGGGCGCACGGAGACGCTCGGCTGCGACGAGGTAGCCGACGACCGGGATCAGCACCGTCGATGAGGCGATGAGCGTGTAGATGACGACGACCACGACGGCGGACCCGACCGGAAGGGCCGCGCCCCCGATGTCGGTGCCCGCGCCGGCGGCCATGATCAGGTTCTTGGGGTTCACGGCGGACAGGAGGAATCCGAGGCCGAACGCCACGGGGAAGGTGACCGTGTCGATGGCCTTCATCCACTTCGGCAGCGCCGCGTCCTCGCCGGGCTTGGGGCGCTTGCGCCATTGTCCGAAGGCGAGGAGGAAGAGCAGCAGCCCCAGGACGAGCTGCACCACACCACGGACCGGCCGTGAGGCATCGGGGTCGTCCGCCGGCAGGATCGACGACAGGAGAGTGAACACGGTGACGGCGACGACGATCCCGATCACCCACCCGAGGAGGAAGCCGACACTGGTGATGCGCGCCTTGGGCGAGAGCAGCATGAGGATCGCCGCGATGATCGGGATCGGGCTGATCGCGACCCCGAGCGCGAGGGGGAGGATCTCTCCGATGACGGTTCCCATCAGTGACCTTTCTCTGGAGTCGACCCCGTCGTCGACGGAGCCAGATTCGTGATCGCTTCGCGGTTGGTGGCGTAGACGTCTTCCGCCTCGAGGAGTCCGAGCTCGGTCAGGCGGTGCAGTGTGTTCGGCCGCACTCGACTGAAGGCGAGGGAGACCGACTGGCCGGCGAGCCAGTGCTTGAGGGCGACGAACGATTCCGCGCCGGTCACGTCCACATCGGTGACGGCTTCCATATCGACGACGAGGTGTTGGACACGGCCGTGGCCAGCAGACGAGATGGCGTCTTTCACGGCGCTCGAGAACACGGCACCGTTGGCGAAGAACAGCGGAGCGGCCAGCCGGATGACGATCACTCCCGGTGCCGTGACGTTTCCGGCCGGAGCGTCCTCGAGCAGCGACTCGCCGGGGTCTCCGCTGGATTCGAGCACGTCGATCGCGGGATTCGACGCGCGTTTGGCGATGTTGATGAGCGCGAGCACGAACGCCACCAGGATGCCCGGGATCGAGCCGATCAGAAGCGTGACGAGGAAGCAGGTCGCGCCGATGAGGAACTCGAACCGGTCCTTGCGCCACAGGTCGATGAAGTCGCGGATGCCGAGCAGCGGGATGATCGCGACTCCGACGATCGCGCCGATGGCCGGCGACGGGATATCGGCCAGGAGTGCCGTGCCGAACAGGAGCAGCAGCAGGGTGCCCGCGGCGAGGATCAACGCGGGGAACTGCGTACGCGAACCCGCTTGATCCATCGCCGCAGTGCGGGAGGTCGACGAGCCGACGGCGAAGCTGCCCTGCGCGCCGGCGACGATGTTCGACGCACCGAATGCGAGGAGATCCCGGTTCGCGTGGAACGGGTAGCCGTGTTTCTCAGAGTATGACCGCGACACCAGCAGGCCCTCGGCCGTCGTGACCAGAGTCAAGGCGATCGCGGAGGGAACCATCATGAGCCAGAGCGACCAGTCGATCATCGGCCACGTGAGCACGGGCGGTCCTGCCGGAACCTCGCCGAGGACGTCGACGCCTTGCTGATCGAGTCCGGTCACGACGACGACGAGCGTGGTCGCCACCAGGACGATCAGTGCCCAAGGGACGGCGCGGAGAAATCTGCGTCCCAGCAGCAGCACGGCGACCGCGCACACGGAGATCAGGACGGCCCAGCCGTTGACCGTGGTGAACCCTCCGACGAGGTCGACCAGTTTCCCGATGAAGTCCTTGCCGGAGTCGATCTTGACGCCGAGCATCTTCGCCACCTGGCTGAGCATGATGTCGAGCGCCAGCCCGCCGACGAAACCCACGAGGATCGGTTTGGAGAGGAAGTTCGCGAGGAAGCCCAGTTTGAAGATCGCGAGGAGCACGAACATGACGCCGCAGATGATCGCCTGGGCCAGCGCGAGAGTGGCGTAGTCGGCGCTGCCGGCGGCGGCGAGGCCGCCGATCGAGGACGCGACGAGCGCGGCGGCTGCCGCGTCCGGTGACGCGACCAGCTGTCGGGAGGAGACGATCAGCGCATACACGATCGTGGGAACGATCAGGGCGTAGAGGCCGGCGGTGGGCGGAAGGCCGGCGATCTGGGCGTAACCGATGTTCAACGGGATCGCGATGGCGAGCAGGGTGACCCCGGCTGTGAGCTCCGTGACGAAGTTGCGCCTGGTCAATCCCGCGAGTGGACGTTGCACATCGCCTCCATCCGCCGGCGCCCCCGTCGAGCGCTCCCGCGTCCACGATCCCACCGGGAGCGTTCTCGGGACCACGTCTCGACGGCAACCTCACCCCTGGTGATTTACGGGGAGAGTGCGGGCTCAGCGAGGTCGTGCGGGCGCAGCGTGGCGGGAAGAGGCAGGTGCGGAGCCGTCAGCGGCGACGAGGCGCGTGACGTCGGCGACGTCGTCGCGCAGTCTCGACCGGCTCCGGCTCCGGCTCCGGCGCCGCGGGAACCGCGATGCGGTCTCCGGAGAGCCAGCGCAGCCAGGTCGCGTCGGGATCGCCCTCGAAGACGAGCGTCCGTGCCAGCAGGGTGAGCGGGATCGACAGGATCGCCCCGAGGGGACCGATGATGAAGGTCCAGAAGATCACTGAGAAGAAGCTGAGCGTCAGACTGAGATCGACGGCATCGCTGACGAACTTCGGCTGGACGAGCACCTGGAGGACCACGTTGACGATGCAGTAGACCGCGACCACTCCGAGCAGCAGCGGCCAGCCGCCGACGACGAACGCCAGGATCGCCGGAGGGACGAGGCCGAGGACGAAGCCGATGTTCGGGATGAAGTTCGTCACGAACGCCAGGATCGCCCAGACGACCGGAGCCGGAACGCCCATCCACCACAGTGCGAGACCGTCGATGATCGCGACGATCGCGCCGAAGCTCGCGTTGACGATGTAGTAACGGCGGACGCCGGTGTTGAGACGCGAGATCCGCGCGATCACCGCGCCCTTGGTCGCGCCGAAGATTGCGGGCGCCTGGCGGTAGCGAGCGGCATCCACCGCCATGAAGATGATGTAGGCGCACACGAAGAACAGGGCCGTCGCGACGCTGACCACGGTTCCCCCGATGCTCCGTGCGAGCCCGAGCAGCGTGGTGGGGTCGAGGACCGACGCTGCGGCGTCCGAGGCCTCCTCGTCCAGGCCGAGGGACTGCAGCCACGCCACGAGGTCGTCGACGGTCGTGGCCAGACCGCCTTCCGACACCAGGTCGCCGATCAGACGGGCGAACTGCGTACCTGCGAGCCAGAGCAGTGCTCCCATGATCAGGAGAATCAGATACGCGACTGCGATGACCGCGGTCGTGCTCGCCCACTGCGGCCAACCGCGTCGATCGAGAGGGCGACGGAGGGGCTCGCAGATGACCACGATCACGATCGCCAGCGCGATGGGCCCGAAGAGGTCACGGGCGAAGTAGACGCCGGCCAGAGCCACCGCGCTGGCCGCGAGCATGAGCAGCACCCGCAGACTGGGGGAGAGCATCCGGTCGGGGGCGCGCTCCGGCGCAGGCGAGGTGGTCACGCGGACAGCGTAGTCGACGAGCTCAGAACGGCTCCGGTGCGACCAGCGGTGCCGGGCCTTGCCGGGGGGTGACGACCGCTCTCACCCCGGCGGATTCCAGCGCCTCGGCCACACCGCGGACCGTCGCCGACACCACGGCCGATCCGTGCAGCGGGTGGTGCCAGATCCGAAGGATGAGCATCCATCGTGTCGGAGAGACCGAGGCGAACGACACGCCGGGATGCTCGCGGGCATGAACGCCCTCGACCTCGCCGGCGGCACGGGAGATGATCGCGATGACATCATCCACGGCGATCCCCTCTTCTCTCGCGACCCGGATGTCCACCGCGCTGCGACGCGCGCCGTGACGGGAGTCGTTCACCAGAACCCCGGTGAGGAGCGTGGCGTTCGGTACGTGCACCGTCCTGCCGTCGACCGTCGCCAGGAGCACCGCGCGTCCGTTGAGCTCCTGGACGACGCCGCGGATCGGCCCGTCGGGGCCGTCGATCTCGATCTCCTCCCCGATCTTCACGGACTGGCGGGATTGGATGAGCACCCCGGCCGCGAAATTGTCGGCGACGCCGCGGAGCACGAGGATCAGGACGACCACGGCGATGGCCGTCATGGCCAGGAGCGGCTGCACGTTCGCCCCGAGGAAGGCCAGCCCGACGCCGATGCCCACCAGGAGCAGGGCGTATTGGGTGAAGCGTGCCGCCAACTGCGCGACCGAGTCGGAGATGCCCGGCGTCCGTGTCGTCAGCTTGAGCACGCCTTTCCGGGCGAAGCGGGAGAGCAGCCAACCGATGAGGATGGACAGCACCGCCAGCACGATCTGCCACGGCGAGAGCCCATCGGGGAACAGAGCGTCCAGCGTCACGTTCGCCGACCACTCGATCGGGGGCTCCAGCGCATCATCCGACCAGGATGCGGCGCGCGCGCTCGCCGCGGAGGATCCCTCTCACCCGGAGGGGGTGAGCGCGGAGCACGGCTGGTCGGTATCGCCCGTTGAGGATGAACGATGTTCGTCCGCGCTTCCGCAGCACCGGAGACTGAGGGCATGTCGACGACGCCCCCATCGCCGGATCTCCTCACAGCAGCCCGCTCGCACGGCGCGACCCGTGAACGAGCGCGGGAGGCCATCGGTCTCCAGATCTCGATCTTCGCCTTCGTCGTCGCAGCGCTCGTGGCCCTCGTGGTGTTCCGCCTGCGGTCGGCGCCCATCTCCGGCCCCGATTCGCTCGGGCAGTTCGCGGCACTGGCATCCGCGGTCACGGCGGTCGTCGTCTTCGTGCTGGGTCGCGTCATCGCCGCCGATCCCGAGAGGCACAGGCGGCTCGGGGTGCTCGACATCATCGACATCGCGGCCTTCGCCTTCGCGCACGCCATCATCGCCCTGCTCGGGTGGACGCTCGCCGCGACGATCATCGAAGCGGGTCTGATCGGAGCCGTCGTTTACCCCGTGCCCGTCCTGATGCTCGCCGGCGCCGCGAGCGGGCTCACCGCGTACGTGACCTACTACTCCGCGACCCATCTGGACCTGCAGCTGCTGGCGACGGTCCTCGCGGTGTTCCTGGTCCTCGGGATCCTGGCGAGCATGCTGACGGCGAGCGACCCGCAATGGTGGCAGGAGAACCTCAGCGCGCTCGGCATGACCGACGACCTCTCGGCGCGGGCGTTCAACCTCACTCTGATCGTCGCCGGGATCCTCGTGACCACGCTCGCCCGCTACGCGACGAGGGGCATCCCCACCCCGCACCCGCGCGGAGTGACCTCGGTGCGGACCTGCCTCATCATCGTCGGGCTCTTCCTCGGCATGGTCGGCGTGTTCCCCGTCGATGAGCACTTCGCGCTTCACACCGCGGTGGCGTCGGGAATGGTCGTCGCGTTCGCCGTGCTCGTCGTCGCGATGCGCTGGTGGGTGCCCGGAGTCTCGCGGACCTTCCTGCTGCTGGGGTACGTCTTCACCCTCCTGATCGTGGTTCTGGCGGTGTTCTTCGCCGTCGGCTACTACACGCTCACTGCCGTGGAACTGGTGGCCGGGACCGTCGTGTTCACCTGGATCATCCTCTTCATCCGCACCGCTGATGCCCTCAAACGAGACGAGGGAGCGAAGACCGGCGACTAAAGATCACCCGGAGGATGCCCTTGAGGGGTATCCGGCACGCCACTAGCTTTGGTGCCATGTCGCACCCCGTACGCTCGACGAGGCCGGGACCCACGGTGCGATTCCGGCCACCGGCTCCCCAGCCCGGCGCGATCCGTCGTGATCGGGTGAGCGCAGCGATAGGGGCGGCCGTCGTGAACGCGCAGTTGACGGTGATCAGCGCCCCGAGCGGATTCGGGAAGACGACCGCGGTCGCCGATTGGGCCTCGGGTGTCGATCGGGTCGCGTGGCTCGGACTCCACACGTTCGACTCCGACCCGTCCCGGTTGACTCAGGGGGTCGTGAACGCGCTGCTCACCGGCGCCGAGCGTTCCGGCCGTCCTCTCGATCTCGACCGTGATCTGGACGATCCGGACCGGGCGTACCAGGAGATCTGCCGGGCGTTGGGAAATTCGGACGAGCGTATGCACCTGATCGTCGACGATGCGCAGCGCGCGGGCGAGGAATGGCGCAGGGGACTTCTCGGCATGCTCGCCGAGCAGGCGCCGGAGAGTCTGCACGTCGTCCTGGTGGGGACGACCCTGCTCGAGCTGACGCTCTCCCGTCATCGGCTGATGCACCCGGAGGCCTTCGTCGGCGTCGACACCCTCAGCTTCACGGGAGAGGAGGTTCGACTGCTGCTCGAGGGGGACGCGGCCCACCTCGAACCCGAGACGATCCTCGACGAGACTCAGGGGTGGCCGATCGCCGTCAGACTGATGATGATCGGCGGAGCGAGACCCGACGCGCAGGCGCAGAGCGCCTCGAGTTTCCTGGGCAGCTACGTGAGGGAGCATGTGCTCGGGAGCCTTCCTCCCGACGTCGCGGACTTCGTGCTCGAGGCGAGCGTCTGCGGAGAACTCACCCCCGAACTCGCCGCCGCTGTCACCGGGCGCCCCGACACCGTCACGCTGCTCGAGACCTGCGTGCGACTCGGTCTGTTCCTCGACCGGTTCGAGGGGCCTCACGGCATCGTCTATCGATGGCATGCCGCCTTTGCACGACGATGCGCCGAGATCCTGGGCCAGGATGCAGCGCGCGCGAAAGAATGCCACAGGCGCGCCGCCGCCGCCCTGGAACCGACGGATCCGACGGCGTCGATCGCGCATTCGCTCCAGGCGTTCGACTTCCTCGCTGCGCGCTCGACCCTTCTTCGGCACTGGCTCGGGCTCGTGGTCGGGGCGAGGGCGGACGAGGTCGAGCGCACCGCGACCGAGATGCTGCGACGCACGCCCGACGACGCCCAGGTGCTGCTCGTGCGCGCCTGCGCGAGCGATGTGCTCGGTGACCATCGCGTGGCGCGCGAGTTGTTCCGGCGTGCGGAGGCATCGATCGCGCGATCGGCCGACCCCGATGAGCCTGCTGTCCTCCAGATCGCCCGACTCTTCATCGCCGACGAGCGCGCGGAGGTCGCGAGCGCGAGCGCCAAGGTGCGGCAGATGCTGCTCGATGACGATTCGACGGAGCTGAGCGACCGCGCCGCGCTCAACTACATGCTGGGATGGACTGAGATCCGGCATCGCGGCAATCCCCTGATCCCGCTCGAGTACTTCTCCGCGGCGGCCAGGGAGGCACGGGGCTCCGGGGATCGGGAACTCGCGAAACGGGCATCGGGGCACCTCGCCTTCGGGCAGACGTGGGCGGGTCGCCTCACCGAGGCCCGGCAGTCGCTCATCCGTGTGCACGAGGAGGAGGACGTCGGTCTGCCCTGGAGCACCTACGCCGGCGGCAGCGCCGCGGCGGCCGCGGGATTCGTCTCCTACTGGTCGGGGGAGCTCGTCGACGCCATCCGCGAGTTCGGGACGGTGATCGCCAACGGCAGCTCCGATCGCTCGTTCACGAGCGTGGCACGCATGATGATCGCCTACGCAGCGGCGGAGACCGGAGACGTCGCCGCCTGCCGTCGCGCGGCGATCGGCATCCAGGACATCCCGCTGGAGGTCGTGCACGGCATCTCCTGGCCGGCGTTCCGCGAATCATCGGTCGCCCTGCTCGAAGAGGCGGTCGGCCGGCAGGACCGGGCGATGCGGATCGCGCGCAGATATGTCCATTGCCCCGACCTCCCCGTCGTCAACGTCGCACTGGCAGGGGTGTTCCGCCGGTCCGGCGAGTACTCGGCGGCGTTGGAGATGCTGCGATCCCTGCGGGCATTCAGCGAGGTGTCGTACGTGAAGTCGGCGACGCTCATCACGGCAGCTCTCCTGCGCCGTCATGGCGGGCACCATGAGGAGGCGCACGAACTGTGCGAGGCTGCCGTCGCCGTCGCGGCGGGGGAGAACATCCGCCTTCCCTTCGGCCCGCGCGAGACAGCGGTGCGCAAGCTGTTGGGAGAGCATGTGCATTTCGGCACGCAGTTCGAGGACTTCATCGGCAGGTGTCTCGCCACGGATACGGCCGGGTCGCTCGTGGACGCGCTCTCGGAACGCGAGCGTGATGTGTTCCAGCAGCTCCAGACGGCGCGTACGCTGCAGGAGATTGCGCGGGAGCTGGCGGTGTCGATCAACACCGTGAAGACCCACCAGCGAGCGATCTACCGCAAACTCGGGGTGTCGTCGCGACGTGAGGCCGTGCGGACCACCGTCTGACGTCGACGCCGGCCCCGCAGGAAGCCTCACACCTGGTGCAGTGCCGACGAGAGGATCGTGTTCGCGATCGACGCCGGTATCGGCTGGGTCGCGAGGATGCGGTCCTCTCGGTGGTCGACGTCACGGGCGAACCGCTCGAGCCAGATCGGCTCCACCAGGATGAGCGCCGCGAGTGCGCCGAGGGGAACCGTCGCCGCGAAGTGACGAGCGTCGTCCTCGCCGATGAGACCGGGAGTCTCGAGGGCGAGGCCGGCGAGTGCGAACTCGTCACGGTCGACCTCGACGATCCGGTGCTCCTCGAGGCCGAGCCGCTCGATCATCAGGAAGTCGAGGAGGCGGATGGCGCCGGCCTCCACCTGTCGCAGCAGGGCCTCGAGGACGTTCGGGCCGAGGCGGTCGCCCTCGAGGTGCACGGCGACGAACTCGACGTCGCCGAGCGCCTGCAGAGTCGTCACATCGACCACCTCGACCACGGCCTCAGCTCAGAGCGCGGGTCTTGATGGCCGCGAACTCGTCGGGGGTGATGGTCCCCGCGGCGAGCAGCTTCGATGCCTTGTCGATCTCGTCGCTCGGGCTGGAGCCGGCGACGCTGCGGATGTAGGAGTCGGCTGCCTGCTGCTGGTCCCTGTAGGCGGAGACACTCCGCTCGCCCATGCCTCTGCCGCGCGCGATCAGGTAGACGAGCGCCGTGAGGAAGGGGACGAAGATGAGGAAGATGATCCACACGGCCTTCCACCAGCCGTTGAGCGTGTGGTCGCGGAACAGGTCGGCGACGATGTTGAAGAGCACCATCAGGTAGGAGACGAACACGAATACCCAGAAGAACCACCAGATGATGTCCCAGAAACTGTCCCAGATGGACATGTCGCACCTCTTTCGTCGAGTGACTGCGTACGGCGATCGTGACAGGACGCATCGTCGCGCGGGGGAGTCGCTCACCCTGATCGGGCGACCCCGCACGACCGGCGGGGGTGAGGGTCTCATCCGCTCGGGGTGAGAGAGCGGCCCGCGCCGGGCGCGGCGATGCGACCATGGTGCACAGTCGTGGCCGTGTGCCCCGTGAGAGAGGACCATCCATGAATGACTTCCGTTTCGGTCCCGCCGAGTTCTATCTCGTCGGGTTCGAAGGAACCCACCCGGACCCCGCGACATTCCGCGCGTTGACCGACCTCGTCGACAGCGGGATCGTGCGCCTGTTGGACTTCGTCGTGCTCGCGAAGTCGGAGACCGGGAAGGTCGAGATCGTCGAGCTCGACGACGACGACGGAGTCCTGGACCTCGGCGACTTCGAGCCGATCGCGGCGGGTCTTGCGGGCGAAGAGGACGTCGAGTCGTTGGCGGGCGCGCTCGCCCCGGGACAGTCGGCTGCCCTGGTCGTCCTGGAACTCGCGTTCGCTCGCACGCTCGCACAGAATCTCGCCGCGGCGGGCGGACAGGTGCTGCGCACCGAGCGTGTTCCGGCGCCCGTGGTGAACGCCATGATGGACATCCTCGATCAGGAAGGTGAATGACATGCCCTTGAGAAGATTCGGTCGCCCCGGACTGATCGGCCTCGCCGCCCGGACGGCAGTGGTGGCCGGGACCGCATCGGCTGTCGGCGGCGCCATGTCGCGGCATCAGCAGGAGCGTGCCCAGGGAGAGTACGAGCAGCAGCAGTATGAAGCCGCGCAGCAGCAGGCGCAGATCGACGCCGCGGCTCAGAACGCCGCATCGCAGTACTCGTCTCCGCCTCCGGCCGCGCCCGCACAGGGGGACGACCTGATCGCGAAACTGCAGCAGCTCGCGTCCCTCAAGGACTCCGGCGTCCTCTCCGAGGCTGAGTTCGCCGCAGCGAAGCAGAAGCTCCTGAGCTGAACACACCGATGATTCGTCGTCTGCGGGATGGCCGAAACGAGAAGGACGAATGAGCGAACTGGACGATCTGCGAGCGCGTGTCCTTCTTCTCGAACAGGAGAACGAGACACTCAAGAAGCCCCGTCGGCGTCCGGTGGCCAGAAGCATCGTCGCGGGAATCGTGCTGGCTCTTGCGGTGCTGATGGCACCGATCGCCGCGATGGGGACCTGGGCGCGCCTGCAGCTCGTCGATGCCGATCAGTTCGTCGCGACGTTCGCACCTCTGGCCGAAGACCCGGACGTGCAGGACTTCGTCGCGGATCAGGTCAGCTCGGCGATCCACGAGCAGGTGGACTTCGATGCGATCGTCGGCGAGGTGTTCGACGGGATCCGTGAACTCGACCTTCCGCCCCGTGCCTCCTCCGCCCTGTCGTTGCTGGAGGCTCCGGCGGCCAGTGGGCTGACCTCCCTCGTCGACGGTGTCATCCATGACGTCGTGGCATCGGACCAGTTCGCCGACATCTGGGCGCAGACGCTGCGCATCACTCATGAACGTGCCGTCGCGATCCTGCAGAACAGCCCTGACACCGCCCTGCAGCTCGCAGACGACGGGGTTCTCTCGATCGACCTGGGTCAGGTCGTCGACCGCGTCAAGGCGGTGCTGACGGAGCGCGGTGTCGGGTTCGCCGACCTCATCCCGGAGATCGACCGATCGGTTCCCATCGCCCAGGCGGATGCCCTCGTCCTGGTGCGCACGATCTATCAGGTCGCGGTGGCCGCCGGATTCTGGCTGCCATGGGTCGTTCTCGGTCTCGTCGTCGTCGGCATCCTCCTCGCGAGGAACCGCGCGCGTGCTCTCTTCTGGACCAGCGCGGGATTCGCCGTCGCGTTCCTGCTCCTGTCGGCGGGGATGGGCATCGGAAGAACGTTCTTCATCGGCGCCGTGAGCCCGTCGATCATGACGGCGGCGGCCGCGCAGTCGCTGTTCGACGAAGTCACGTGGCTGCTGAGCTCGACGATCGTGGCACTGGCCCTGGTCGGAGTGCTCGTCGCCGTGTGGGCGTGGCTGGCCGGATCGAGCCGCAGCGCCGTGGTGACACGCGGAATCCTTGAGAGCGGCTTCACGGCGGTCCGGAGCACCTGGGAACGACGAGGCCTGTCGACCGGACGATTCGGCCTCGCGGTCGATCGCTTCCACGGTCCGATCCTTCTGGTCGGGTTGGTGCTCGCGCTCCTCATCCTCATGGCGTCGAGACCGGTCTCGTTCGGTGCGGTGTTCGGGGTGACCGTCGGACTGCTCGTCTTCGCCATCGTGGTCGAGCTGCTCAGGCGACCCCCGGGCGCAGCGATCGTTTCCCCGAGGGAAGAGCCACTGGTCGAAGAGCCGGAGGAAACGGAACCGGCCGACGCGGAGAACGCCCGACGGTGAGTCTCCGACGGGCGTTCTCCCCGACATCTCAGGCGCGCGCGGAGTCGGGAAACACCTGCTCCCAGTCGTCTCTGACGCTCACGACGGTGTAGCCCTTGTCCGCAGCATCCGCGAGGGCCTTCTCGGCGCCCGCGTCGTAGGGGATGTCGCCGCGTGACGGGTCGTCGTGGTGGACGAGGAGTGCGAAACCCGGCCGGGGTCCTCGGCGTGTGAAGTCCATCATCGCCGTGTCACCGTTGGAGTTGCCCCCCACGAACAGGGGGCGCCGGCCGATGCGGGTCCAGATGCGGATCGGCTTCTCGGGGCCGTCGTCGAAGAAGGCCAAGGAGGACGAGTACCGCACGGTCGCCTCGGCATCGTCCCACGCGAGACCGAAGGCCGACCCGACCACGCGCTCCGGGGGGATCCCGTAGTTGGCCTGCGTCATCGGACGCATGAAGTCACGCTCACCTCCCGAGACGATGTAGCAGGTGAAGCCGTGGTGCTCCAGAAACCTGAGCAACTCGACCATCGGCTGAAACACGGTCTCGGCGTAGGGGCGCTGCAACGTCGGATGCTGCGCGGTGCGGTAGAACTCCGCCACCGACGCCGCGTATTCCTCCACGCTCATCCCATCCGTGAGCCCGACCAGCGCCTGGATGATGATCCCGAGGTCGGAGTCGTCACCACCGTAGTGCTTGTCGATCGCCGCTCCCAGCCACGCGAAGTCGCCGCTCACGGCTGCGAGATACGGCTGCCTCTCGGCGAGCTCAGGTGCCCGCTCCGCAGCCGCACGCCACTGCTCCACGACGAAGTGCAGCTGTGTGATCATCGGCTTCTCCGACCACAGGGTCCCGTCGTTGTCGAACACCGCGATGCGCTCCTCGACGGGAACGGCGTCTGGCCCCGATGTCACGGAGGCGACGAAAGCCTCGATGTCTCGGCGTGTGCGGGTGTCGCGCCAGGAGGGGAGGGAAGGGTGAGCGGTCATGTGCGATCCTCGCGTCTCTTCGAATGCCGGCGGAAGCATCAGCGTGGCATCGTCCCGCGGTTCTCGACAGGCCGACATCACCCCGCCAGGGCGATGGTCCGCGTGGTCGAACACGGAGATCACCGCGTGATCGGAATACCCTGGGAGGGTATAAGGTTGACGCGAAGGAGTACCCCACCCGGGTATGCTGAATCGAGAAAGGAACCCTCATGAACACGAGCGAGTACCAGGTGAGCGGAATGAGCTGCGGCCACTGCGAGGTCGCTATCCGCGGCGAAGTCAGCCAGATTCCCGGTGTCGATGCGGTCGACATCAGCGCTCAGACCGGCAGGCTCGTCGTGACGAGCGCAGAACCCCTCGACGACGCGGCGATCCTCGCGGCGGTCGACGAGGCGGGCTACCAGGCAGTACCCGCCTGATGAACACCGCAAGCCGTCTCGGCCTCTACGGCGCGGGTCTCGTGGTGGTCTTCGGGGTCGCGTTCGCGGTGGCCGGCGCCGTCGTCCCCGACAGCGCTGTGGCCTCCTGGATGGAGCGCGGGGGAGCCGGCCACGATGAGCAGTCGGCGGAACCCGCCACGCAGAACACGGATAACGGGAAAGAGCAGGGGACAGACGTGAGTGGAGTGATGATCGCCGCATCCGGATACACCATCGGCGCGATCTCGGCCCCGGGGGAGACCGGGACCGCGGGGGAGCTCTCCTTCGTGGTGCGAGGGCCCGAGGGCGAGCCGGTCACCTCGTACGAGACGGCCCACGGCAAGCAGCTTCACCTGATCGTGGTGCGCAGTGACGGCAGCCGATATCGGCATGTGCATCCCGTGCTCGATGTCGGGACGGGGGCCTGGTCGCTACCATGGACCTGGGAGGCTGCGGGTACGTACCGTGTGTACGCCGACTTCACCGCATCGGACGGGCCCGGGGTGACGCTCTCACGGACCGTCGATGTGGGCGGGCCCTTCACGCCGCAGCCTCCGGCCGAGACGCGGTCCACCGCCACCGTCGATGGATTCGACGTGTCGATCAGTGGTGACCTCGTCGCCGGTGCCGGGAGCGAGTTGACGGTCGAGATCGCTCGGGACGGGGTACCCGTCACCGCGCTCGAGCCCTATCTGGGTGCGTTCGGGCATCTGGTCGCACTCCGTGACGGAGACCTGGCCTACCTGCACGTGCACGCGCACGGAGATGAGCCCGAACCGGGTGAGGTCGCCGGTCCCGAGGTGGTCTTCACCGCGCAGGCTCCGACCGCCGGCAGGTACCTGCTCTACCTCGACTTCCAGGTCGACGGGAAGGTCCACACCGCGCCGTTCGTCCTCGATGCGGTTCCCGCCGACCTGTCGTCGAACGACACGGGCGACGACCACGGCGGGCACTGAACCGCACCACCCCACTCTTTCCGCGTCCTCGGACGCGGAGCGCAAGTATCGAGGAGATCATCATGACGGACACGCAGTCCGCGGCCGCACCGGCCAGCGTGGAGCTGGAGATCGGCGGCATGACCTGCGCATCGTGCGCGATGCGGATCGAGAAGAAGCTGAATCGGATCGACGGCGTCACGGCGACCGTGAACTATGCCACGGAGAAGGCCAAGGTGATCGCCCCGGCCGGCTTCGATCCTGCTCTGCTCATCGCGGAGGTGGAGAAGACCGGATATACCGCGGCCCTTCCTGCGCCCGAAGCCGAGACGCGTCAGGACGATGCGGGCGATGCCCCCGATGCCGAACTCACGAGTCTCAAGCACCGGCTCATCGCCTCGATCGTCCTGACGGTTCCGGTCATCGCGATGGCGATGATCCCGGCGCTCCAGTTCATGTACTGGCAGTGGCTCTCGCTCGCGCTCGCCGGTCCCGTCATCGTGTGGGCGGCGTGGCCGTTCCACAAGGCGGCGTGGACGAACCTGCGCCACGGCGCAGCGACCATGGACACCCTGATCTCGATGGGGACCATCGCCGCATTGCTGTGGTCGCTCTACGCCCTGTTCTTCGGGACTGCAGGAGTCCCCGGGATGACGCACCCGTTCGAGCTGACCGTGGCTCCGAGTGACGGCGCCGCGAACATCTACCTCGAGGTGGGGGCGGGGGTGACGATGTTCATCCTCGCCGGGCGCTACTTCGAGAAGCGCTCCAAGCGCCAGGCCGGGGCCGCGCTGCGCGCGCTGCTCGAACTCGGAGCCAAGGACGTCGCCGTGATCCGCGACGGTATCGAGAAGCGGATTCCCACGGCCGACCTCCAGCCGGGCGATGAGTTCGTCGTACGCCCCGGTGAGAAGATCGCCACGGACGGGGTCATCGTCTCGGGGAGCTCGGCCGTCGACGCCTCGATGCTGACCGGCGAGTCGGTGCCGGTCGAGGTCGGTGAAGGGGACGCCGTGACCGGCGCGACCGTGAACGCCGGTGGCCGCCTGGTCATCCGGGCGACCCGTGTCGGCTCCGACACGCAGCTGGCGCAGATGGCGAAGCTGGTCGAGGACGCGCAGACGGGGAAGGCCGAGGTGCAGCGCCTCGCCGACCGCGTCTCCGGGATCTTCGTACCGATCGTCATCGCGATCGCCCTCGCCACCCTCGGGGCATGGCTGGGAGCCGGGTTCCCTGCCTCCGCAGCCTTCACGGCGGCCGTCGCCGTGCTCATCATCGCCTGCCCCTGCGCGCTGGGTCTCGCCACACCGACCGCTCTGCTGGTGGGGACGGGACGCGGAGCGCAGATGGGCATCCTCATCAAAGGACCCGAGGTGCTCGAATCCACCCGCAAGGTCGACACGGTCGTGCTCGACAAGACGGGCACCGTGACGAGCGGCAAGATGACGCTCACCGCCGTGCACACCGCGGAGGGTGTCGATCGACGCGAGCTCCTGCGGCTGGCAGGCGCCGTGGAAGACGCGTCGGAGCACCCCATCGCGCAGGCAGTGGCGAAAGCCGCGACTCAGGAGATCGGCGCACTCCCGGTGCCCGAGGACTTCGTCAACGTCGAAGGCAAGGGTGTTCAGGGCGTGATCGAGGGGCACGCGGTGCTCGTGGGTCGGGAATCGCTGTTGGCCGAGTGGTCGCTGCACCTGCCCGCCGAGCTCGCTGCCGCGAAAGCGGAGGCCGAGAGTCAGGGCAAGACCGCCATCGCGGTCGGGTGGGACGGCGAGGCGCGTGGCGTGCTCGTCGTCGCCGACACGGTGAAGCCGACCAGTGCGCAGGCCATCTCGCAGCTCAAGAGTCTGGGTCTCACGCCCGTCCTCCTCACCGGCGACAACCGGGCGGTGGCGGAGCAGATCGCGGCAGAGGTCGGCATCACCGATGTCATCGCCGAGGTGCTCCCGAAGGAGAAGGTCGATGTGATCACACGGCTGCAGCGCGATGGCAAGGTCGTCGCGATGGTCGGGGACGGCGTGAATGACGCGGCCGCACTCGCCCAGGCCGATCTGGGGCTCGCGATGGGCACAGGGACCGATGCGGCGATCGAGGCCAGCGACATCACACTGGTCCGCGGAGATCTGCGCAGTGCCGCGGACGCCATCCGCCTGTCCCGCAGGACTCTGGGCACGATCAAGGGCAACCTGTTCTGGGCCTTCGCCTACAACGTCGCGGCGATCCCGCTCGCAGCGCTCGGCTTGCTCAACCCCATGCTCGCCGGCGCGGCGATGGCGTTCTCCAGCGTCTTCGTGGTCGGCAACAGCCTCCGCCTGCGTTCCTTCCGGAGCCAGACGGCGGACCCCTCTCCGGCAGGGAGCCGTGCGGCGCGGGAACGCGCGACACCGGCAGTCCCCGCAGGAACCCACTGAAACCGAAAGAGGAGCATCTCATGTCCGATTCCCCCGCAGGATCCTGCTGCAGCGTCACCAGCAACGGTGCGGTCTCCGCCGAAGGTCGAAAGGATCTGCTGGCGTCGCCCTCCGGCGCCATGGCAGAGTGCCCGGTGATGGTCGGCAGCGCGGTCGTCGTCGCGGATGCGGAGGCCGCCGGCCTGTTCCGTGACTACGAGGGCACTCGCTACTACTTCTGCTGCGCAGGATGCGGGCCGGCGTTCGACGCCGACCCGGCGAAGTACGTCGCCGCAGCCTGACCGTTTCACCCGTGCGGGGCCGCCACACGCGGCCCCGCACGGGAATCGTCTTTCCGAGGAGGAGAGGTAATGAGCATTCCGCACCACGACAGCACCGCACCCGGCGCCCCGCTCCAGGAGTCGAACGACTCCGACCATGTTCATGGGGGGCACGACGCCCACGGGGGACACGACGCCCACGGGGGACACGGAGAGCACGGCGGGCACGCCGACCACGTCGGCCAGTTCCGGCGGCTGTTCTGGATCATGCTCGCGCTTGCCGTCCCCACCGTCGCGTTGTCGGGGATGTTCGCGATGATCCTCGGCTACCCCCTTCCCGACCTCCCCGGGCTGATGTGGGTCTCGCCCGTGCTGGGAACCGTGATGTACGTGTGGGGAGGCAAGCCCTTCCTCGCGGGCGCCGTCAGCGAGATCCGCGCGCGCAAGCCCGGCATGATGCTGCTCATCGGCCTGGCGATCACCGTGGCCTTCTTCGCATCGTGGGGGGCGAGTCTCGGCATCCTCCACCACGAGCTCGACTTCTGGTGGGAGCTGGCCCTCCTCATCGTGATCATGTTGCTCGGGCACTGGATCGAGATGCGCTCGCTCGCGCAGACCACCTCTGCACTCGACTCGCTCGCCGCCCTCCTGCCGGACGAGGCCGAGCGTGTGGAGGACGGTCAGGTCGTGATCGTCTCACCCGCAGACCTGGCCGTCGGTGACATCGTCGTCGTTCGCCCTGGCGGAAGCGTTCCGGCCGACGGGCGCATCCTCGACGGACGCGCGTCGATGGACGAGTCGATGGTGACGGGGGAGTCCCGCACGGTCACACGCGGTGCGGGAGACCAGGTCACCGCCGGCACCGTCGCCACGGACTCCGGGCTCCGGGTGGAGATCACCGCGACCGGAGACGACACCACCCTCGCCGGCATCCAGCGCCTGGTGACCGAGGCGCAGAGCTCGTCTTCGCGAGCTCAGCGCCTCGCGGATACCGCAGCGGGGTGGCTGTTCTGGTTCGCTCTGGGATCCGCGGCGATCACCGCGATCGTCTGGACTCTCGTCGGATTCCCCGACGCGGCCGTCATCCGCACGATCACCGTGCTCGTGATCGCCTGCCCGCACGCGCTGGGTCTGGCGATCCCGCTCGTCGTGTCGATCGCGACCGAGCGCGCCGCCCGGGGTGGAGTCCTCGTGAAGGACCGCCTCGCCCTGGAGAGTATGCGAACCGTCGACACCGTGCTGTTCGACAAGACCGGAACCCTCACCAAGGGCGAGCCCGTCGTGTCGGAGGTGTCGGTCTCCGGCCAGCATGACGCCGATCGCGTGCTGGCGCTCGCCGCCGCTGCGGAAGCCGACAGCGAGCACCCGCTCGCGAAGGCGATCGTCCGCGCCGCCACCGACAGGAGCCTGTCGGTGCCGCAGAGCCGCGACTTCACGTCGTCGCCTGCTGTCGGGGTCACGGCTACCGTCGAGGGATCGACCGTGCGCGTCGGCGGCCCGCACCTGCTCACGGAGGAGCAGGCGGACGAGCTCGCCGTCGCCGAGCAGTGGCGGGAGGACGGCGCGATCATCCTCCACGTCGTCCAGGACGGCCGAGTGATCGGAGCGCTGAAGCTCGCCGACGAGGTACGTCCGGAATCCCGCGAAGCCGTGGACGCGCTGCATGCGCTCGGTGTGCAGGTCGTCATGATCACGGGTGATGCCGAGGCCGTCGCGCAGACAGTCGCCGCCGACCTGGGGATCGACCGGTTCTTCGCGGGGGTGCGCCCCGAGGACAAAGCCGCGAAGGTGCAGGAGCTGCAGCGTGAGGGCCGAAAGGTGGCGATGGTCGGCGACGGCGTCAACGACGCACCCGCGCTGGCGCAGGCAGACGTGGGGCTCGCCATCGGGGCGGGCACCGACGTCGCCATCGCCTCTGCCGGCGTGATCCTCGCAAGCGATGACCCGCGCTCCGTTCTCTCGGTCATCGAACTCTCGCGGGCCGCGTATCGGAAGATGAAGCAGAATCTGTGGTGGGCCGCCGGGTACAACCTGCTCTCGGTGCCGCTCGCGGCCGGCGTGCTCGCGCCGATCGGATTCGTGCTGCCGATGTCGGTGGGGGCGATCCTGATGTCGCTGTCGACCATCGTCGTCGCGCTCAACGCGCAGCTGCTGCGGCGCCTCGATCTGCGGCCTGACGTCGCGACCCGCGCCATCCTCGATCGCTGATTCCCGTGCGCGGAAAGACCCCGTCCAGCCGGACGGGGTCTTTTCTGCGCACGGTTCTCGCGACTCACTGATGCCGCAGCGCGGCGTTCAAGTGCTCCTCGGGGTCGACCAGGTGGTTGTGATCGTCGGTGCCGAGTGCGACCTCTGCCCAATCGATCGTGCCGCTGAACTTGCCGCCCCACTCCTTGTATCCCTCGTAGGCGGGCATTCCGGTGTCCTCGCCGGTGTCCAGGCCCTCGTCGAAGGAGAAGTACAGCGGGTGCGTGTGCTCCACGCGTCCGGAGCCGACCGCGGCGCCGTCGATGAACAGCGTGACCTCGCCGCCCTTGCCGATCCCCCCGCCGTCGTAGGCGAACTCCGCACGCACGAGGTGATCGCCACCGCCGATGGTCGACTCGGACAGCACCGTCGTGCGGACCAGTCCGCAGTAGTTGTAGTGATACCCGATCTTGCCGTCCTCCGCGAAGAACGACCATCCGCCGGTGCGCCCGCCCTGGGCGACGATGGCCCCTTCGACTGCGCCGTCCTCGGGCACCGTGAGCTGGGCCGTCACCGAGTACGAACGGTTCTTCACATTCAGGGCGACGTTCTCTCCCAGGCGGATCATCCCCGGGTACAACCGCAGTCGGTCGCCGGTGACGAGCGTGGGCCTGCCGGCGATCGCGGGATTCATGCGCTCGGCCGCGCGGTCGTCGAGCGGGAACACGTTGTGCCGAGCCGCCTCGATCAGGAACATCTGCTGCATCTCTGCCAGCTTCTCCGGGTGTGTGGACGCCAGGTTGTCCGACTGCGTCCAGTCGACCGAGGTGTCGTACAGTTCCCACACGTCGGCCGAGAAGTCCGGAGCCTTCGAGACGACATCCCACGGAGTGCGGTGCTTCGTCTGCGCCGTCCAGCCCTTGTGGTAGATGCCGCGGTTGCCCATCAGCTCGAAATACTGCGTGACGTGTCGTTCATCGGCGTCCGGGGCGTTGAAGCTGTAGGCCATCGAGACGCCGTGCATCGGAATCTGGGTGACCCCGTTCACCGTGTGCGGCTCGGCGAGGCCCGCGACGTCCAGGACGGTCGGGGCGAGGTCGATCACGTGGTGCCACTGGTGCCGGACCTCGCCGGATCCCTCGATCGCGCTCGGCCAGTGGACGATGGTGCCGTTGCGCGTTCCGCCGTAGTGCGATGCCACCTGCTTGGTCCACTGGTAGGGCGTGCACATCGCGTGCGCCCACGCCACGGAGTAGTGGTTGTACGCCTCTGGACCGCCGACCTTGTCGAGATGCTCGTTCCAGAACTCGACGGTCTCGAACTGACCGCCGCCGTTGGAGGCGGTCGTCAGCATGTAGGCACCGTTGATGCCGCCCTCCGCGCTCGCCCCGTTGTCGCCGATGATGTAGTAGACGAGGGTCTCGTCGAGGATGTCCTGCTCCTCGAGCGCGTCGATGACGCGACCGGTGTGGAAGTCGGCGTACTCCAGGAACGCCGCATAGACCTCCATCTGGTGCGCGAGGATCGGCTTCTGCTCGTCCGGGACGTCGTCCCAGGCCGGCAGTCCCTCCGGGCGTTCGGTGAGCTTCGAGTCCGGCGCGATCACGCCGAGTTCGATCTGCTTCGCGAAGGTCTGCTCGCGCTGCGCGTCCCAGCCGTGGTCGAAGGCCCCCTTGTACTTCGCGATCCAGTCCTTCGGAACGTGATGCGGGGCGTGCGTCGCGCCCGGGGCGAAGTAGATGAAGAACGGCTTGTCCGGCGTCAGGCTCTTCTGCTGCCGGATGTAGTCGATGGTCTTGTCGGCCAGATCGGGCATCAGGTGGTACCCCTCGTCCGTCGGCGGCTCGACCGCGGTGACTCCGTCGACGAGGGCCGGCGTCCACTGGTTCGTCTCACCGCCGATGAAACCGTAGAACCTCTCGAAGCCCGAGAAGGCAGGCCAGTGGTCGAACGGTCCCGTGGGGCCTGTCTCCCACACCGGCACCTCGTGGCACTTTCCGAACTGCGCGGTGTTGTAGCCGTTCTGGCGCAGGATCTCGGGCAGCGGGACGGCAGAGTTCGGACGCGTGGAACGGTAGCCGGGGGAAGGGGTCGCGGTCTCGGTGATGTGGCCCATGCCGACGGCGTGGTGGTTGCGTCCGGAGAGCAGCGCGGCACGGGTGGGGGAGCACAGCGCGGTCGTGTGGAATCGGGTGTACTTCAGCCCGGCGTTCCCGAGGCGTTCGGCCGTGGGCGTGTGGATCGGGCCGCCGAATGCGCTCGACGCGCCGAAGCCCACATCGTCGAGGAGGATCACCAGGACGTTCGGTGCGCTCTTGGGCGGGCGCTTGGCGACGAGGGGAGGGAAGTCGGCCTCCGACTTCTTCGCGTCGAAGACGACGGGCCCCTGATACTCACGGTCAGGAAGCGGCAGGATCGATCCGGGCAGTTCCGCGGCCATGGAAGTTCCTTCTTCTCATACATGGGGTGTATCGCGAGTACCTGGGGGTGTATCGCGAGCTGGACACCGAGCGCGGCGGGTCGGGCGGAGCCGGCCGTCGTGCTCGGTGTCCGCGTGGATCGACTACTGGGCGCCGCCGAGGTCGTGGATGAGCTCCTTCTCGTCCTCGGCGGAGAGGGAGGTCTGGACGACCGTGCCGTGGAACGGCGCGAGCGCGGCGGCGAACTTGTCCTCGGTGATCTTCGTCGCGTATACGACGACGGCGGACTTGCCGGCGGAGACCGTGCTCTTCACCCGGTCGCGGAACTCCGCATCGATCCCGGTCTTGTCGAGGCCGGCGAACAGCGCGCCGAAGAGGCCGCCGAAGAGCAGTCCGGCGATCGGCACGAAGAACAGGAGGCCGATGAGCATGCCGAAGAGTGCACCGCCTGCGGCTCCGACACCGACGTTGCCGGCAGCGCCCGGATACTCGACCTTGGTCTTGCCCTTCTCGTCGACCTTCACGAGCGCGAGGCCCGCGAGCTCGACGACCAGGTCGTTCTGCAACGACAGGATCTCGTCGTAGGCGCCTTCCGCCTGGGGCTCGGAGTCGAAGGAGATGACGATCAGTTCGGCCATGGGTGAGTTCCCTTGTTCAGGGCTGAGTCGACCACCCTCAGCCGTTGACGACAGGAGGCCACTCCGCGGTGGCTCCCGCTCGAGGCCAGGCTAACCGTGCTGCACCCGCGAAACGCGGGCGTCATCGCGAATTCACCCGGGGGACCTTCGGCGATGACAGGGGATACGCAGGGAACTGATCACGCTCTGTAATGATTGCCCGCCGTCGTGGGAGGTCGGTCGAAAAATACTGGGCACACCGAAGCGAAAGGTGTTCCCCGTGTCCGCTCCTGCTCCTCCTGTCGTATCCCCGTCCGCTCCGTCCGCCCGCCGCACGATCCTCGACATGCTCAGCCGGTGGATGTGCGAACAACCGCTGGCCGTCGCGGCACGGCACGCAGGGCGGGAGCTGACATACGGAGAGCTCGATCAGCTGTCCGGCATGCTGGCGGCGGATCTCCGACGGAGAGGCGTCGGGAGAGGTGATCGGATCGGGATCTTCGTGGAGCGCGGATTCGAGATGGTGGTCGCCATCGTGGCCGCACTGCGGCTCGGGGCGGCGTACGTGCCCGTGGATCCGCGAATCGCCACCGAGGTCCATATGGCGCATGTGGTCGCCGTGACGGGCATGCGTGTCGTGCTCACCCAGGCGCGGTTCGCGGACCGCGTGACGTCGGCGACGGGCATCCTGGTCGTGCCGATCGAGCGCGCCCGCACCGCGGACGCGGATGCCTCTTCGCAGGAGACCGTCGCGCCACGCGCCGGAGATGAATGCGTGATCATCTTCACGTCCGGAACGACGGGTACGCCCAACGGCGTGCGGGTGACCCACCGCAACCTCGAGAACTTCCTGTTCGGAGGGCCCGGAGCGCTCGGCATGAAGCCCGGGACCGTGGTCGCCCAGATCCTCAACATCGCTTTCGACATGGCGGTCTGGGAGATCCTCGGCGCGCTCACCCACGGTGCCACGCTGCACATCCGCGGACGGGACTTCGCCGAGGCTCTGCGTGCCGCAGACGTCGTGATCGCGACCCCGTCGATCCTCACCCCGCACGACCCGCGACGGCTGGGCCGGTTCACCGCCGTGGCCGTCGCCGGGGAACGGTGCCCTCGTGCCCTCGCCAACCGCTGGGCTGCCGTGACGGATTTCTACAACTCGTGCGGTCCGACCGAGATCACGATCGTGAACACGATGCATCTGTGCACCCCCGATGAGGCGGATCCGCCGATCGGGCGTCCGATCCCGGGAACGACCGCCTACATCCTGGATGAGGGTGGCGCTCCGGTCGCCGACGGCGAGGTCGGGGAGATGTGGGTCGGGGGAGCGGGGGTCACCGCCGGGTACCTGGGAAACCCGCGTCTGACCCGCGACCGTTACCGACTCGACCCGTTCTCCGACGACGGCAGTCTCATGTTCCGCACCCGCGACCTCGCCCGATGGAATGCGGACGGAGATCTCGAGCACCTCGGACGCACGGACGACCAGGTCAAGATCCGGGGCTTCAGAGTCGAACCCGACGCCGTGAGCGCACTGCTCGAGCGGGAAGACTCCGTGCAGCACGCGGCCGTCCTCCCCACCGATGACCGCACCGCGCTGGTCGCTTTCGTGACTCCGGAGGACGCCGACGTGGAGGCTGCGCTCGCCCATGTGCGCAAAGCGCTGCCGTACTACTGCGTCCCCAAGATCGTCCATCTCGAACCGACTCTTCCGATGACGACGCGCGGCAAGGTCGACCAGACGGTGCTGAGGAGCCACGCATGGCGAGCAGCGTGACTCCCGAGACTCACGTGCGCCCCGCGGCGCTCACCGGGTGGCGGCTTCTTCTCACGCGTCCTGCACTGATGCCCTATAACAGGCTGGTGGTGCTGGTTCTCGCGCTCAACGCCGTCGTCGCCGGGATCATCGCCACGACCTCGGCCTCGATGTCGTCCGACGACGCCGCCACCCTCCTCATCACCATGAGCGGCGTGAACCTCACGGCCGCGGTGCTGATCCGCCAGCAGTACGTGATCAACCTCCTGTTCCGGCTCGCGACGAGCGTGCCGAAATCGGCGCCGCTGGCGGTCCGTCGACGTCTCGCGAAGGTCTACCACTTCGGTGGGATCCACGTCGGAGCCGCGGTCGCGGCCGTGGGCTGGTTCCTGGGGGGAGCCGCCACCGTCGTCTTCAGCGATTCCTTCTCCGTGTTCTCGAAGAGCGTGGCCGTCGCCCTCGTCGCGTGCCTGGTCGGAATCCTCGTACCGGCGCTGCCTCCGATCCGCCAACGCCGCCATGACCTGTTCGAGATGACCCATCGCTTCGGAGGATGGTCCGCTCTCACCCTCTTCACCGTACTCACCGTGGCGCTCGCCGCCGATGCCGCCGACTCCGCCGGCGCTGCGGGGATCGGACGAGTCCTCGCCGCGTCGCCGTCGTTCTGGCTGCTGCTGGTCATCGTGCTCAGCGTCGTCGCACCGTGGCTGCGGCTGAGGAAAGTGCCTGTCCGCATCGCGACGCCGTCGTCTCACGTCGCACTCGCGGACTTCGATCACGGCGTGCGTCCCTTCGCCGGTTCGTCCACCACCCTGGCGCGGCATCCGCTCGGCCAGTGGCACTCGTTCGCGAATGTCGTCACCCGCGACGAGACCGGTTTCCGGCTCACCATCTCGCGGGCGGGGGACTGGACCGGAAGACTCATCGACGACGCGCCCTCGCATGTGTGGACACGAGGGATTCCGACGGCGGGCGTGGGAAACGTGGACAAGCTCTTCGAGCGCGTCGTGTGGGTCGCGACCGGAAGCGGGATCGGCCCGTGCCTGCCGCACCTCTTCGCCGACACCACGCCCTCGAAGCTCGTGTGGGCAACCAGAGAACCGGAAGCCACCTACGGCGACGATCTCGTCGAGTCCATCCGTGCCTCGCACCCCGATGCCGTGATCTGGAACACCAGCGAACAGGGGCGCCCCGACCTCGTGGCACTGGCGCTCGAAGAGTTCACCTCGTTCGACGCCGAAGCGGTGATCTGCATCTCCAACCAATCGACCACCCGCCGGGTCGTCTCCGCGCTGGAAGCCCTCGGTGTCCCCGCGTACGGGGCGATCTGGGACTCCTGAAAGGCCTTACCGTGTCCACACTGCTCATCAGCTCCGAGGGGACCACCCTCACCGTCACCCTCGACCGCCCCGCTCAGCTCAACGCCATGGGCATCGACGAGCTCGATGCCATCCGGCAGGTGTTCACAGAGCTCGCCGAGACGGCGCCCGCGGATCGCCCCCGCGCCGTGGTCGTGCGTTCGACCGGAACACGCGCGTTCGTGGCCGGGGCCGACATCGCCGAGATGGCGGCCGCATCGTCCGACTCCGGTGAGCGCATCAGCCGCGCCGGACAGGCGGCCATGGACAGCATCGCCGCCTGCCCCGTGCCGGTCATCGCCGCCGTCGACGGTCACGCGCTCGGAGGTGGGTGCGAACTCGCGGCCGCCTGCGACCTCGTGTACGCCACGGCGAACTCGCTCTTCGCGCTGCCCGAGGTCGGGTTGGGCCTGATCCCGTGCTTCGGCGGCACGTATCGTGTTGCCGCCCGGATCGGCGACGGCCGGGCGCGACGCATGGCCCTGACGGGCGAGCGGGTGACGGCCGCGACGGCGGAGGAGTGGGGTCTCATCGACGCCGTGCTTCCCGACGCCGATGGGCTCGCCGCTGCGGTGGGCGGTCAGGCGCTCGCGTTCAGCCGTGCGTCGAGGAGCGCGCTCGCCGCCGTGAAGGCCGCTTTCGCGATGCCCGCGCCGCTGCGTGCGGTGGCGGAGCGCACACTGTTCCGGGACGCTCTGGCACACGCGGACGGCCAGGAGGGCATGGCGGCGTTCCTGTCGAAGCGCGCCCCGTCGTTCCGCTGAGAGTGCAGGACTCTGTCGGCAACGACGACGTATCTTCGGAAGGTGCGCAGAACCGTGGAAGTGCAGTTGGCCGACCTCGCGAACGGCCGGGTGCTGGTCGTCGAGGACGATGAGGAGCTGCGCAGCATCCTCGTGGCCTATCTGCGTCGTGCCGGGTTCTCCGTCGAAGCGGTCGCCGACGGCTTCGCGGCGTTGGAAGCCGCGACGCTCAGTCCTCCGGATGTGGTGCTCCTCGACCGTATGATCCCCGGCGTCGACGGCGTGGAGATCTGCCGTCGTCTGCGCACCACGTCGAACGCTCCGATTCTCCTGCTCACGGCGATGGGGCAGCCGCATGAACGCATCGACGGCCTGGAAGCCGGCGCGGATGACTACGTCGTCAAGCCCGTCGCACCGCGCGAGATCGTGCTCCGCGTGATCCGGCTGTTGCAGCGGACCGCGCACCAGGGCGCCGGCGAGTCGCCGATCACCCTCGGACGGTTCCGCTTGACGCCGGCGATGCGGGTGATCCAGAGCGATGGCGTCGACCTGGAGCTGACAGTCCGGGAGTTCGAGCTGTTCGCTTTCCTCCTCCGCCACCCCGATCGGGTGCACTCGCGCGAGGAGATCGCCGGTGGAGCGTGGGGATGGGAGGCCGGGGACACCTCGGCTGTGGCCGTCAACATCCGTCGCCTCCGCCTGAAGGTCGAGTCCGATGCCTCCCGGCCGGTCGTCATCCGCTCGGTGTGGGGGCACGGCTATCTGCTCGACAGCGAAGCGACGAGATGAACGCGATGCTCCTCGAAACGCTCGGAGTCGTCGTGGCGGCGGTGATCCTGACCGGAGTCTTCGGGGCGGTCGCGCTTCGGCTGACCCGCAGGTACTCGATGCGCTGTCAGATGATGATCGTCGTGATGACGGTGGTCGTGGGGATGTCGGCATCCTTCGCCTTCGCGGCCTCGCGGATGCAGATCGAGGAGGACGATCTGCCGCTCATCCTCGGAGCGACGATCCTCGCCGGCTCGGGCACGATGCTGCTGGCGTGGCGCCTGGGAAACCGGCTGGTCGAGGAGAGCAGACGGATAAGCCTGCACACCCGGCAACTGGCATCGGGTCGTCCCCTCGACGACCACACGGTGGTGTCGAACTGGGAGTATCGGCAGATCGATCGAGAGCTCCACAACGCTGCGCGCGCGCTCCACGAGGCTCGGGAGACGAATCTCCGGCAGGAGGAGGCGAGACGGCACCTCATCACCGGGATCTCCCATGATCTGAGGACACCGTTGGCCGCCATCGACGCGATCATCCGCGCTCACGAGGACGGGATCATCGAGGACCGTGTCGAGTTCACGACGAGGCTTCGCGCGCAGAGCAGCCGTCTCGGGGCGCTGGTCGAGGACTTCTTCGCGTTCTCGCTCATCGAGATCGATCGGGTGCCGCTGAGCCCGGAGCACCTCGATGTCGCCGATCTGGTCGGCGATGCCGTGGGAACAGCCCGTAATCTCGGCGCGACGGTGCACCTGGAAGTCGACGAGTCAGGCGACGTCACGGCCTTCGCCGATCCTCTCAGCATCGAGCGCATCTTGATGAACCTGCTCGCCAATGCGGTGCAGCACACCCCTGAGGGGACCGCGGCGACGGTCTTCCTGGAGGCCGATGCCGACGCGGTCAGGATCAGCGTGGAGGACCACGGCTCCGGCATGACCCCTGAGGCTCTCGAGCAGGCGTTCGATGCCGGATGGCGTGGCGACCTCGCCCGCACCCGGAGCATGGCCCCCTTGGCGACGAGCGGAGCCGGGCTGGGGTTGGCGATCGCGCGCGGACTCGCGGTGGCGAACGGCGGAACGCTGGAAGGTCGTTCGCCGAGTGGGGCCGGCTGCAGGTTCACCCTCACGCTGCCGCAGCGAAACCGTCCACATGGATGATCCGCCTCCGTCGGGTCGGTCGTCGTACGCGCAGGTCGTGACTCCTCACTCCTTGCGCTGCGGTGCCGGTGTCTCGGTCTTCACCTGCGGACGGGCGGGCGCGGAGGCGAGCACCGTCGAGGGGCCGCTCAGCGCCCGCAGCGCGTACAGGATCGTCGCGAGATCGACGAGCTCCTGGACGAGTGCTCCGACCACCGCGGGGATGAGGCCGGTCATCGCGACGATCATGAGCCCGACGCTCAAGCCGATCCCGATCCAGATCGCGGTCAGGGCGACCCGCAGAGTGTGGCGACCGATCGACACCGCATCGACGAGCTTCGCCAGCGAGTCGACGAGGATCACGACATCAGCGGCATCGCCGGCAGCGGTCGCTCCCTTCGCGCCCATGGCGACGCCGATATCGGCGGCGGCGAGCACAGGGGCGTCGTTCACGCCGTCGCCGACCATCATGATCGGCCGCGGTTGGAGTTCGCCGGCGAGAGCGACCTTCTCGGGCGGAAGCAGCTCGGCGTGGATCTCCGAGATGCCCACCTGATGAGCCACTGATTCCGCAGTCGGCCCGACGTCGCCCGTGAGCATGACCACGCGATCCACCTCGTGCGTCCGCAACCACGAGACGACGGCCGCTGCTTCGGGCCTCGGGTGGTCGGCGAGTACGAGCACCCCGGCGAAACGGCCGTCGACGGCCACGTAGGCTGCGGCCTGACTCAGCTCCAACGTCGCCCGCACGGTGTCGGGCGCGAGAGCGGCCACGTAGGCGGGCTTGCCGACGACGACAGCTCGACCATCGATCTCGGCGACGACACCGTTCGTGGCCTCCTCCCTGGCCTCTGTCGCGACACGCAGCGCGAGTCCGCGCGCGTCCGCGGCGCGACGGATGCCCTCGGCGAGCACGTGCGTCGAGTACTGCTCCGCCGAGGCGGCGAGTTGCAGGACCTCGTCCGCGCCGAAGCCGTTCGCCGGCCGGACATCGACGAGTTCCGGTCGGCCCTGCGTGAGCGTTCCCGTCTTGTCGAAGGCCGCCGATCGCACGCGCGCGATCTGTTCGATGACGGCGCCGCCCTTCATGATCACGCCTGTCTTCGCCGCGCGTGAGAGGCCTCCCAGGAACGCGACCGGGGCGGCGATCAGGAGAGGACAGGGCGTCGCGAGCACGAGGACCTCGGCGAAGCGCGTCGCGTCGCCCGAGATGGCCCAGGCTGTGCCGGCCAGGACGAGCGACACCGCGGTGAAGGGGATCGCGAAGCGGTCGGCGAGCCGCACCACCGGCGCGTGGGAGTCCTCTGCGGCGTGCACGAGTGCGACGATCTGCTGGTACTGGCTGTCTGCGCTCGAGCGAACGGCCTGGATCCGCACAGCGCGACTGCCGTTGATCGCTCCGGAGAGCACCTCCCCTCCGGACTCGCGGGCCACGGGCATGCTCTCGCCGGTCAGCGACGACTCATCGAAGGTTCCGGTCTCGGTGAGCAGCACGCCGTCGACGGGCACCACCTCCGACGGGCGCACGAGGAGCACATCGCCGATCGCGACCTCGTCGACGGGGAGATCCCTCACCTCGTCCGAATCCGCGGCCTGTGCGTGCACGAGCACGTGGGCGATGCGCGGAGAACGATCCAGCAACGCGGACAGGTCGCGCTTCGCGCGACGGCCGGCGAAGTCTTCGAGCGCCTCTCCGCCCGACAGCATGAGCACGATGATGAGGGATGCGATGTACTCGCCGACGGCGAGCGTCGCCACCATCGCGACCACCGCGAGGATGTCGAGACCCACGTGGCCGCGAAGCACATCCCGCACCATGCCGACGAGGGTCCAGACGACGAACGCGGCCACGTAACCGGTGGCGATCCACCGTCCGATGACGGCCGCGTCGACTGCGTGCAGGATGAGCACGCCGACGAACACGAGGACGGTGGTCGTGATCGCCGGATAGCGCCATAGCAAGCGGAGAAACCTCATGCTCCAGCTTCCCGCGAATCGGTGCGGAGTGCCACCGACGGGCGGCGGGGCGGCCGGCCTTTCGAGCAACCGCCGTGCGTCAGCGCACCTGACCGGCGTCGTGAACCTCACGACGTCCCCGTGCATTGCTGCGCGCCAGGATGATCCCGCCGAGCAGGGCGGCGATGAACGATCCGACCAGTACCCCGATCTTCACGTGTTCGTCTGCAACCGAGCTCGATCCGTAGGCGAGTTCGCCCACCAGGAGGGACACCGTGAACCCGATACCGGCGAGGAACGCCATTCCGGTCAGATCGGGCCAGCGCAGCGACTCGTCCAGGCGCAGCGCAGGGAGGCGACTCAGCAGGAAGGTCGTGGCGAGGATGCCGATCGGCTTCCCGATCACGAGGCCGACGACGATTCCGATGGTGATCGGGTCCGTGAGCGCCGACGTGAGGCCTGCCCACCCGCCGACGGTGACCCCGGCGGCGAAGAAGGCGAAGACCGGGACCGCGAACAGCGTGGCCACGATGCTCCAACGGTCGGCGAAGTGCGCGGCCATACCGTCGTAGACCGGTCGGCCGGCATCGTCCGTGCCGACCCGCACGCGGGCGCGCTCCGTCGCCGTGACGGGCACGACGAAGCCGAGAAGCACGCCGGCGACGGTCGCGTGCACACCGGATGCGTGGATGCACACCCAGACGGCGATGGCGAGGGGGAGCAGGATCCACCACGCCCGCACCCCCTTCGCCACCAGGGCGGCGAATCCCGCCAGCGGCAGCAGCGCCAGGATCAGCCACGGAAAGCTGATGGTGTCGGTGTAGAACGTCGCGATGATGGTGATCGCGATGAGGTCGTCGATGATCGCCAGCGTGAGCAGGAACACCCGAAGGGCGGGAGGCAGGAACTTGCCGACCACGGCGATCACGGCCACGGCGAACGCGATGTCGGTGGCCGTGGGGATCGCCCAGCCGCGCAGGGCATCCGAACCGCCGGCGGCGTTGATCACGACGAAGATGAGAGCGGGAACCACCACGCCGCCGATCGCGGCCGCGATCGGCAGGGCGGCTCGACGTGGATCGCGCAGGCGTCCGGCGACGAACTCCTCCTTCAGCTCGAGACCGACGACGAAGAAGAAGATCGCCAGCAGGCCGTCGGACGCCCAGGCGCCGACGCTGAGTTCGAGATGCAGTTCCGGGATGCCGAACGTGAAGTCGCGCACGGACTCGTACCAGGGGGCGGCGGGACTGTTGGCGAGGACGAGCGCGGCGAACGTCGCCGCGAGCAGGAGCGACCCGCCGAGGACGTCGCTGCGGGCGTTGGAGCGGATGCCGTTCCACAGCGCATGCGGGGCGAGGGAGAAACGGGCAGGGGAAGAATTCGGGGACACGGAAAATACCTCACGCGAGAGAAGGGGGGAATGGCGCAGAAGACCAGCGCCCCGTTCGAGGCGTGGTCTAGTTCCGTGGCGGCGGGCAGCCGGCGATCTCGCCGTGCGAGAGGGTGCCCCAGACACTGGTCCACCCGTTCGTGCCCGGGTGCAGGATGACCCGCATCCATTCCCTCATCGGGGTCGCCGAACGGAGACGGTGCGGGGCACGCGTCGAACCGGCGATCGAGAGGAGGGGCACGTATCGAGCCTATCGTCGTCCCGCTGGGACACCGCCTACCGCGATCGAATTTCGCTAACTAGGCTAGCGATCATGGAAAGATACGTGCGCTTGCGTTGGCTCGGGCTCGTCTTCATCAGCATCGCGGTCTCGCTGATCATCGTCGATTCGACGATCGTCAACGTGGCGATCCCCGCGATCGTGGAGGACCTCGGCATCACCTCGACCGAGGTCCAGTGGGTGCAGGAGTCGTACACGCTCGTCTTCGCGTCGCTGCTGCTCGTCTTCGGCAGCCTCGCCGACCGTTTCGGTCGACGCCGGGTGATGATCATCGGCGTCGTCGTCTTCGGAGCCTCGTCGGTGTTCGCCGCCCTGTCGCCGGACGGCGGCATGCTCATCCTGGCCCGACTGGCGCAGGGCGTCGGCGGTGCGATGATCCTCCCCACCACCCTCTCGATCATCAACGCGACCTTCCGAGGCAGGGAGCGCGGAATCGCGTTCGCCGTATGGGGTTCCACGATCGGTGGCATGGCGGCCGTCGGTCCGCTCCTCGGCGGGTGGCTCACGACCGCCTACTCGTGGCGCTGGGCTTTCGGCATCAACATCCCCCTCGGCATCATCATCGTGATCGGCGTGCTCCTGACCGTTGCGGAATCCCGCAGCGATCGCGTCTCCCGCGTCGACATCGTCGGAGCATTGCTGTCGATAGCGGCGATGGGAAGCCTCGTGTTCGGCCTGATCGAGGGACGGACCTACGGCTGGTGGCTCGTCGATACGCGGCCGCAGTTCGGAGACTGGGCCTGGCCGTGGGAGCTGTCGCCGATCCCGCTGTTCTTCGCTGTCGCCGTCCTCGCCGTCATCGCGTTCATCCTGTGGGGACGGCACCGCGAACGGGTGGGGAAGTCGACGCTGCTGGCGCTGCGGCTGTTCTCGATCTCCTCGTTCCGCAACGGGAACATCGCCGCAGCGGTGGTGTCGTTGGGGGAGTTCGGCATCATCCTCGCGCTTCCGCTCTGGCTGCAGTTCGTGCTCGGTTTCGAAGCCGTGCAGACAGGGCTGCTCCTGCTCGCGCTGGCGGGCGGATCGTTCCTCGCCAGCGGTGTCGCCGGAGCCTCGAGCGGAAAGGTCGCCCCGGTCTGGGTGGTGCGTGCCGGCCTCATCGCCGAGATCATCGGTGTCGCGGGAGTCGGCTTCGTCATCGGCCCTGACGCATCCTGGGGACCACTCATCCCGTTCCTCTTCGTCTACGGACTCGGTGTCGGCCTCGCCACGGCGCAGCTGACCGGGGTCGTGCTCGCCGAGGTGCCGGTCGCGGACAGCGGGGCGGCCTCGGGCACGCAGTCCACGTCTCGGCAGATCGGCGCCGCCCTCGGCGTCGCTGTTCTTGGCACTGTTCTCTTCACCAGCACCGCCGGGATCCTCGCGTCTTCGCTCGACGAGCGCGGTGTCCCCGCCGCCCAGCGCGACCAGATCGTGTCGGCCGTGGTCGACAGCGCAGGGGCGGCGATCAGCGGGCTGGAATCGAATGCCGCGACCGCTGATGTGGCCGATGATGCCAAGGCCGCCTTCTCCGAAGGGACCCGCTACGCCGCCTGGACAGCGGCAGGGTTCCTCGCCCTCGGCCTGCTCGCCACCGTGTCCCTCGGATCGACCACGGTGCGCACCCGACCGGAGGACGAGGACGGGCGGACGGAGGAAGAAGAAGGCCGCCAGCAAGACGACGAAAGAGCAATCTGACGGAGGGCGTCGCCACTCCCGCCCTACTGTCGCGAATCAGGATCTCCGTTCCGCCGGTCGAAGCGCCCCGCGTAATCGTCGTCGGTGATGTGCTCTTTCCACGCCGTGGTCTCCGCAGGGTCGTCCGCGTTCTCGAGCATGGCGATGTGCTCCATGAACGAGTCGCCGGCGGCGGCGTGCCAGTGATCCTGTCCGGGCGGCGTGTACAGCGTCTCTCCGGGGTGCACGTCGATGATCTGCCCGTCGCGCGTCCCGAAGCGGGCGACGCCCTGGGTGACACGAAGGTACTGACCTCTGGCGTGCGAGTGCCACGCGGAGCGCGCACCGGGGGCGAACTTGACGATGGCCACGGTCATCCGTTGGTCCCCATCGTGCGGTGCGGCGATTCGGTCCACCCAGACGTCTCCCACGAACTGGTCTGCAGTGTTCTTGGTGGTCGGTGTGGTCGGTTCGAGGTTCACAGTGGCGTTCCCATCGCAGTGAAGGAGAAGGGGGGCAGAGGAGGCGGGGAGTCGAGTCAGCGGAGGGCATTCTCGCGGATGTCGGCGAGCGCGTTCATGAACCCTTCCGAACATCCGCTGGATCCCGCGAGTCGGTCGACCACGATGTCGTCGAGCGGCGTGCCCACCACCTCTCTCGGGAGGGCATCAGCGAACCGCTGTTGATACCCCAGCGATATCTCGTCATCTGCCGGCGTGGTGATGTCGACGTCTGTGACGATGCCGTTCTCGATGGTGAGAGTCACGTCGTGATGGGACGGGAGCGAGCCATACCAGCCGCGTGCGGAGTACTCTCCGTCACGATAGGTGTCCGTGGTCACGGCGTCTCCCTCGACCCTCGGTGGTGCTGATGGTGCCGAGACGTCGGGCCGTGCATCGTCTGATCCGGCGCATCCGGCGATCGAGACGGCCGATGCCACGATGCCGACAGCAGCGGCGACCCGGCGCCCGACTTTCGTGGGGCGTTGCGGGGAAGCGGTGCGGGCCATGTTTCGACGGTACGCCCGTACCTCATCGCCTGGGGTGCTCTGCTGTTACCTGGATAGGTGGCCCCTGGTGCTGCGTTGCGGCGGGCGGGACTGACCGCTTATCCGTGTAACGACAGTCACTCCCAGGTGCTGATGGATGGTCATAGTGTCGATCCCATGACGAACACTCACCTCACCCTGAACAACGGCGTCGAGATGCCCGCATTGGGTTTCGGCGTCTTCCAGACACCGCCGGACGAAACGGTCGAGGCTGTCTCTTCCGCCCTCTCCACGGGGTACCGTCTCATCGATACCGCCGCCGCATACGCCAACGAGCGAGGAGTGGGCGACGCCATCAAGGCGTCCGGTCTTTCCCGCGACGACGTGTTCATCGAGTCGAAGGTCTGGATCAGCGACTACGGCTACGACCAGACGCTGCACGCATTCGAGAAGAGCGCCCGCAAGCTCCAGGTCGACGTCATCGACCTCTTCATCCTCCACCAGGCCCTCCCCGGTGAGTTCGACAAGACCATCGCCGCCTACACGGCGCTGGAGACTCTCCTCGCCGAGGGCAAGGTCCGCGCCATCGGCGTGAGCAACTTCATGGTCGACCACCTCACGACGCTGCTCGCGCAGACCGAGATCGTGCCGGCGGTGAACCAGATCGAGGTGCACCCGTACTTCCAGCAGCGCGAGCTGCAGGCGTTCGGCAAGGACCGCGGCATCCTCACACAGGCCTGGTCGCCCATCGGCGGCATCACGTCCTACCGAGGGGACGATTCCCAGAGCACGTTCAACGACCCCGTCATCGTCGCCATCGCCGACGCGCATGGAAAGTCGGCAGCGCAGGTGATGCTCCGCTGGCACATCCAGAACGGCGTCCAGGCCATCCCCAAGTCGGTGAAGCCTGCTCGTATTGCGGAGAACTTCGATGTGTTCGACTTCGAACTCACCGACGACGAGATCGCTCGCATTGACGCTCTCGATACCGGCGTTCGCGGGGGCCCGGAGCCCGAGGTCATCACGCTCGAGGCGTTCGGTCGCGATATCCCGGAGAACTGACATGACCGCGACGTCCACGGTTCTCGTCGTGGGGGCGACCGGAAGCATCGGCGTGCACGTCGTCCGCGAGGCTCTCACGAGAGGACGACACGTGCGCGCGTTGGTGCGTGACGCATCTCGCGCCGCGCGGGTCCCGGAGGGCGCGGAGATCGTCATCGGCGATCTCACCTCGGCCGAGACGCTGGCGGACGCTGTCGCCGGGGTCGGCTCCGTGGTCTTCGTCCACGGCTCCCATGGTGGCCGTGGTGTCGCAGAGAAGGTCGACTACGGAGCAGTGGCCAACGTGCTCACTGTGCTCGACGGACGCCCTGTGCGCATCGCCCTGATGACCGCTGTCGGCACGACGGATCGGGCGAACGAAGGTCACGACTGGAAACGGAGGGCCGAGCGGCTCGTCCGCGCGTCCGGCAACCGGTACACGGTCGTCCGCCCCGGCTGGTTCGACTACAACGCACCGGACGAGCGCCACATCGTCTTCCGCCAAGGGGACCAGTACAGCACGGCCTCGCCGGCAGACGGGGTCATCGCCCGCGACCAGATCGCGCGCGTGCTGCTCGACTGTCTGGAGATCGACGCGGCGGACCACCGAACCCTTGAATTGGTCGCGGAGCGAGGGGCAGCGCAGGAGGACCTGGCCCCCGAGTTCGAGGCGCTCGTCCGAGATACTGGAATCGACGGCGCACTCGACATGCCGAACATGCCTCTCACCGACGAACCGGCCACCGTGCGGGACGACCTGAGCCGGCTCGGCCGGTAGCTCGTCGACCGGCGGCTCGTGAGCGCCGCCGGTCGGTACGTATCCGCACACGACACCCATCCACACACGACGGGAAGGCACGACGTGGCAGGCATGACACAACGAGCCGAGGTGAGTGAGTTCCTCTCCACGCGGCGAGCACGACTCACCCCGGAGCAGGCCGGCATCATCGGCGGAGGCCGACGACGTGTCACCGGTCTCCGCCGCGAAGAGGTGGCCATGTTGGCCGGGATGAGCGTCGACTATTACGCCAGGATGGAGCGCGGCAACCTGTCCGGCGTCTCCCCGGAAGTGCTCGAGTCGCTCGGGCGCGCACTCCACCTCGACGACGCCGAGCTCGCCCACCTCCATGACCTCGCCCGAAACGCCGCCCCGACCCGTTCTGCACGCGCACGTCCGCGGGCTGCGACGCCCGTCATCCGGCCCGCGCTTCAGCGACTCCTGGACAGCATCAGCGTTCCCGCCTACATCTCGAACGCACGCAAGGACTTCCTCGCCGTGAACGTCATCGGTCGGGCCGTCTTCGCGCCGATTCTGGACGACGCCGCCAATCAGCGCAACAACGCCCGCTACACGTTCTTCAACCCCGCTGCGCAGAACTTCTACGTCGATTGGGAGTCCGGGGCCAACAGCATCGTCGCCTCACTCAGAATCGAAGCGGGACGCAACCCGCACGACAAGGACCTCACCGATCTGATCGGCGAACTCGTCACGCGTAGTGACGTCTTCCGTACGCGCTGGGCAGCCCACGATGTTCGCTTCCACCGCACCGGAAGCAAACGGATCCACCATCCGGACGTCGGGGCGCTCCTCTTCGACTACGAGGGTTTCGAGCTGCCTGCGGATCCCGGGCTCGGCATGTTCACCATGACCCCCTCGCCGGGCGGCCCCACCGAAGAGCGTCTCCGATTGCTGGGGAGTCTGTCCGCCATGGAGAGCGCTCAGTCGGAGTGATCCACCGACGTCGAGCGGGCCCGGTGCTCGCCATGACGCGGGTCCGAAGCCCCACTAGTGCTCGCCGGTCCTGTGTACGAGAAAAGCCGCCTGAAACCAGGCGGCTTTCTCATACTCGGATGGACTTCGTATGGATTGACGTTCCATTCGCGTACAACGTGTGTGCCCCCGACAGGAGTCGAACCTGCGACCTACGGTACCGGAAACCGGCGCTCTATCCACTGAGCTACGGAGGCGTACCGATCGACAATATCACTCGTCGGGGGTGGTCTCCGACCCACCGGCCACGGTGACGGGCGCGGCGCGCAGTTCGTCCAGCGCCGCAGCGAGCTTCTCGGCCAGATAACGGTGGCCGTCCGTGGAGGGATGCTGGCGTCCCGCGTCCACGTCGATCACGTCGAGGTAGTTCTGCGGGGTGATCCAGTCCTGGGCGATGGGGGAGATGTACCACCAGCCGCGTGCGGCGGCGAGCTCGGAGAGATCCGCGTCGATACGCGCGGTGGCCGTGCCCACGGGGAGCTCGTGCGGCGCCGGACCGAGCACCACGATCGTCGCCTCCGGGTAGGTGGCGGCCATCGCGTCCCACGCGGCGTTGACGGCCTCGCGGTACCCGGCGACACCCTGTGCGCGGTCGTTGATGGACCCCTGGATGATGACGAGATCCGGCGAGAGGGACGGGTCGAGGGCGGCGATCCGCTCGCCGAAGGAGGGGCCGTCGATCCCGGGCTTCAGGTATCCGCTCCCGCGGACTCCGTTCACGACGGTTTCGCCGTCGAGCAGGTCCGCCAACAGGTAGGCGTAGCCGAGGGTCGGGACGGTCGCCGCCGAACCGTAGGTCCAGGAGTCGCCGAACACCAGCACGGTCGGATGCTCCGGCAGGACGAGCGGCGCCGGAGCGATGACCGCCGAGGGGCCGGATGCCGCATCGGCGGGTGCGCTGATCGGAGTCGTGGAGGGCGCCGGGATCCATGGCCGCCACACGCCGAGGACCACTGCCGCGACGGCGATGAGCAGGCCGGCGGCGATACCGGCGGCGCCCACTCGGCGACGGGTGGCGGGCGGCTTCATGGCATGAGAGTAGATCACCGGAGGCCGAACGCAAATTCGGGGAGCCCCGCGCCGTCGGTCGTGACCTTCCGGCCCCGTAAACTGGGGAGGCTATGAACCCCGAAACCCTCGCCGCAGCCCTCCTCGCCGTCCTCGCACCGATCGCCGAGGAACGACGTCCCGGCGAGCCGCTGGAGCTCTCCGCATCCGACATCGTGCTCGAGCGCCCCCGCAACCGCGACCACGGCGACTGGTCCTCGAACATCGCCATGCGCATGGCCAAGCCGTTCGGCACGAACCCGCGCGAGCTCGCGCAGCAGATCGTCGACGGCCTCGCCGACGTCGACGGCATCGCCAGCGCCGAGGTCGCCGGCCCCGGGTTCATCAACATCCGTCTCGATGCCGCAGCGGCGGGTGCGCTGGCGAAGGTCATCGTCGATGCCGGTAGCGCTTATGGCACGAACGCGTCGCAGGCGGGAGTGAGCGTGAACGTCGAGTTTGTCTCCGCGAACCCGACCGGTCCGCTGCACATCGCCCATACGCGCTGGGCTGCTCTCGGCGACTCGATCGTGCGTCTGCTCCTCGCGAGCGGTGCGAACGCCGTGCGTGAGTACTACATCAACGACGCCGGTGCGCAGATGGAGCGCTTCGCGAGCTCGGTGCTCGCGGCGGCGAAGGGCGAGCCCACCCCCGAGGGCGGCTACCCGGGCGCGTACATCACGACCCTCGCCGGCCGTGTTCTCGAGGCGCGACCCGACCTGCTGCAGCTGCCGGATGCCGAGCAGTCCGCCGTCGCGATGGAACTCGCGTACGAATCCCAGCTCGCCGAGATCAAGAGCTCGCTGGACCGCTTCAACGTGCCGTTCGACGTCTGGTTCTCGGAGCGCACGCTGCACGCCAAGGATGCGTCCGGCACGAGCCTGATCGACCAGGCCGTCGACCGTCTGCGCGAACAGGGACACGTGTTCGACGACGAGGGCGCCGTGTGGGTGCGCACGACCGACTTCGGTGACGACAAGGATCGTGTCATCCGCCGGTCGAACGGCGAGTACACGTACTTCGCCGCCGACGCCGCCTACTACCTGAACAAGGGCGACCGCGGCTTCCAGAACAAGATCTACCTTCTCGGCGCCGACCACCACGGTTACGTGCACCGCCTCAAGGCCGTCGCCGGAGCGGCAGGAGAGGACCCGGAGAAGAACGTCCAGGTGCTCATCGGCCAGATGGTGTCGATCAACGGTGCGCGCCTCAGCAAGCGTGCGGGAAACATCATCGAGATGGATGATCTGCTCGACTGGCTCGGTAGCGATGCGCTGCGATACTCGCTGGAGCGCTCGCCTGCCGACTCGCCGCTCGACCTCGACCCCGAGCTTCTGCAGAAGCGCACGAACGACAATCCGGTGTTCTACGTGCAGTACGCCCACGCGCGTACCCACAACGTCGCACGCAACGCCGGCCAGTCCGGTGTGGATCGCTCGGAGTTCGCTCCCGAGACCCTCACGCACGAGACCGAGGCGGCGCTGCTCGGTGCGCTGCAGGAGTTCCCGCGCATCGTGGCGTTCGCCGCCGAGGTGCGCGAACCGCACCGTGTCGCCCGCTACCTCGAGGAGCTCGCCGGCCTGTACCACCGCTGGTACGACAACTGCCGCGTGATCCCGCTGAGCGAAGACCCGATCGAGAGCGTCCACCGCACCCGGCTGTGGCTCAACGACGCCACCGGTCAGGTGCTGCGCAACGGACTCGAGCTCCTCGGCGTCTCCGCACCAGAGCGGATGTAGTGCGGCTCGGCGTCCTTCTCGGTACGGCAGGATGGCAGGCATGAGCGACGACAACCACACCCTGCCGTACCCCGACGCCGCCGCGGAGCATCCGACGCTCGTGATCCCCGGTTCCGCCTCCGATCAGGAGGCGGCCGCGCCGCGCACACGGCGCCGCTGGCCCTGGGCGCTGCTGATCGTGGTCGTCGTGCTCGCAGTGCTCGTGGTCGCTGCGGAACTCATCGCTCGCGCCGTGCTCCCCGGCGTCGTGCGGTCGATCGTCGTGGAACAGCTCGACCTGCCCGCCGACCAGCAGCTCGACGTCGAGACGCAGGGGCTCCTGCTGCCGCAGCTGATCGGCGGCACCCTCGACACGCTGCGTCTGTCGACGGATTCGGTGACGTTGGAGGGCATCACGGGCGCCGTCGATGTGACAGCGACGGACGTCCCGCTGCACGGCGGCGATCTGGGCGGCGCCTCCGGGACCATCCGCATCGGCCAGGAGCAGTTCACGTCTCTGCTCGCCGGGACAGACCTGCCCGTCGACTCCGTGGAGTTCGCCGCCCCGAACGCCACGGTGAGCGGGTCGATCAGCGTGCTGGGGGCCGCCGTTCCGCTGTCGCTCACGCTCACGCCGGGCACGGTCGACGGCGACCTCGAGCTGACACCGGTGGCCGCGAGCATCGGCGGACTCGACATCGATCTCGACCGGGTCGCTTCCACTCTCGGATCCCTCGGCGAAGGCCTGACCCAGCCGCAACGGGTGTGCATCGCCGATCAGCTACCCGCGGGCCTCGCCCTCACCGGTCTCGAGGTCGTCGACGGTGCGGCCGTGATCGATATCGATGTGGACGGGGCGATCGTCACCGACACCACGCTCCAGGACAAGGGCGTCTGCCCGAGCTGACCCCGAGTCGTCTTCCGGCGGCGCTCTGACCCGGCGTCCCGGGCTACGCGGGGTGAGGGGGCTCGTCGAGCGTCGCCTCGATGTGTCGGGCGAGCCACGAGGGACGCTGCAGGGGGATGCCGTGTCCGCAGTCGTCGACGACGCGCAGATCGCTGTGGGGGAGTGAAACGTGGAGCAGAGCCGCTGAGCGCTTCATGAGCGACCTCTCCTTCCCCCCGACGAGGATCGACGCCGCTCCGGGATACGACCGCCATGCTGGCGGTGGTGAGAATCGAAGGTTCTCCTCGACGGAGCGCAGCAGACTCGCCCGTGAGATGCCGGCCGACGTACGCACGTAGTCGTCCAGGAGCTTGTCCGGGATGAACAGCTCCCGGGCCTGCATCCGGGCGAACCACTGCTTCTTCGCGAGGCCGGCGGTCGCGCCGAGAAGGGCGAGTGTGGGACGGGTCGCCCACATCGGAGCGGCCTGTGCGCTGACCACGACGACGTTCCGCACCCTCTCTGCGTGCCGAGCTGCGAGCTGCACGGTCAGCTGGGCGCCGAGTGAGAAGCCGACGACCGTGGCGGGTCTCCCTAGGTCGTCCAGCAGGCGGGCGAGGGCCGTGGTCGTGACCGCGTGAGACACATATGCCTCGTCGGTGCTGTGACCATGTCCGGGAAGATCGGGGACGACGATGCGTAGACCCTCGCCGAGGTGCGCGCGCAGCGGCTCCCACATCCACCCGGCGACACCTCCACCGTGCAGGAGCAGCAGGGGATGTCCGTCGCGTGCTCCGAAGCTCTCCACGTGCATGGTCAGGTCCTCTCGAAGGTCTCGGCCATGCGGCCGATCGTGTCGATCGCGCGTTCGAGTTGCGCGGAGTCGAACGGCCCGAGCAGTCGTGCCGCCGAGAGGAGGCCGATCGACGCGCTCGAGAGCGCGAGGGCGAGCGCCTCGACGTCCACGTCCGCCACGATCTCGCCGCGCCGTTGCAGGCCGTGCAGCCACTCGACGACGCGTCGCTGCCGATCGCGATACCGGCTGTCCGTGATCTCCGCCACGTGCGCACCGAGGATGCCACGGTCGTCGAGGAACGCCGCCGTCATGAGCGCATCGGCACTCAGCGCGCGTGCGGAGGCGCGATACGCAGAACTCAGGCGGGGTCGGTCGCCCAGTTCGCGGCTCACGCGCTCATTCATGCGCGCCGTCCCGCGCTGCAGGAGTGCATCGAGGATCTCCCGCTTGCCGCTGAATTCCAGATAGACCGCACCCTTGCCGATCCCGGCGCCGTCGGCGATCGACGACACGCTCACGCTGTCGAAGCCTTGCGCGAGCACCAGTCGTTCGGCCGCGTCGAGGATGCGCTCGCGACGGTCAGGGACGCGGGGTCTGGGCATCGCCGCTCCTTTCCAGGTGTTCCCGCATGGCCGGGATGACGAGGTCGGGGCGGTCGCGCTGCACCCAGTGTCCGGCACCGGGTACGGTCACCAGCGACCCCACCGGCAGCTGCTCGGCGGCGATCCGGATGCGCGCGAGGGGAACGCCGGAGTCACGATCGCCGTGCACGAGGAGCGTGGGCGTCGTGATCGAAGGCAGCTGCTCGACGTACACGGTGCGCAGTCGATTCCAGAGCACCTGATCGCGCTGCCATTCCCCGAACGTCTCCAGGCCGGTGCCGGTGGCGGCCTCGGCGAGCACCGCATCCACGAGTTCAGGCGTGCGCGCTGTCGGGTTCCGCACCAGCTCTCGCAGCCCTCGTTCCATCGCTGAACGGTTGTGCGCGTACGCGCGGGTCATCCGGGCGAGCAGACCCGAACGCAGCAGGAGGAATGTGCCGAAGTGCGTGAGCCGACCGGAGAAGCCGTCGGCCAGACGGGGCATCAGACCGTAGCATCCGAGCAGTATCGCTGATCGCGCGCGGCCGGGTCGATCCAGGAGATGCCCGACCGCCATGCCGCCGCCGAGTGAGAGGCCGGCGACGGCGTAGTCGGCGAGACCGATCCTGTCGACGAGCTCGCCCACGTATCGCACGAGCCGTTCCTGAGTGAGCGGCCGGTCCGGACGTGGACTCTGCCCGAAGCCCGGATGGTCGGGCGCGATCACGCGATGCCCCGCCTCGGCGAGAGCATGTCCGACCGCACTCCACGAGAGTTCGGCGTTATCGGCACCGCCGCCGTGCAGGAGCAGGACGGGCATACCGGACTCGCATGCCGGTCGCCACTCCAGAGCGGAGACCGTGGCACGGGGGAGGACGATGCTCGTGCGTCGGGGATCCATGGCATCCTCTCGTTGTGACCAATCTACTAGATTTGGTCACAACGAGGGCGCACCGTCACGAAGTGGTGTCAGGACTCGCGGCCTTCTGCGCCGCTCGCAGTTCGGCCGTGGCGATCTGCACGTCGACCTCCGCGCGCTGCAGTCTTCGCTGCGGAAACGTGGTCGCCGCGAACTTCGCGTGCACGCGATCGGACTTCTCCTCTTCGGCAGTCACGATGTAGGCGCAGGCGAAAAGCATCACCTGTGCGGAGAAGTTCAGCCAGATCAGCAGCGCGAGCAGCGAGGCGAACGAGGCCAGCAGCGGATTGCTCGTGGCGCCACCCACGAAGAGGCCAGACAGCTCCTGCAGTGCCAGGAGTCCCAGCGCGCCCAGCAGCGCACCGGACCAGAGCGATCGAGGCGACGGGCGGACTCCGGACAGCAGGCGGAACACACCGATGATGATCACCGCGTCCAGGGCGAAGACGACCACGAGCGACACCAGGCGCACCGTCCAGGCCGCGACGGGTGAGTCCTCGGGAAGGCCGAGCATTCCGGCGATCCATGTGACGCCGAGCTGGCCGGCGAAGGTGAGGAAGGCCGAGGCGACGAACGCGACACCGATGCCGAGCGCGAGCGCGAGGTTGCGCAGGATCACCCAGATCCAGAGGATGTCGTCCTGCACGGTCCCGGCGAGCACGCGCACGGCCGTGCGCAGTGAGCCGATGGCGCCGAGCGCGGACCCCACGAGGGCGACGAGGGAGATGATCCCGGCGATCGACAGCGAGGCGGGCGCACGCAGATCCTCGGTCTTGATCACGCCATCCTCGCCGATGAGCCCCGGTACCGCCGCCTGCACGGAGTCGATGATCGCCTGCCAGGCCACGGGATTCCCGGCGAGCCACAGCGCCGCGATGGAGAAGCCCAGCAGCACGCCGGCGAACACGCTGAAGAGCGCCCGGTACGTGACGCTGTCGGCGAGCATCGGTCCGCGACGCTCGGTGTAGAGCAACGCGGCGCGCACCGGTCGGCGCGCGAGAGCCCAGGCGATCACCGGCCCGGTGATGCGCGCGATGAGTCCCGGCTCTGCGGGGGAGTCTGATCTCGTTTCGCTGTTCGTCACGCCCCCACACTATGAGGCGACGCCGGTCGCCCGCAGGGGCTTGACGCCGCGCGTCACCCTGACCAAGGGCGACCGGGCGGTGCCCTAGAATCGGGTCAGCCTCGATGTGCGTGCCCCGCCCGAGATCCTTCCCACGATTGGTGATCAGTGCTTCTCCCTGCCGATTCGCTCGCTCCGGAATGGCTCGCCGTCCCCGAAGACGCGAACGACCTCGCCGACGGCGTCTGGCCCGCCTCCGCGGTGCGCGATCCCGACGGCGTTCTCGACATCGCGGGCGTCAGCGCCACCACGCTCGCCCGCACCTACGGCACCCCGCTGCTGGTGCTCGACGAAGACGAGGTGCGGGGGCGTGCACGGCGGTTCCGGCTCGCCTTCGACCAGGCGGCGGCCGAGAACGGCACCACGGCTCAGGTCTATTACGCGGGCAAGGCGTTCCTCTGCACCACGGTCGCGCGGTGGGTGGTCGACGAGGGACTTCGCGTCGACGTGTGCACCGGGGGAGAGCTGGCGGTGGCTCTCGCGGCCGGTGTCGTGCCGGCATCCATCGGCTTCCACGGCAACAACAAGTCGGTCGCCGAGCTGGAGAGAGCCGTCGAGGTCGGCGTCGGCACGATCATCGTCGACAGCGCCGTCGAGATCGAGCGCCTCGCGGCGATCACCGCTCGCACCGGAGCCACGCAGCGTGTGCTGGTGCGCGTGATCAGCGGGGTCCATGCCGAGACCCATGATTTCCTCGCGACCGCTCACGAGGACCAGAAGTTCGGCTTCCCGCTCCCGGATGCGGAGAAGGCCGTCGCGCGCATCCGTGAGATCCCCGGCCTGGTCTTCGCCGGTCTGCACTGCCACATCGGATCGCAGATCTTCGGCGTCGCCGGGTTCCGCGAATCGGCGTCCCGCGTGCTCGACCTGCATGCGGCGCTGCTCGAGAGCGGCCCCGTGCCGCAGCTCAACCTCGGCGGCGGCTTCGGCATCGCCTACACGCGCGTCGACGACCCGACGCCCATCGAGGAACTCGCAGGCGCGATCATCACCGCCGTCGCCGAGGACTGCGCCGCTCGGGGCATCCCCGTCCCTGCGCTCTCTTTCGAGCCGGGCCGTGCCATCGTCGGTACGGCGGGCGTCACGATCTACGAGGTCGGCACGACCAAGGACGTCACGATCGATTCCGGAGCCGTACGCCGCTACATCAGCGTCGACGGCGGCATGAGCGACAACGCGCGTCCCGCTCTGTACGGGGCCCAGTACTCCGCACGGCTCGCCTCCCGCGTGGGCGAGGGCGGGCCCCGCCTCAGCCGCGTGGTCGGCAAGCACTGCGAGTCCGGCGACATCGTCGTCGACCACGAGTACCTGCCCGACGACCTCGTGCCGGGCGATCTGCTCGCGGTTCCGGCGACCGGCGCGTACTGCGTCTCGCTCGCGAGCAACTACAACCATGTGCCGCGTCCGCCGGTCGTCGCCGTGCGCGATGGACGTTCTACGGTCATCGTCCGCGGCGAGACCATCGACGACGTGCTGGCCCGCGACGCGGGCATCGACGGGGCGAGCGCCCCCGAGGGAGACCAATGACCCACCTCCGAAGGAGTAACCATGACTGACTACCGACGACTTCGCGTGGCGCTGCTGGGTGCCGGAGCGGTCGGCTCTCAGGTGGCGGCACTCCTGCTGCGACACGGCGACGAGCTCGCCGACCGTGCCGGCGCCGAACTGGAGCTCGCCGGCATCGCCGTGCGCGACATCGACGCTCCCCGTGACGTCGACCTGCCCAAAGAGCTCTTCACCACCGACGCCGAGTCGCTGATCCTGGGTGCCGACATCGTGATCGAGCTCATCGGCGGAATCGAGCCGGCCCGCACGAGCATCCTGCAGGCGATCGGATCCGGAGCCGACGTCGTGACAGCCAACAAGGCGCTGCTGGCGACGCACGGGCCCGAACTCTTCGAGGCGGCCGACCGCGTGGGCGCCTCCGTGTACTACGAGGCCGCGGCCGCGGGAGCGATCCCGATCATCCGTCCGCTGCGCGACTCGCTCGCCGGCGACCGTGTGGTGCGCATCATGGGCATCGTGAACGGCACCACCAACTACATCCTCGACCGGATGGACACCGAGGGTGCCGACTTCGCCGACGTGCTCGCCGATGCGCAGCGCCTGGGCTACGCAGAGGCCGATCCCACGGCCGACGTCGAGGGGTACGACGCCGCGCAGAAGGCCGCCATCCTCGCGAGTCTCGCGTTCCACACCGCGGTCCCGCTCGACGCCGTCTACCGCGAGGGCATCACCTCGATCACGGCCTCCATGATCGAAGAGGCTCGCGCCGCCGGCTTCGTGATCAAGCTGCTCGCCGTCTGCGAGCGCATCGAGGCGAACGGCGCCGAGTCCATCTCGGTGCGGGTCTACCCGGCCCTGGTGCCCACCTCGCATCCGCTCGCCTCCGTGCACGGCGCGAACAACGCGGTGTTCGTCGAGGCCGAGGCCGCCGGCTCGCTGATGTTCTACGGTGCAGGTGCCGGCGGTGTGCAGACCGCGTCCGCGGTGCTCGGCGACGTCGTCTCGGCCGCCCGTCGCCACATCGCCGGCGGGGTCGGGGTGGGGGAGTCCACTCGCGCCAACCTTCCCGTCGTGCCGATCGGCCACGTCACCACCCGTTACCAGATCACGCTCGAGGTCGCGGATGCGCCCGGCGTGCTGGCCACCGTCGCGAGCATCCTCAGCGACGGCGACGTCTCGGTGGCGACGGTCGTGCAGACCGTCGAGGGGGAGGACGAACCGACCGCCCGTCTGATCATCGGCACGCATCGCGCGACCGAGCAGGCCCTCAGCGCCACCGTCGACGCTCTCGCCGACAGCGAGGTCGTGGCCCGCGTGGTCTCGGTGCTCCGGGTGGAAGGCGAGTGACGATGGCGGCAGCCCTCGCGCCGGCCGCAGGCGACGCGGTGCCGGGGCGCACCGTCGAGGTGCGGGTTCCCGCGACGAGCGCCAACCTCGGCCCCGGCTTCGACACGCTGGGCCTGGCGCTCAGCATCTACGACACCCTCGAGGTGACGGCCCTGCCTCCGGGGCAGTTGGAGATCGAGGTGACGGGATCCGGCGCGACCGAGATCCCCCGCGACGAGTCGAACCTGATCGTCCGCACCATCGCGTACGTCTTCGCCGACGCTGGCCGCCCGGTACCCGGGCTGCGGATCGTCGCCGAGAACGGCGTGCCGCACGGTCGCGGCCTCGGGTCCTCCGGAGCCGCCGTCGCCGCGGGAGTCCTCGCCGCGAAGGGGCTGCTCGCGGGCGACGTCGAGATCGGCGACACCGACCTCCTCCGCCTCGCGACCGAGCTGGAGGGCCACCCCGACAACGTGGCTCCGGCGCTGTTCGGCGGGCTGACGATCGCGTGGATGTCCGAGCGCGGACCACAGCACAAGAAGCTGCTCGTGCATCGCGGCGTGTCGCCTCTCGTGCTCGTCCCCGCGTACACGATGTCGACGTCGCAGGCGCGATCGCTGCAGCCCCCGCAGGTGTCCACCGCCGATGCCGTGTTCAACGTCTCGCGCTCGGCGTTGCTGATCGCCGCTCTGATGCAGAGCCCCGAACTCCTCCTGGACGCGACCGCCGACCGCCTGCACCAGGACTACCGGGCCGGAGCCATGCCCGAGACGCAGCGTCTCGTGCAGGCATTGCGGGCCGCAGGCTTCGCGGCCGTCGTCTCCGGAGCCGGCCCGAGCGTCCTCGTGCTTGCCGACGGTCCCGGCAGCCGCCAGGATGCGGTCGAGCTGGCCGATCGAGTCACCGACACCCCGTGGGAGGCGCTCCTGCTCGCAGTCGACGTCCGTGGTGGTACAGTGGGGACTCGAGCGGAGGGCTCCACGTAACTGCGTGAATCTGGCCCCATTGCATCTCTTGCAAGACCCGCACGCAAACCCCTGTGGTAGAGCTCATTCCAGAGCCGCCTGCCGAGGCTGGCTGGCGCCGAGCGTCAGCCCGTGCGATCGCGCGCAGCACCCGTTGTGTGCGTTCAACGCTCATTCCCCATGACATATAAGGGAGTACTCGTGGAGAACCTCTCCGAGACCCAGAACGATCAGTCGGCGCCCACCGCCGAGGCACCCGCGGCATCCGCGGAGTCGACGACCGAGTCCGCGCCTGCCCGCAAGCGCGCACCGCGTCGTGCGAGCACTGCGACGGCTGCGGCCAAGGCCGAGAAGGCCGAGGCGGCGAAGGCCGAGAAGGCAGCGAAGACGGATGCCGCACCGGAGGCGGCTGCAGCCGATTCCGCATCCGCCGGCGCAGATGCCGCAGAAGCCGCGCCGAAGGCGAAGCGCCCGAGCCGCAGCCGTGCGAAGAAGGCGGATGCCGAGGCTCCTGCCGCGGATACCACTGCCGCCGAAGCGCCTGCTGCCGATGCCGCAGCTACTGCCACGGCCGAGGCTCCGGCCGAGCCCGCACCCAAGACGACCGGGCGCGGACGCCGCGGAGCACAGAAGCCCGCTGCCGACGCCGAGGCGCCCGCTGCCGAGCCGACGGCGGAAACCGGTTCCGACGCCGCGCCTGCGGAGAACTCGCAGAACGGCGACTCGGACTCGTCCGACGGTGGCGAGGAGCAGGGTGGCCGCGGTCGCAACCGCAACCGCAGCCGCAACCGCGGACGTGGCCAGAACGGCGCGGCGCAGGAGCAGCAGGCACAGCCCGCTGCCGATGACGACCAGGCCGGTGGCAACAACCGCAACCGTCAGCGCAACAAGCGCCGCAGCGGTGTGCCGACCGACGAGTTCGACACCGAGATCGGCGAGGACGATGTCCTGATCCCGATCGCCGGCATCCTCGACGTGCTCGACAACTACGCGTTCGTCCGTACGACCGGATACCTCGCCGGTCCGAGCGACGTGTACGTGTCGCTCGGTCAGGTGAAGAAGTACAACCTGCGCAAGGGCGACGCGGTCGTCGGTTCGATCAAGCAGCCGCGTGAGGGCGAGCAGCAGGGGCGCCAGAAGTACAACGCCCTCGTCAAGGTCGACTCGATCAACGGCCTCTCGATCGACGACGCGGCCACCCGCGTGGAGTTCGGCAAGCTCACCCCGCTGTACCCGCAGGAGCGCCTGCGCATGGAGACGGCTCCGGAGAAGCTGACCCAGCGCATCATCGACCTGGTCGCCCCGGTCGGCAAGGGCCAGCGTGGCCTGATCGTCGCGCCGCCCAAGGCCGGAAAGACCATCGTCCTGCAGCAGATCGCGAACGCGATCGCGCAGAACAACCCGGAGGTCCACCTCATGGTCGTGCTCGTCGACGAGCGCCCCGAAGAGGTCACCGACATGGAGCGCTCGGTCAAGGGCGAGGTCATCGCCTCGACGTTCGACCGTCCGGCCGAAGACCACACGACCGTCGCCGAACTCGCGATCGAACGCGCGAAGCGCCTGGTCGAGCTCGGCCGCGACGTCGTGGTGCTGCTCGACTCGATCACCCGCCTCGGCCGGGCCTACAACCTGGCGGCCCCGGCATCGGGTCGTGTGCTCAGCGGTGGTGTCGACGCGTCGGCGCTGTACCCGCCCAAGCGCTTCTTCGGCGCTGCGCGCAACATCGAGAACGGCGGATCCCTCACGATCCTCGCCACGGCGCTGGTCGAGACCGGCTCCAAGATGGACGAGGTCATCTTCGAGGAGTTCAAGGGCACCGGCAACAGCGAGCTGCGTCTGTCCCGCCAGCTGGCCGACAAGCGCATCTTCCCGGCGGTCGACGTGAACGCATCGAGCACTCGTCGCGAGGAGATGCTGCTCTCGGCCGACGAGGTCAAGATCACCTGGAAGCTGCGTCGCGCCCTCGCCGGCCTCGACCAGCAGCAGGCCCTCGAGGTCGTGCTCGGCAAGCTCAAGGAGACCAACTCGAACGTCGAGTTCCTCGTGCAGATGCAGAAGTCGATCCCGACGCTCCCCTCGGGTGCGCACGGGCACGACAACAACATCCGCTGAGCGGCTGAGCCGTGTTCGAGTCCGTCCAGACTCTGATCGATGAGCATCGCCGGGTGCAGGAGGAGCTCTCCGACCCGGCGGTGCACGCCGACGCCGCCCGGGCCAAGCGCGTCAACCGCCGCTACGCCGAGCTGTCGCGCATCGTCGCCGCGTACGAGGCCTGGGTCGCTGCCACCGACGATCTGGAGACCGCTCGCGAGTTCGCCCGCGAGGACGAGTCCATCGCCGCGGAGATCCCGGCGATGGAGGAGGAGCTTCAGCTCTCGCAGGAGCGCCTCCGACGTCTGCTGATCCCGCGCGACCCGGACGACGCCCGTGACGTGATCATGGAGATCAAGGCGGGGGAGGGCGGCGCGGAATCCGCGCTGTTCGCCGCCGACCTGCTGCGCATGTACATCCAGTACGCGGCCTCCAAGGGCTGGAAGACGGAGCTGCTCGAGCGCAACGAATCCGACCTCGGCGGCTATAAGGACGTCCAGGTCGCGATCAAGGGCTCGTCCTCCGATCCCGCACAGGGCGTCTGGGCGCACCTGAAGTACGAGGGCGGAGTTCATCGGGTGCAGCGTGTGCCGGCGACCGAATCGCAGGGGCGCATCCACACCTCCACCACCGGTGTGCTCGTGTTCCCCGAGGTCGATGAGCCGGAGGAGATCCACATCGAACAGAACGACCTGAAGATCGACGTCTTCCGGTCGTCCGGCCCCGGCGGCCAGTCCGTGAACACGACGGACTCCGCCGTGCGCATCACGCACGTGCCGACCGGCATCGTCGTCTCGATGCAGAACGAGAAGTCCCAGCTGCAGAACCGCGAGGCCGGCATGCGTGTGCTGCGCGCCCGTCTGCTCGCGCGACAGCAGGAGGAACTCGACGCCGCGGCTTCCGACGCCCGCCGATCGCAGATCCGGGGCATGGACCGCTCGGAGCGCATCCGCACCTACAACTTCCCCGAGAACCGCATCGCGGATCATCGCACCGGGTTCAAGGCGTACAACCTCGATCAGGTGATGGACGGCGCGCTCGATCCGCTGATCGAGAGCGCCATCACCGCCGACGAGGAAGCCCGGCTCGCCGCGGTCGGCTCCGAGTCCTGAGCGAGGGGCACGCGCCCCGAGTCAGGTCCGTGCGATGTACCGATGCTCGGGACGTCCTGTCGTGCCGTAGTTGAGTCGAACCTCGACGACGGTCCTGGCGGCCAGCGCCGCCAGATGCCGTTGTGCGGTCGCGCGGGAGATCCCGACGCGTTCGCCGATCTCGGCGGCTGAGGCTTCGCCGTCGCCGAGTGCCGCGAGCACGAGCTGCTCCGTCGCCGAGCGCGAGATCGACACCGGCTCACCTGCACCGTGCAGGATCGCCGCGGCGCGATCGATGTCTTCCTGGCGCAGCGCACGGTCACCGCTGAGGAGGTTCCGATAACGGATGTAGCGGTCGAGGAGGCTCGACAGCGCTCGTCGCTCGAACGGCTTCACGAGGTAGCCCACCGCCCCCGACCGAAGCGCCCTGCGCACGGTGGAGGCGTCGTCGGCCGCGGAGATGAGGATGGCGTCGACCCCGGACTCCCGTACGAGCGCGATGCCGTCGCCGTCCGGGAGGAAGACGTCGGCGATGAGGAGGTCAGGGCACGATGAGCGGATGCTGTCGCGTGCCTCTGCGAGGGAGCGGACGGTCTCGGTGACGGTGCAGCCGGGGTGCTCCTCGACGATGCCCTGATGCAGCTGGGCCACTCGGAAGTCGTCGTCGAGGATGAGCACGCGCAGAGGCTCGGTCATGTGTTCTCCTTCTCATCGTGGCGGGCTCTGTCGACGGCACCGCCGATGCGTGCGGCGAACACCGCGCCGCTGTCGGGCCCGCCCGGATCGATCACCCAGAGGTCTCCACCGCTCCGACGGGCGATCTCCGTCGAGAGGGGCAGCCCGATCCCGTGCCCGTGCACGTCTCCGGCGGCATCCTGCTCCCGCGACCGCGGCGTCGACGGGTCGCTGCTCCCGAGGCCGGACCCCGAATCGGAGACGGTGAACACGAGGGCGTCGCCGTCGTCCAGCACGGCGACCTCGACCCAGCGTGGTCTCCGCTCACCTGCGACGGCGGCGGTGACGGCGTTGTCGATGAGGTTGCCGAGCACGGCGGCGACGTCTTCCGCCTCGCGGACGGTCCCGAGCAGCTGGGTGTCGTCCGCGATTCGAAGGGCCACCCCGCGCTCGCCGGCCTCGACGCCCTTGGCGCCGAGGAACGAGTGCAGGAAGGGATCACCGAGGAGTTCCAATCCCTCGACGGGGAACACCACCGGACCCCGCTCCACGAGTTCGCCGAGGAACGCGCGCGCCTCTCGCACCCGATCGGCGTCGATGAGCCCGGCCACCACATGCATGCGGTTGGCGAACTCGTGCCGCTGTACGCGCAACGCCGCCGTCATCGTCCTGACGGTCTCCAGGCGCTCGGTCAGGGCGACCAGATCCGTGCGATCACGCACGATCAGCACGTCGCCGAGCGCGTGGCCGTCGCGCACCACGGGGCGCGAGTCGAGGTAGAGCATCCGGTCGCCGACGATGGCACGGGAACGGGTGCGTGCGCCTGTCGCCGCCTCGAGGACGGCTGTCGCCAGGCCGAGTTCCTCGATGGGCCTTCCGATGGGATCGTCGAGCCCCAGCAGGCGATCGGCGGCGGCATTGCTCACGCGCACCACTCCTCGGGGGTCGACGGCGACGACGCCGTCGACCACGCCGTCCAGCACCGCCGTCTGGTTCTGGACGAGTGCCACGAGTTCTTCCGGCTGGACTCCGAAGGTCAGACGCTCCCAGCGCCGGCGGAGCAGCAGGAATGCGAGGCCGGCCAGGGCGAGCGCGCCCGCCGCCGTGAATCCGATCACCGTCAGCAGGGGAGGGAGATCATCGAACACCCCGGCACGCTCGAACCCCACGCTGACCTCGCCCACCGGCGTGCCGGCGTCGTCGCGGACGGGGACTTTCGCCCGTGCGGATTCGCCGAGTGTGCCCGTCTGCCAGTCGACCACCTCCGCGCCGGCGAGCACCTCCTCGTAGGGAGTGCTGACCTCTTCGCCTATGCGCGAGGGAGTGGGGTGCGCGAGTCGGATGCCGTTGTCATCGGTGAGCACGACGAACAGCGCTCCGGTGCGGCTCGTCACGTCGGAGGCGATGCGCTGCAGGTCGCCGTCGCGCAGCTCCGCCGCGTCGGGAGTGCCCTCCGAGAGGGAGATGCGCGTGACCTCTGCACGCACCTGCGGGTCCTCGGCGAGGGTGCGGGCGATGCCCATCGCGGTCGACTCGGCCTCTGCGCGCAACTGCTGCACGGTGAGCAGCAGATACACGCCCGTGCAGAGGGCGACGACGAGGGTCACCGTGGCGAGCTGGAGCAGCAGGGCGCGCGTGGCGAACCGCGGTCTGGTCGACATCGTCCTCGGCACCGTGCTTCTCCTACGCTCATACCGCGCAATATGCGCAGAACCCACGATACGCGCACAACGTCAGGGAATGCGGGATACCGCACCCGGACGTCGTCGATTGCTTAGTCTCGACGGGATCCGTCGCCGATGACGGAGCCACGACGAAGGAGTCAACGCATGCCAGACGCACTCACCGGCCTGTTCGCGGCCGCCGAAGAGGCGCCGACCTACGACGTGGCGTTCGTACCGCCCGAGTGGGTGCTGGTGCTCCTCGGATTCACCATGGTGCTCGCGTTCATGACGCTCATCATGACCAAGCGCCTCACACCCATGGTGGCCCTGATCCTCGTACCGACCGCGTTCGGACTCTTCGCGGGAGCGGGCCTCGGCCTCGGCGACATGATCCTCGACGCGATCGGCGCGATGGCCCCGACCGCGGCGCTGCTCATGTTCGCGATCATGTTCTTCGGCATCATGATCGACGTGGGGCTCTTCGATCCCCTCATCCGGCTGATCACCCGCCTGCTCGGAGACGATCCCGCCAAGGTGGTGCTCGGCACCGCGATCCTCGCCGGTGCGGTGTCCCTCGACGGCGACGGCTCGACGACCTTTATCATCACGACCTCGGCGATGCTGCCGATATACCTCCGACTGGGGATGAGCCCGGTCGTGCTGACGTGCGTCGCCGGACTCATGAACGGCACCCTGAACATCGTGCCGTGGGGAGGGCCCACGGTCCGGGCGGCGACCGCTCTGGGACTGCAGCCGACCGACATCTTCGTCCCGATGCTTCCCGCGCTGGGCGCCGGGATCGTCGTGACGCTCGGCTTCGCGTGGATCCTGGGGCTGCAGGAACGCCGTCGACTCGGACGGCTGGACTCCGAGGGGCTGCTGGTCGGGGCCGACGGGGGATCGCTCTCGACGGTGCCGAAGATCTTCCGCGGAGCCGAGCCGAAGCCGGGTGCACGTGCGTCGCTGCGCACCGGGAACCTGGTGGTCGTCGCCGGTGGACACGCCCCTGTCTCGGCCGCGAACGTCGATCCCGCCGATACGGCCATGGCCGACACGATGCTGGATCCTGCACGCCCCACCCTCCGGCCGAAGCTCATCTGGTTCAACCTGGTGCTCACCGTCGCGGTGATGGTGCTGCTGGTGCTCGACATCCTGCCGCTGCCGTACGTGTTCATGGTGGGTGCCGGGCTGGCCCTCGTCATCAACTTCCGCGGCATCAAGGAACAGGCGTCGGAGATCGTGGCGCACGCTCCGAGCATCGTGGGGGTCGTCTCCATGGTCATCGCGGCCGGGGTCCTGGTCGGCGTGCTCACCGGCACCGGGATGGTCGATGCGATGGCCACCTGGATCACGAACGTGCTGCCGCCGGCCCTCGGACCGTTCCTGGCGCCGATCACCGGCGTCCTCTCGATCCCGTTCACGTTCTTCATGTCGAACGATGCGTTCTACTTCGGCATCCTCCCGGTGCTCGCCCAGAGCGCGGCGAACTTCGGCATCGATCCTGTCGAGATGGCGAGGGCGTCCATCACGGGGCAGCCCGTGCACCTGCAGAGCCCGCTCGTGCCGGCGATCCTGCTGCTCGTGTCGCTCGCGAGCGTCAACCTCGGCGATCACCACCGCAAGGTGCTGTGGCGTGCGACGATCGTCTCGCTGGTCATGCTCGGTGTCGGCATCCTGACCGGCGCCGTCCCGTTCTTCGTGGCGCAGTGACGACCCGCCGACGGGGAGCGCGGATGCCGCGTTCCCCGTCGGCCGGCGTGCGGAGCGCTATGCTCGGCGCGTGATCACATTCCTCTTCCGCGGCCTGCTCTACGTGGTGTCGGCCGGTCTCGGCCTGATCGCCGCCGACCTCCTGCTCGACGGCTTCGAGATCGAATGGGACAAGTGGTGGGGCTTCGTCATCTGCATCCTGATCTTCGCGATCCTGCAGAGCGTGCTCGCGCCGTGGGTCGCCAAGGTCGCCAATCGCTACGCGCCGGTGCTGATGGGAGGCATCGGGATCTTCTCGACGCTGATCTCCCTCATCGTGGTCGTCCTGCTCCCCATCGGCGGGCTCCGCATCACGGACCTCACCGGATGGCTGCTCGGTTCGGTCATCGTGTGGCTGATCACCGCGGTGGGCAGCGTGGTGCTCCCTCTCATCTTCCTGCGCAAGAAGGTCGCGTCCGTGAAGTCCGCACGCCGCTGACGGGCCCACGCGGCAGCGGGTTCAGATCGCGTAGTGGTCGGGAGCGGTGAGGAGGGCCCTGGTGTCTTCTCCGAGCGTGCGGTGGCGCGGCTTCGCCGGCACCCCGACGAGCACGCTGTCGGCCGGGGCATCGCGGGTGACGACGGCGTTGGCACCGACCACGGATCCCGCGCCGATCGTGACGGGCCCCAGGATCTTGGCACCGGCGCCCACGGCGACGCCGTCTCCGAGCGTGGGGTGACGCTTGCCCGACGTCCGCGTGCGTCCGCCGAGCGTGACGCCGTGGTAGAGCATCACGTCATCGCCCACCACGGCGGTCTCCCCGATCACGACGCCCATTCCGTGATCGATGAAGAACCGCCGGCCGATCCTCGCACCGGGGTGGATCTCGATCCCCGTGAGCCAGCGCGAGACCTGCGAACCGGCGCGCGCGAGCAGGCGCAGCCGTCGCCGCCAGAGCGCGTGCGAGACGCGGTGCGCCCAGATGGCATGCAGGCCGGGGTACAGCAGAGCGACTTCGACGGCGCTGCGCGCGGCTGGATCGCGGAGGCGCGCTGCCGCGATGTCCTCGCGCATCCGCCCGAAAATGCCCATCGACAGCCTCAGTCTTCGCGCAGGTCCTCGAACAGCGCGGTGGAGAGATAGCGCTCACCGGTGTCCGGGATCACGACGACGATCGTCTTGCCGGCGTTCTCCGGACGGGCGGCGACCTTGAGCGCCGCGGCGACGGCAGCACCCGACGACATGCCGACGAGGAGACCCTCCTTGGCCGCGAGCTCACGCGCGACGCGGATGGACTCGTCGAACTCCGCCGTGAGGATCTCGTCGAGCACGTCGCGGTCGAGCACGTCGGGGACGAAGTTCGGGCCGATCCCCTGGATCTTGTGGGGGCCGGGGCGTCCCTCGGTCAGCACGGGGGAGTCCTTGGGCTCGACGGCGATCACCTGGACGCCGGGCTTGGCGGCCTTGAGCGCCTGGCCGGTTCCGGTGACGGTCCCACCGGTACCGACGCCCGCGACGAGGATGTCGACGGCGCCGTCGGTGTCGCGCAGGATCTCCTGCGCCGTGGTCTCGCGGTGGATCTGGGGGTTCGCGGCGTTCTCGAACTGCCGGATCCAGATCGCGCCGGGGGTCTCGGCGACGATGCGCTTGGTCTCCTCGATCGCACCGCTCATGCCCTTGGTGGGATCGGTGAGCACGATCTCCGCGCCGAACGCCTTGAGCAGGACCCGGCGCTCCTTCGACATGGAGGCAGGCATCGTGAGGATCACCCGGTAGCCGCGCGCGGCACCCACCATCGCGAGGGCGATGCCGGTGTTGCCGCTGGTCGACTCGACGATCGTGCCGCCCGGCTTCAGCTCGCCCGATGCCTCGGCGGCGTTGATCATGGCGATGCCGATCCGATCCTTCACGCTCGACGCGGGGTTGTAGTACTCGAGCTTGGCGAGGACGGTGGCGCCCAGTCCCTCGGTCACCCTGTTCAGCCGGACGAGCGGGGTGTTGCCGAAAGCGGTCGTGATGTCGGAGTGGATACCGGGCATGGTGAGCCTTCCTGTGCGGGGGTCGCTGCCGCACCAGCCTAGGGGAGCGTCCCTATGGGCGAGGCTTTGTGACGTCAGCGCGCGCTCTACGCTGGAAGACATGTCCGACACCTCCCTCGCCGCCGTGGTCCGCACGGCTGCCCAGCGTCTCGCCGACGTCGGGGTCCCCGATCCGCTGGTCGACGCCGAGCTCCTCGCCGGTCACGTGCTCGGCCGTCGGCGCGGCGAGGTGCAGGCGGCGATCGTTCGCGGAGACGACGTCGACGACGAGACGGCAGCGGCTCTCGACGTCCTCATCACGCGTCGGGCTGCCCGTGAGCCGCTGCAGCACATCACCGGTACCGCGCCGTTCCGCCACCTCGAGCTCGCCGTCGGTCCCGGCGTCTTCGTGCCGCGTCCGGAGACCGAGACCGTCGTCCAGTACGCCATCGACGCCCTGCTGAACTCGGCGGAGACCGCCCCGATCGGGATCGATCTCGGAACCGGGAGTGGCGCGATCGCCCTCGCGATGGCCACCGAGGTGCCGCACGCCCGCATCTTCGCGGCCGAGCTCTCCGCGGATGCCCACGCCTGGGCGCGTCGAAACGTCGCAGGGATCGACAACCTGACACTCGTCCTGTCCGACCTGGGCGAGGCGTTCCCGGAACTCGAGGGCACGGCGTCCGTGGTCATCTCGAATCCGCCGTACGTGCCCGACGCCGCGATCCCGCGCGATCCGGAGGTGCGACTCTTCGATCCGGCGATGGCGTTGTACGGGGGAGAGGACGGGCTCGACATCGTGCGCGTACTCAGCTCGCGGGCGCTGCGATTGCTTCGTCCCGGGGGCCTGCTGGTCATCGAGCACGGCGAACTGCAGGGCGAATCGATCAGGGAGATCCTCACCCTCGACGGCTGGCGCGCGGCGGCGACACATCGCGATCTGACACTGCGCGATCGCACCACCACCGCACTCCGACCCTGATCAGCAACCTCGGAGCGTGCTCACCGGCCGCGCCGCATAGAATCGAGTCGTCATGTCAACCATCTTCGACTGCAGCGACGAGTCGCAGCTCCTCGCCGGCATGCGCCATGCGCGCCAGGCGATCGGCCGTGGCGACCTCATCGTCATCCCCACAGACACGGTGTACGGCGTCGGCGCCGATGCCTTCTCGCCGGCCGCCGTCCAGCGACTCCTCGACGCGAAGGGGCGGGGCCGCGACCAGCCGCCGCCCGTGCTGATCGGCACGAAGGAGACACTCGCCGCCCTCGCCGAATCGGTCCCCGAACCGGTGGAGCGGCTGGTCGAGGCGTTCTGGCCCGGTGGCCTCACGATCGTGCTGCCCGCGCAGCCGTCGCTGGTCTGGGACCTCGGTGAGACGCTCGGCACCGTCGCCGTCCGCATGCCGGAGGGGCGGGTCGCACTCGAACTGCTCGCGGAGACCGGTCCACTGGCCGTCTCCAGCGCGAACCTGACGGGAGAGGCCGCCGCCATCTCCGCGTACGACGCCGAGAAGATGCTGGGTGACAGCGTCGCGGTCTACCTGGCGGACGGACTGAGCAAGAACGGCATCGCGTCGACCATCGTCGATGCGACCTCGTTGGTCCGCCGCGGTGCGGACTCCGAGACGGGAGGCGTGCGCATCCTCCGCGACGGCGCCGTGACACGGGCGCAGCTGCAGGAGGTGCTCGGAGATCTCCTCGAGCCCGAGGACGATGCCGAGCACGAGCATCACCACCAGCATGCGCCGGACCAGGACGGGGATTCGTGAAGCAGTATCTCTTCACGATCATCCTCACCGCCGCGATCACGTTCGTACTGACCTGGGCGGTGTGGAAGCTGAGCCTCCGGTTCAAGCTGTACCCCGCCATCCGCGACCGTGACGTGCACACCACGCCCAAGCCCCGTCTGGGCGGCGTCGCGATCTTCCTCGCCATCGCCGCGGCGTTCGGGTTCTCCGCGATCAATCCCTTCTTCCAGAGCATCTGGATCCCCCCGCAGACCATGTGGTCGATCCTCGGCGCCTCGCTGCTGATCGCGATCATCGGGGTCGTCGACGACCTGTGGGACATCGACTGGATGATCAAGCTGGGCGCGCAGTTCCTGGCGGCGGGCGTCATCACCGTCGGTGGCGGCCTGCAGATCCTCTCGTTGCCGTTCGGTGACCTCATCGTGGTATCGAGCTGGCTGAGCATCACCATCACGATGTTCGCGATCGTCATCGTGATGAACGCGGTGAACTTCATCGACGGGCTCGACGGGCTCGTCGCGGGCGTGTGCCTGATCTCGAACGGTGTGTTCTTCGCCTATTCCTACATCTTCACGCGCGACTCGGGCGCGTCCAGCTACTTCAACCTCTCGACCTTCATCGCGGCGGTGCTCATCGGCGCCTGCCTCGGCTTCCTGCCGTTGAACTGGAGTCCGGCGAAGATCTTCATGGGCGATTCCGGGGCGCTGGTGATCGGCCTGCTGATGGCCACATCGGCGATCGCGATCACCGGGCAGATGGACCCGTCCGCCCTCGACCCCGAGCGTCTCGGGCGTTCCCAGCTGGTCGGCGCGTTCCTGCCCATCCTGCTGCCACTGCTGGTCGTGCTGCTCCCGCTGCTCGACTTCGGGCTCGCCGTGCTCCGCCGGATGAGCGCCGGTCGCTCGCCGTTCTCGCCCGACCGGAAGCACCTGCATCACCGCATGCTCGATCTCGGTCACCGCGACCGCGACGCCGTGCTCATCTTCTATGCCTGGACGGCCGTCGTCTCGCTCGCCGTCCTCCTGATGTACGTCGGTGCCCGGGAGGACTGGCCCGGCCAGTATCTGCCGGGCGTCGGCTTCGGCATCGTGGGCATCGCCGCCTGCCTCGTCGTCACGCTGAGTCCCACCCGCCGCAGGAAGAGCGCAGCGGGCGCCGAACCCGAACCGACACCCGTGGAGTCCTGATGAGCCCGAGCCCCGTTTCCAGCACGCCGATCCTGCGCCGGACCCTGATCTGGTCGGCGATCGCCACCGCGGTGCTCGCGATCGTGGCGGGCGGAGTCGGTTATCTCGTCGCCCAGGGGGAGGGGCTCGTCAGCGGCCTGCTCGGTGTCGTCCTGGCTGCCGTCTTCCTCGGGATCACCGGACTCAGCATCCTGATCGCCAACCGCTGGTTCGGGGATCCGCTGTACGTGCAGCTGTTCTTCGCGATCGTCCTGGGCGGCTGGCTGCTGAAGCTCGGCCTGTTCGTTGTCGTGATGATCCTCCTCGCCGGTCAGCCGTGGCTGCAGCCGATGGTCTTCTTCCTCTCGATCGTCGCCGGTGTGCTCATGTCGCTCGTCATCGACGTCGTCGTGCTCACCCAGATGCGGCTCCCGAACGTCAGCGACACCACGCTGCCGACCGAGGTGCCCGAGGATCGTGCCCCCGGCGCGGCCAATCACATCGACGGCGGGCCGGTCGAGGGTGGCCAGCGGTCTTAGGGGACCCTCAGATTCTGATAGTGTTGAGACGTGCCCGCCGCTCGCCCGCGAGCGCTTGCGCTGTGAAGCACACCGACCATCGTCGCCCCGGTTCTGACCGGTGCCCCGAAGCTGGAGCCCGCGCTGTTTAATATCGCTGCGACCCTGACCCCCCGACTTGCCACCGACGGCGAGTTCCACGGCCCTTCGATCGATGAGTTCTTTCCGGAGATCCTCTTCCACGTAGGACCCATCCCGGTGAACCGGATCCACCTGATCCAGTTGCTCTCGGTGATCGCCGTGGTCCTCATCCTCTGGCTCGGCACCCGACGCATGAAGGTCGTCCCCGGACGTTTCCAGAGCGTCGTCGAGATGGGCCTCGGCTTCGTCCGTGGCGGCATCGCCCACGACCTGCTCGGTCGCAAGGACGGTGACCGGTTCCTCCCGATCCTGATGACCATCTTCTTCATGACGCTGTTCATGAACATCACCGGCATCATCCCGTTCCTGAACATGCCGGGTACGGCGATCATCGCGGTGCCGCTCACGCTCGCGGTGGTCAGCTACGTCACCTTCATCTACGCCGGCATCAAGAAGAGCCCCAAGAACTTCTTCAAGAACTCGCTCTTCCCCTCCGGTGTGCCGTGGCCCGTGTACTTCATCGTCACGCCCATCGAGCTGATCTCGACCTTCATCATCCGCCCGGTGACCCTCACCCTGCGACTGCTGATGAACCTGGTCGTCGGTCACATGATCCTGGTCCTCTGCTTCGCAGCGACCCAGTTCTTCTTCTTCACCGCGGGTGGCGGCTGGGCCGCTCTCGGTATCGGAACCCTCGCCTTCGGCGGCGCCTTCACTCTCTTCGAGATTCTGGTCGCCGTCCTCCAGGCATACGTCTTCACCGTCCTCACCGCGGTCTACATCCAGCTCGCGGTCGCAGAAGAGCACTGAGCGGGCGGGCAACAGCCCTCCCACCCAACGAAAGGAAAAACCCCGTGGACGCAACTACGGTTCTCGCTGACATCAACGGCAACCTCGCGGTGATCGGCTACGGCCTCGCAGCCATCGGCCCGGCCATCGGTGTGGGCATCGTCGTGGGCAAGACCATCGAGGGCGTCGCTCGTCAGCCCGAGCTGGCCGGCCGTCTCCAGGTCCTCATGTGGATCGGTATCGCCTTCACCGAGGCGCTTGCATTCGTCGGCATCGCCGTCGGATTCATCCCCTTCCCGTAATCCGAACCGACTTCTGAAGGAGACAGGATGCTGAACGCTCTTGTCACGAACCTCGCAGCAGAGGAGGGCGCGGTTAACAACCCGCTCATCCCGGCGTGGTACGACATCATCTGGTCGGGCCTCTGGTTCCTCATCATCCTCATCGTCGTGTGGAAGGTCGCCCTTCCCAAGCTGACGAAGATGCTCGACGAGCGGTCCGCCGCCATCGAGGGCAACATCGCCAAGGCCGACGAGGCGCAGAAGCAGGCGGAGGCGGCACTCGAGGAGTACACGCGTCAGCTCGCCGAGGCGCGTACCGAGGCCGGCGAGATCCGCGAGGCCGCCCGCGAGGACGGCAAGAAGATCGTCGCCGAGGCGAAGGACGCCGCGACCGCCGAGGCCGCACGCATCACCGCCACCGCGCACACGCAGATCGAAGCAGAGCGTCAGACCGCTCTCGTCTCGCTGCGCAGCGAGGTCGGATCGCTCGCTCTCGACCTCGCCGGTGGCGTGGTCGGCGAGACGCTCTCCGACGACGCACGTGCGACGGCTGTCGTCGATCGCTTCCTCGCCGAGCTCGAGGCATCCGAGAAGGCGGCTCAGTAATGGGCAGCGCGACCACTCAGGCACTCGCGGCATCCATCAAGACGCTTGCCGCAGCGAAGGACGTCACTCTCGACACCGCGCGGGAGCTGTTCGCTGCCGCGCATGCCGTGAGCGAGTCGTCCCAGCTGAGCGGCGCGCTTGCTGATCCTTCCGCTCCCGCCGCGGCACGACAGAACGTCGTCGCCGCGGTGTTCGGCGGGTTCTCCGCAGGCGCCCAAGGCGTCTTGAAGACCGCCGTCGCCGAGCGCTGGTCCCACGCGGGTGAGCTCGTCGACGGTATCGAGGAGCTCGCGATCCGCGCCGCAGCGATCGCCGAGCCCGGCACGGACATCGAGGGGGAGCTCTTCGGATTCTCCCGGGTGATCGCGGCGAACCCCGAGCTCGAACTCGCTCTGGGCAGCCGCGTCGGTGGAGAAGACGCCAAGAGTGCACTCGTCGAGCGCCTCCTGGCCGAAGGCTCCACCAGCGCCGCGACGACGCTGATCATCACGTCGCTCGTGCGCGAGCCGCGCGGGCGACGGGTCCGACGGCTGCTGAACCGGGCGATGAGCGTCGTCTCGAGCCAGCGTGGTCGAGTGGTCGCCACGGTGCACACCGCGGCCCCTCTCAGCGACGCGCAGCGCGCCCGTCTCAGCGACTCGCTCTCGCGTCGCTACGACGGCCAGGTATCGCTCAACGTCGTCATCGACCCTGCCGTCGTCGGAGGCCTGCGCGTGCAGATCGCCGATGACGTCATCGACGGCAGCATCTCCGCACGACTCGCCGACCTTCGCCAGAAGCTCGCGGGCTAACACGACTTCGCGCGGGGAACCGCGCACCCAGATACAAAGGGAAGACAATGGCAGAACTATCGATCAGCCCCGACGTCATCCGTGACGCGCTGAAGGACTTCGCCGCAGCATACGAGCCCTCCGGGGCCGGGGCGACCGAGGTCGGCACCGTCATCGACGCCGCAGACGGCATCGCGCACGTCGAGGGACTGCCCGGCGTCATGGCGAACGAGCTCGTCATCTTCGCCGACGGCACCAAGGGTCTCGCACAGAGCCTGAACGAGCACGAGATCGGTGTCGTCGTCCTCGGCGAGTTCACCGGCGTCGAGGCCGGTCAGGAAGTCACCCGCACCGGCGAGGTCCTCTCGGTCCCGGTCGGCGACGGCTACCTCGGCCGCGTGGTCGACCCGCTCGGCAACCCGATCGACGGACTCGGTGCCATCGAGACCGAGAGCGTCCGCGCCCTCGAGCTCCAGGCTCCCGGCGTCATGCAGCGCAAGTCGGTGCACGAGCCGATGCAGACCGGCATCAAGGCCATCGACGCGATGATCCCCGTGGGCCGTGGCCAGCGTCAGCTGATCATCGGCGACCGCCAGACCGGCAAGACGGCCATCGCGATCGACACGATCATCAACCAGAAGGCCAACTGGGAGTCTGGCGACGTCAACAAGCAGGTCCGCTGCATCTACGTCGCCATCGGCCAGAAGGGCTCGACCATCGCTTCGGTGAAGGGCGCGCTCGAAGAGGCCGGCGCTCTGGAGTACACCACGATCGTGGCGGCTCCGGCGTCCGACCCCGCCGGCTTCAAGTACCTGGCTCCCTACACGGGTTCCGCCATCGGTCAGCACTGGATGTACGGCGGCAAGCACGTCCTCATCATCTTCGACGACCTGTCGAAGCAGGCTGAGGCCTACCGTGCCGTCTCCCTCCTCCTGCGCCGCCCGCCGGGCCGTGAGGCCTACCCGGGTGACGTCTTCTACCTGCACTCGCGTCTGCTCGAGCGTTGCGCGAAGCTGTCCGACGAGCTCGGTGCCGGTTCCATGACGGGTCTCCCGATCATCGAGACCAAGGCGAACGACGTCTCGGCCTACATCCCGACCAACGTGATCTCGATCACCGACGGCCAGATCTTCCTCCAGTCCGACCTCTTCAACGCGAACCAGCGTCCTGCGGTCGACGTGGGTATCTCGGTCTCGCGAGTCGGTGGTGACGCTCAGGTCAAGTCGATCAAGAAGGTCTCCGGAACGTTGAAGCTGGAGCTCGCGCAGTACCGCTCCCTCGAGGCGTTCGCGATGTTCGCATCCGACCTCGACGCGGCTTCGCGTCGTCAGCTCTCCCGTGGTGCGCGTCTGACCGAGCTGCTCAAGCAGCCGCAGTACTCGCCGTACCCCGTCGAAGAGCAGGTCGTCTCGATCTGGGCCGGTACCAACGGCAAGCTCGACACGATCGAGGTCTCCGATGTGCTGCGCTTCGAGCGCGAGCTCCTGGACTACCTTCGTCGCAACACCCAGGTCCTCGAGACCCTCCGCGACACCAACGTCCTCGACGACGCCACGGTCGCCGAGCTCGACAAGCAGACGGATGCCTTCATCCTGGAGTTCCAGGGTGGCAAGGGACACGCCATCGGCGCCCCGGGTCACGAAGAGCACGCTGCGGCCGAGGCGGAAGACGTCAACCAGGAGAAGATCGTCAAGGGTCGTCGCGCGTAACCGCGTGAGGTACTGACATATGGGCGCTCAACTCAGGGTCTACAAGCAGAAGATCTCTTCTGCTCAGACGACCAAGAAGATCACGAAGGCGATGGAACTCATCGCGGCTTCGCGCATCCAGAAGGCGATGGCACGCGTCAAGGCGTCCACTCCCTTCGCGCGTGCCGTGACGAGGGCCGTGTCGGCCGTCGCGACGCACTCGAACGTGGATCACCCGCTGACCCGTGAGTCCGAGAACATCACCCGCTCCGCGGTCGTGATCTTCTCCTCGGACCGCGGTCTCGCCGGAGCCTTCAACTCGCAGATCCTCCGTGAGGGTCTCGAGGTTGCGGAGCTCCTGCGGGAGCAGGGCAAGGAGCCGGTCTTCTACCTCATCGGTCGCAAGGCCGTCGGATACTTCCAGTTCCGACGCCTTGCTGCCGCTGCGGAGTGGACGGGCGACACCGACACCCCGTCGTTCCACACCGCGGAGGAGATCTCCGCGACGCTGCTCGAGTCCTTCTCCCGCGGGGGACAGGACGGCGGCGTCGACGAGATCCACCTCGTGTACAACCGTTTCGTCAGCATGATGACGCAGTCGCCCGAATCCGTGCGTCTGCTCCCGCTGGAGATCACGGAAGCCGATGAGTCGGAGGCCGGTAACACCGTTTACCCGCTGTACGAGTTCGAGCCGGACGCCGAGACTGTTCTCGACGCGATCCTGCCGGTGTACATCCAGAGCCGAGTCTTCAACGCTCTCCTGCAGTCGTCTGCCGCAAAGCAGGCGGCGACGCAGAAGGCGATGAAGTCGGCCAGCGACAACGCCGACAAGCTCATCACCGACTACACCCGTCTGCGCAACAACGCGCGCCAGGCGGAGATCACGCAGCAGATCGCCGAGATCGTCGGCGGCGCCGACGCCCTCTCGAGCAAATAGACCATCAGGAAAGAGACGAAAATGACCCTCACCGCTCCGGCTGACCAGCCGGCGACCGCGGTCGTCGGGCGCGTCGCACGCGTCAACGGTCCGGTTGTCGACATCGAGTTCCCTCATGACTCGATCCCCGACATCTACAACGCGCTGAAGACCACGATCGCGATGGGCGAAGAGTCCACCGAGATCACGCTCGAGGTCGCTCAGCACCTCGGCGACGACCTCGTCCGCGCCATCGCGCTGAACCCGACCGACGGCATCGTCCGCGGCCAGGAAGTCCGCGACACCGGTGAGGCCATCTCGGTCCCCGTCGGCGACGTGACCAAGGGCAAGGTGTTCAACGTCATCGGCGAGGTGCTGAACCTCGAGCCCGGCGAGACCATCGAGGTCACCGAGCGCTGGCCGATCCACCGCAAGGCCCCGAACTTCGACCAGCTCGAGTCCAAGACTCAGATGTTCGAGACCGGCATCAAGTCGATCGACCTCCTCACCCCGTACGTGCTGGGTGGAAAGATCGGTCTGTTCGGTGGAGCCGGTGTCGGTAAGACCGTCCTCATCCAGGAGATGATCCAGCGCGTCGCGCAGGACCACGGTGGTGTGTCGGTGTTCGCCGGTGTCGGTGAGCGCACCCGTGAGGGCAACGACCTCATCCACGAGATGGAAGAGGCGGGCGTCTTCGACAAGACCGCCCTGGTGTTCGGCCAGATGGACGAGCCGCCGGGAACGCGTCTTCGCGTCGCCCTGTCGGCTCTGACGATGGCGGAGTACTTCCGTGACGTGCAGAAGCAGGACGTTCTGCTCTTCATCGACAACATCTTCCGCTTCACGCAGGCCGGTTCCGAGGTCTCCACGCTGCTGGGCCGTATGCCCTCCGCCGTGGGTTACCAGCCGAACCTCGCCGACGAGATGGGTGTGCTCCAGGAGCGCATCACCTCGACGCGTGGTCACTCGATCACCTCGCTGCAGGCGATCTACGTGCCCGCCGATGACTACACCGACCCGGCTCCGGCGACGACGTTCGCCCACCTCGACGCGACGACCGAGCTCTCTCGTGAGATCGCCTCGAAGGGTCTGTACCCGGCCATCGACCCGCTGACCTCGACGTCGCGCATCATGGACCCCCGCTACTTGGGCGAGGACCACTACCGCGTCGCGACGACCGTCAAGCAGATCCTCCAGAAGAACAAGGAGCTGCAGGAGATCATCGCCATCCTGGGTGTCGATGAGCTCTCCGAGGAAGACAAGATCGTCGTGTCGCGTGCACGTCGCATCCAGCAGTTCCTCTCGCAGAACACCTACATGGCCAAGAAGTTCACGGGCGTCGAAGGTTCGACCGTCCCGCTGAAGGAGACCATCGAGTCGTTCGACGCGATCACCCGCGGCGACTTCGACCACGTGGCCGAGCAGGCCTTCTTCAACGTCGGTGGCATCTCCGACGTCGAAGAGCAGTGGGCGAAGATCCAGAAGGAGAACGGCTGACCATGGCGCTGCATGTCAGCCTCGTCTCCGCTGATGCGGAGGTCTGGACGGGAGAGGCGAGCCTCGTGGTCGCCAAGACCGTCGAGGGCGAGATCGGCTTCATGACCGGCCACGAGCCGGTGCTGGCCATCCTCGCCGAGGGCCAGGTTCGCATCACCCAGTCGGATGGCACCAAGGTGCTGGCCAACGCGCAGGACGGGTTCCTCTCGATGGAGGGCGACACCCTGACGATCGTTGCCGGCAACGCGGCTCTGATCGCCTAGCAGTTCCTGTTTCACGCGTCCGCCTCGGCACCCGCACGGGTTCCGAGGCGGACGCGTCTGTATCCACCGAGGTTCCATGAAGATCCTGCTCCCTCCTTCGGAGACCAAGCATGAGGGCGGTGAGGGTTCCCCGCTCGACCTCGCGTCGCTGGCACTCCCGTCTCTGAACGAGCGGCGCGCCGCTGTCGTCGAGGCTCTGATCGACCTCGCTGCCGACGAAGAGGCTGCCCGTCGGGTGCTCAAGCTGAGTGCTCGGCAGAGCGGCGATGTCGCGCACAACAGGGCGCTTCGCTCCGCTCCCACGATGCCCGCGATCGACCGGTACACGGGGGTGCTGTTCGACGCGCTCGATGCCCGATCGCTCTCCGTCGCGTCCCGTCGATGGCTGGGTGCCCATGTCTGGATCCACAGCGCTCCGCTGGGACCGGTGGGCGCGCTCGACGCGGTCCCGACGTATCGGCTGGCCGCCGGCACCTCCGTCCCCGGGCTTCCCGCGCTTCGGCGGCATTGGGCGGAGGCCACCTCTGCAGCGATCGCGGAGGCGGATCCGTCGTTCGTGCTCGACCTGCGGAGTGAGGCGTACGTCGCGCTGGGACCCGTGCCGGACTCCGTCTCCTCCGCTTACGTGCGGGTCGTGACGGAGCACGGGAGGGCCCTCAATCACTTCAACAAGAAATCGAAGGGTGCACTCGTCCGGGCGATTGCCGAGGATCGACCACGGGTCGGTTCCCTTCGCGGTCTTCGGCTCTGGGCGGAGAAGCGAGGGATCATTCTCCGCGATGGCGCACAGCCGGGCGTGCTGGAGCTCGTCGTCGACGAGTGAGCACGGGATCGGCCGGGTGCGCCGTGCGTCCACGCGCGACCACGAGTCGAACGCGCCCGACGGCGTAAGAGACATGCGCGCGTACCCCGGGAAGCGCTAGTGTGTTCAGCGCATGATGCCGCATCATGACTTTCTGGAGGGAACCATGAACGACTACTACGGCTATGACGGCCTGTCAGGCGGAGCGATCCTCGCGCTGACCCTGGTCTACACGATCCTGCCACTCGCCATCTACGCACTCTACTCGTGGTTCTACATGAAGATCTTCGAGAAGGCGGGAGTGCAGGGGAAGTGGCGCGCGTGGGTGCCCGTCTACAGCACGATGATCTTCTACAAGCTCGGCGATCTGAGCCCCTGGCTCGTCCTCTACCTGATGGGTGCCGGTATCCTCGGCGCGATTATCCCGTTCCTCGGGTGGTTCCTGATCCTCCCGCTCGTCGGCATCGCGGGTCGCGTGGTCGACCTGATCGCCGCCTGGCGCGTCGGGCTGAAGCTGCAGAAGGACGCTGTCTGGGTCGTCCTCTACTTCTTCCTGCCTCCGGTGTGGCTCGGCATCAACGCGTTCGACAAGTCGCGCTGGAACCCGAGCATCCAGCCCGCTTCCTGGGCTGCCAACGGTCTGCTCGGCGACCGCACCGCGTGGGAGGGCATCCCCGCTCAGACGTCGGCCGCGGCGCCGCAGCCCGGTTACGGTGCTCCGCAGGGCTACGCGCAGCCCGGACCGCAGGGATACGCGCCTCCCGCGCAGCCGGGGTACGCACCGCCCGCGCAGCCCGGCTACGCACCTCCCGCAGGCCCTGCAGCTCCGGCGACCGGTGCCCCGGTTCCGCCGGTGCCGCCGACCACGCCGCCGGCGGAACCGGGGCA
>NZ_SSDK01000027.1:0-9170 GCF_004794435.1 Microbacterium sp. K27
CCGCGCTTGCCCCGGTTGTAGGCGGCGAACTGGGGACTCATGGTCGCCCGCCCCGCCCGCGGCGGAACCGCCCGCCCTTGCAGTACCTGTACCTGCGCCTGCTGCGCCCGCTGCTCCCGCACCCGCGGGCGTCCGTGCGATCCTCGTGCTCGACACGGGCGAGCGCATCGAGGTGCGCGGCACCACGCTCTTCGGGCGGTCTCCGAGTGCGGCCGCCGGCGAGGGGGAGGCGCTGCTCGTGCCGGTGATCGACGACACTCGCTCGGTGTCCAAGACGCACATAGCGGTGATGCCGGCTCGACGAGGTGTCTTCGTCGTCGACCGGGCGTCGACCAACGGCAGCGCGATCATCCGGGGCGGTGCGGAGACGGTCCTCCCGGCCGGACACCCCGCCGAGCTGAAGACCGGCGACACGGTGCGCTTCGGCGACCGGTCCCTCCAGGTGGAGTGGGCATGACCCTGAGTAGTGAGATGCGCCCTCGGCGCGGTGAGGACGAGCGATGAGAGTCAAGCTGACCCTGCGTCGACCCGCAGCACCCCTGACCGATGTGGTCGTGATGGCCGACTCGACGGCGACGATCGCCGACGTCGCGCGTCAGATCGCCACGACCGACCCCGCACGCAGTATCGCCGCGGCTCCGGCCGACGTGCTCACTCTCTCGGTGGCGCCGCCGACCAGCGAGCAGCTCACCATGCTCAACCCCGACCTGCTCGTCGGTGACGCTCCGATCGGCTCCGGCTTCCTCGCCGAGGTGGTCAACGTCGGCCCGAACCGGGTATCGGTGGGAGGAGCCGGCACGCGCCCGGCCGCCGTGCTCACGGTCGTCGCCGGTCCCGCCGCGGGCCAGGAGTTCCCGCTGCCGATCGGTCACTTCCTGATCGGCCGTGATAGCGCGAACGACGTCACGATCGCTGATCCGCTGGTCTCGAAGCGGCACGCTCGTATCGAGGTCGCCGCGACCTTCGTCGAGCTGGTCGATCTGAACTCGGCGAACGGGATCCTCGTCGACGGCGGACTCGTGCAGCGGCTCCGCGTGATTCCCGGACAGAGCTTCGCGCTCGGCGACTGCGAGTTCGTCGTGCACATGGTGAGCGACTTCGACGGATCGGCCAGCGGCGACCCGGTGCTCGAGCGCGGGGGTGCTCTGATGTTCAATCGCAGCCCCCGCGTGGAGGAACGGTTCACGGGGCAGGAGCTGGATGAACCGCGCTACCCACGCGACCAGCCGTCTCGGCTCTTCCCCTGGCCCATGCTCGTCGCGCCGATCCTGTTGGCCGTGACGATGTTCAGCATCACGCAGCGTCCGGCCTCTCTGCTCATCGCCGCCGCCTCCCCGATGATGATGTTCGGCAACTTCATCTCCCAGAAGACCAACATCGGTCAGCGTCTGCGCAAGGAGGCGGAGTCGTTCGAGGAGCAGTTCGAGCGGCTCGAGGAGACGCTCTACCACTCGCACCCGAAGGAGCGGGAGGTGCGGCAGAACGAGGTTCCCGCCGTCGCCGTCGTGTTCGATGAGGCGATGCGCCTCGGACCCCTGCTGTGGACGCGTCGACCGGAGCACTGGAACTTCCTCGCCCTGCGCCTCGGCGTCTGCGAGAGCGAGGCGCGCACGCGCATCAAGCGCACCGAGACCCCGGAGGCGCTCGTCGAGTACGTCGAGCGCGTCGACCGCCTCGAGGAGCGGTACCGGATGATCGACGACGTCCCCATCCTGGAATCGCTCCAGAGCGTGGGATCCATCGGCGTCGCGGGGCCGACGTCGCTCGCGAGCGATGCGCTGCGCGGGATCGCGGTGCAGCTGTTCGGTACGCATTCCCCCAATGAGCTGGTGACCGTCGCCCTCACCGAGCCGGGCTGGGCGAACGAGCTCGACTGGCTCAAGTGGCTGCCGCACACCTCGAGCGAGCGCAACCCGTTCAAGGAGATGCCCCTCGCCGATTCCGCCTCGACGGGCACGGCGCTGCTCAGCGGCCTGGAGGAGATCGTGCTGCGTCGCTCGCGGGAATCGAAGTCCGCGCGGCCGCCGTACGGCGCCGACTGGGATCCGATGCGCTACGGGACCGACGTCAAGCGGGCAGCAGAGGACGCGACGTTCCCCGGCCAGACGGCCATCCTGGTGATCATCACGAACGACGCTCCCGTCGACCGGGCTCGACTGACCCAGATCCTGGAACGCGGCGCCGACGTCGGCGTGTACGCGCTCTTCGTCGCTCCGGTCGTCGAGGCGCTGCCCGCCGCGTGCCGCACGTTCGTCGATGTGAGCTCCGGCCTCGCCGATGCCGTGGTCGGTACCGTCCGCAGCGGCGTGGACTACCGCGGGGTGCAGGTCGAGGGCGTCTCGCACGCCTACATGACCATGTTCGCGAAGCGCCTCGCCCCGGTCGTCGACTCCAGCACGGTGATCGAGGATTCCTCCGACATCCCGAACTCCGTCAGCTTCCTCTCGCTGGTGGGCAACGAGGTCGCCGAGGATGCGAGCGCCGTGATCGACCGGTGGCGTCAGAACAACACCATCATCGATCGCTCCGGTGCTCCGCAGTCCCGGCTCAAGAAGGCCGGAAACCTGCGCGCCATCATCGGGCAGTCGCAGACCGACGCGATGACCCTCGACCTGCGCTCCCAGGGGCCGCACGCGCTCGTCGGCGGGACGACCGGTGCCGGCAAGAGCGAGTTCCTGCAGGCGTGGGTGCTCGGCATGGCCGCGGCCCACAGCCCCGATCGCGTCACATTCCTCTTCGTCGACTACAAGGGCGGTTCCGCGTTCGCGGATTGCGTCGACCTGCCGCACACCGTGGGGCTGGTCACCGACCTGAGCCCGCACCTGGTGCGTCGCGCCCTCACCAGCCTGCGCGCCGAGCTGCACCATCGCGAGCACCTCTTCAACCGCAAGAAGGCGAAGGACCTCCTCGAGCTCGAGAAGCGTCGCGATCCCGAGACGCCACCGGCCCTGGTGCTGGTGATCGACGAGTTCGCCGCGCTCGCCGGAGAAGTGCCGGAGTTCGTCGACGGCGTCGTCGACATCGCCCAGCGCGGTCGTTCCCTCGGCATCCACCTGATCATGGCCACCCAGCGCCCCGCGGGCGTCATCAAGGACAATCTGCGCGCGAACACGAACCTGCGCGTCGCGCTGCGGATGGCCGATGAATCCGACTCGAAAGACGTCGTGGACGATCCGGTGGCGGCGACGTTCCCGCCCTCGCTGCCCGGACGCGGCATCGCGAAGACCGGTCCGGGTCGCCTCGTGCCGTTCCAGTCCGCCTACGCGGGCGGGTGGACGACCGATGAGGCGCAGGTCGCCGAGGTCAAGGTCGCCGAGCTCCGCTTCGGCTCGATCCAGACCTGGGAGGCCGAGCAGGCTCCGGAATCCGACTCCCACGATGAGGATCTCGGACCCAACGACCAGAAGCGCATCGTGGCGACACTCGTGAACGCGGCACGCGAGGCCCGCATCCCGGCGCCCCGGCGTCCGTGGCTCGACGACCTCGAGGGCGCCGTCGATCTGCGCGACCTCCCGGTGCTCGGCGACGGGCAGGTGCTGCTCGGCAAGATGGATGTCCCGGAGCGGCAGCTGCAGGAGCCCGCGTACTTCCATCCCGACAAGGACGGGTCGCTTCTCGTCTACGGGACCAGCGGATCGGGCAAATCGACGGTCCTGCGCACGATCGCGATCGCGGCGGGTTTCGAGCCCGCGCATTCGAACGTCGAGGTGTACGGCCTCGACTTCGGATCGGGTGCGCTGAAGAGCCTCGAGATGCTGCCCCACGTCGGCTCGATCATCTCCGGCGACGACTCCGAGCGCGTGCAGCGCGTGCTGCGTTCGCTGGCCGCCGTGCTCGACGACCGCGGCAAGCGCTTCAGCGCCGCCAACGCTTCCAGCCTGACCGAGTACCGGGAGATCACCGGAAAGGATGAGGCCCGCATCCTGATCCTGATCGACGGGTTCCCGCAGTTCCGCAGCGAGTGGGAGTCGACCACCGCGCGGATGCCGTTCTACCAGACGTTCATGCGCATTCTCGGAGAGGGGCGCCCGCTGGGCGTGCACGTGATCGCGAGCGCCGACCGTTCGGGCTCCGTGCCCACCGCGGTCAGCGCCAACGTGTCGCGGCGCGTGGTCCTGCGGCTCTCCGACGAATCCGGGTACGCGATGCTCAACGCGCCCAAGGACGTGCTCGACGAGCGTTCGGCTCCCGGTCGCGCGATCGTCGACGGGCGGGAGACGCAGATCGCGACGTTGGGCGGCACCCCGAACGTGGCTGAGCAGACCAAGCTGTTGGAACAGCACGCGACGGCTCTGCGCGCGGCCGGGGCGAGGGAGGTGCCGGAGATCGGCGCCCTGCCGACCCGCCTGTCCGTGCGCGATCTCCCGGATCGTCTGGGCGAGTTCCCGGTGCTCGGCGTCGCGGAGGACACGCTGGCCGCACGCGACTTCGACCCTGTCGGCACCTTCGTGGTCGCCGGTCCGCCATCGTCGGGCAAGACCACCGCGCTCAAGGGGATCATCACGTCGATACGGCGGTTCGACCCCGAGGTCAAGCTGTTCCACTTCGGCGGTCGCCGAGCCCAGCTCAAGGGCTACGTCGACTGGACGCGGAGCGCGGTCACCCCGGAGGACGCGAAAGAGCTCGCGAAGGAGATCGCCGAGATCGCCGTCGACGAAACCATTCCGGTGCGCATGCTCGTCATCGTCGAGGACGTGCCCCAGTTCGCGGACGGCCCCGCCGAACGCGAGATGAAGGCGCTCTTCCAGGCGATCAACCGGAGCGATCACCTGCTGGTGGGCGACGCCGACGTCACCCAGGTGACGAGCGGCTTCGGATTCATCGGCGACTTCAAAGCCGGGCGCAAGGGCATTGTTCTCAAGCCGGATGCGTTCGACGGCGATGCGATCTTCAAAGTCCCGTTCCCCAAGGTCAAGCGCACGGATTTCCCGGACGGTCGAGGCATCTTCGTACAAGCGGGACGCCAGGTCACGGTACAGCTGCCACTCATCGAAGGAGACACATGGACGCCAGTCCGCTGAGCGCGAGCGCGCACACGCATCGGTTCCGAAGGAGGGGCGAACGATGACGGTCACCTTCGACGACGCCGCGCTGCGCGCGCGTGTGGATCCGGTGCGTGCGCGGCAGGAGAGCCGTGAGCGTGTGACGAGGGAGGGGCGCCGGTTCGGCGTGGTGCTCGGTTCCGGCTGGGTCGTCTTCCAATCGGTCGTGCTGGTCGTCGGCGCCGGTGCACTCGCGGCCCTGGCCGTCGTGGCCGTGCAGTTCATGTTCGGTGCCGACGGCGCCGATCTGACGACCGTCGTTCTGGCTGTGCTGATGGTGCTGCCGCTCGCGGTCGGCCGCATCCGATCCCACCTCCGGGGTCCGCGCGAGCGGGAGATCGAGGAGTACCGCCTCGAGCAGTTCACAGCGGCGAACGGACTCACCTATCGCACCGGCGAACTCGACCCTGAGCGGCCGGCAGCGTTGTTCGGAATCGGCACCTCGCGAGTCGCCAGCGACATCGTCTCCGGCCCGTCCCCGCGCCCGTTCGAGGCCGCGAACTACTCGTTCGACACCTGGGTCGCCCGCGCGCGCATGCCGCGGGTCGCGAACTACGTCGAGTTCGCGCTGACCGGCTCGCTGCCGCCGATGGTCCTCGTGACCAAGTCACCCGCAGTCGCGGCATCCGGATGGGAGCCGACCGCGCCGCAGGAGCGCGTGCAGATCGAGGGCGACTTCGCCGCGCGCTTCGAGGTCTTCACGACGCGGGCGACGGAGGAGCCGGTACGTCATCTGCTCTCTCCGGACGTGCAGGCGGCACTGACGGCGGTCGCCGAGCGGTGCGACGTCGAAGTCGTCGGCGACCGGGTCTACGTCATCGCCCGACGGCACCTCCCGATGGCTGAGCCCGCGTACTGGGAGTGGATCGAGGATCTCGCCGCGCTGGTGTCACTGCTGGAAGTCCGCGGACGCGCGGAGCAGACGGCGGGTGTCGCGGAGGCGGATCCTGCTCGTCGCACGCGGCGGGAGGCTTTGTTCGCCGCTCCCAAGGGCGGGCGGGCGGCGGCTGTCGGCTGTCTCGTCCCGCTTCTCGTAGGTCTCGCGGCTGCCGCCCTGATCACCAAGATCACGACGGGCTAACAGCGACGGGTCACCCTGGGATGGGGAGTTGTCCCCATCGACCGAAGGGTGATTCTCTTCGTAGAGTTTGCATAGCCGGGGCGATCAGATCGCCGCGACGGACACTTTCAGGGGGCCGGCTCCGCAGCCGGTCCCTTCGATCTGAACGTTTCATGAGGGGGACGGACGTGGGTGACGGCGTCAAGCTGAAGTACGGAGATCTCGAGCCGTTGCAGACCGAATTGAAGAACATCATCGAGGAGTTCGAGCACGCCGGTTCGCGCAGCAACGATCTCGAGAGCGCCGTGGGCTCACCCTACGGCGAGCGTGCGCTGCGCGATGCGGCATCCGACTTCGAGGGGCGCTGGGACGACCGCCGCAAGCAGCTCATGGATGATTGCAAGACGGTCGAAGAGTACGTGGCTGCGGTGATCAAGGGATTCCAGGATTTCGACCGTGACGCCGCATCCAAGTCCGAGAACAGCGGAGGCTGACCGTGTACGAGTACATGCCCATGACCTCGCCGGCGGGTCACCCGATCGGCGCTCTGACCGGTGATGTGGAGGCGATCCGCGATCGGGGGAACTCGCTGCAGGGTCTCGCGAACGCGATGAGCAACTCCGCGACGCTGCTGCAGCGCCTCGTCGACAACGGCGCCGACATGCAGGGCGAATCCGTCGACAAGCTCGCCGAGATCTCCGGAAAGATGCACGCCGAGCTCGGCCGCGCAGCCGACCTGTACGACGCCGTCGCGCCGCACATCGTGCAGTATGCGTCAGACCTCGAGACCTCGAAGGCCGCGATCGATACGATCCTCGACGATCTCGAGACACTGTGGGCGACGTATCAGCAGAAGAAGGATGCCGCATCGTCGGCGGCTGCGCAGAGCCCCGACTATCCGACGGGCGCGGATGCCGACGACGATCAGGCGCGGCAGGCGGCGGAGGACGCGCGTGACGACGCAGCCGAGGCCGCATCGGGGGCGGCGAGCAGCGCGCGCGGCGACTGGGATGCGCGTGCCGGTGACTACGATCGCGAGTGGAACAGCTGGCACACCGCGTTCACCAACGCGGCCAGCAACATCCGTGAAGACACCTCCGACAAGATCGAAGACGGCTTCTGGGACAACGTGGACGGCTTCCTGCAGTTCATGTCCGACTTCCTCGCCGTCGCCGGCATCGTTCTCGCCGTGCTCGCGATCATCGTGGGTGGCCCGATCATCGCCGCCCTCGCCGCCATCGTCGCGGTCGCCACGCTGATCGTGGCCGTCGCGCGGTTGGCGAGGGGCAAGGGGTCGGTCATCGATGTCGTTTTCGGTGTCATCGGGGTCATCCCGCTGATCGGTCCCGCGATCAAGTTCGCGCGTGGTCCGATGGCGATGATCCGCGGCGCGGATTTCGGCGCCGACGGCATGCGGTTCTTCAACGCCGTCGCCGGGCGGGCTCCTCTGAGCACGCTCAGCCAGATCCGCGGCGGATTCACGACGGGTTTCGGCGAGTTCTCCGCTCGACTGTTCACGGGCAACGGCGCCGCGTCGTTCGCCGCGCAGATGACGGGGGTGCAGACGCTCGACATGGTGGGCAACGTCTTCGCTTCGCATTTCGCGATCGCCGGCGGTATCAAAGACAGCGCGGGCGGTGCGTGGTCGGGCACATTCGACCCGGATCAGAATCCGTTCTCGTGACCGACAGCGACGCGAGTCGCCCCATGGAAGACTGAGACGATGAGCAGCCTGCGCGCGGAACTGACGGGAAACTCCGGAACGATCATCCCGCCCTACCGGATGCTCCTCCCTCCGGGATGGGAGGCGTTCGACCTCAGCGAGGCGACCGAACGCGACCTGATCCGTCGGGCGGACGCGCGCCTGCGGGGTGCGCAGAACACGACTTTCGGGCCCGTCCTCGCAGGAAAGGTGCACGAGGCCCTCGAGGGACTGCGGGCACGCCAGGGCTTCGCGTATGCCTTCGCGGGAGAGGCGGCGCCGTCCTGGGCGATCGGTGCGGCGACCCTGGTCGGGCTCAAGCGTTCCTCGACGCCCGAAGCGACGCTGGAGCAGCTCGTCGAAAGCGCGATCCGCCACCACGCCGGCATCGCCATCGGTGAGGGTCAGCGCATCGTGCGGTGGACCGAGCGCCGTGAGGTGTCCCTCGACGGGGAAGACGTCGCGTCGCTGCTGATCAACTACCTGATCCCGATTCCGGGAACGAGGCTCACCGAGGCGGTGCAATGGACGGCCACCGTGACGCATGAGGCCGACCTTCCCGCCGATCACCCGAACCTCACGCTCTGGACGGCACTGTTCGACACCCACGTCAGCACCTTCACATGGACGGTGCGCTGATGGACCTCGCCCTCTCGTACGCGCCTGATCGCATCATCCCGATTCCTGGCGAACGACTCTCACCGCAAGAGCAGGTGACGTGGGCGCGTCAGACGGCGGAGGACTTCGCTCGCGATGCCGGTGCGCACTCCACGGTCGCGGCGCAGATCGAGACCGCCCTGCTCGCGGTGGCGGCGCAGGCCGACGATGACCGAAGGCTCCTGCTCGTCGTGGGCGTCGATGGCGGGGTCGTCGCACCGCTGATGATCTCTGTGATCACGCATGAACTCTCGCGTCAGGAGCAGGCTGACTTCCTCTGGTCGAGCACCGCGATCCTGCCCGTCACGCCGAGACTCACCGAAACCGACGCGCTCGGCACCGGGTTCTCCTCCACCCTCGCGCAGCGGGAGAACGGTCTCGACTTCGCGACGCGCCGCTGGATCTTCTTCGGTGAGGGTACGACCGTGTGCGCGATGCTCGGTCCTGTCGTGCCCTACGGGATGGCGTTCGTCGAGCCGTTCGCCGAGGCTGTTCTCACCACTGCTTCGCTCAGCGATTTCGTCCCGCGGTCCGACCCCGAGCGTCTCGAAGAGCTCGTCTCCGCCGTGGTGCGCCCGGGGGACGACTGGGTGCTGAACGGCTGACCCCGCCCCGACACGCATCGAGCCCTGTGCGGGGATGGGGAGTTGTCCCCATCGACGGTGGTGCTTCACCGTACCTCGACCGTGAGGGAGCCTCGGAGCGGGCC
>NZ_SSDK01000028.1:0-82041 GCF_004794435.1 Microbacterium sp. K27
CCGCGTCCGCCCGCCCCGCGTCCGCCCGCCCCGCGCCCACCCGCCCTCGCCCCGCCGAGTGCACGGCTCGTTGTCGAGTGCACGGCTTGTACGCGTGGAGATTCGGTGCGCTCGCCAGCTTCCCGTGCGCTCGCTGAGCCTCCGACCCGGCTTGCCCTCCGACGCCGCACACCCCGCGGCCCCCGCACACCCCGCAACCCCCGCACACCGCGCAGCCACGCAGCACCGCACATCCACCGCGCGCAGACGTCCGCCCTCGGCCGATGGGCCGAGGGCGGACGTGAGGGATGAGACGGGGGATCAGCCCTTGACTGCGCCGGCGGCGAGACCGGAACGCCAGTACTTCTGCAGGGCGAAGAACAGCAGCACGAGCGGGATGACGCCGAGCAGGGCGCCGAGCATGACCGCACCCTTGTCCGGGGCGAAGTAGCTCACCATGCCGTAGAGACCGAGGGTCACGGGCTTCAGATCCTGACTCGAGATCATCATGAGGGGAAGCAGGAAGTTGTTCCACGTCGCGACGAAGATGAACAGGAAGATCGTCACCATCGCCGGACCCAGCAGGCGCATCACGATCGTGAAGAAGATGCGGGCCTCGCCGGCGCCGTCGATGCGAGCCGCTTCGAGCAGTTCGGTCGGCACCGACGACTGGGCGTAGACCATGCCGAGGAAGACACCGAACGGAGACACCGCCGAGGGGATGATGATCGCCCAGACGGTGTTGGTCAGTCCGAGCGCCTGGAACTCGATGTACAGCGGCACCGTCAGCAGCGCCACCGGGAGCAGGAGCCCGGCCATGATCACGCCCACGGCGATGCGCTTGCCGGGGAACGCGAACTTCGCGATCGCGTAACCGGCCATCACGGCGAACAGGGTGCCGATGACGCCCGCACTCACCGAATAGAGCATCGAGTTGCCGACCCAGCGCCAGAACAGACCCTGGGTCCAGTTCATCAGGCTGTCGTAGTTGGTGCCGAGGTTCCAGTCGGCGAACCAGAAGCCGAAGGTCGAGGTGAGGTCGGTGTTGTTCTTCGTGGAGGCGACGATGAGCCAGTACACCGGCACCAGGAAGTACAGCGTCGCGATCACGAGCGCGATGATGCCGAACGCGCGCGCGACCGGGGTCGGGGCGATCGAGGGCGGCGGAGCATCCACGTCGCGCGGGCGACGGGGGCGTCGGCGCGTGGATGGCTCGGTGGTGATGAGGCGCGTGGTGGTCATGCGTCGCCCTTCCGGCGCTGCAGCAGCGCGTACACGATCGCGAGCACACCCGCGATCAGAGCCATGAGCAGGGAGTATGCGGATGCCGGGCCGCTGCCCGACGGTGAGATCTCGCCCATCATCGTGTTGTAGGTGAGCATCATCGGGGTGAAGTCCTTGCCCATCCACGAGTTCGCGGCCTGCAGCACCACCGGCTCGTTGAACAGTTGGATGGTGCCGATGATCGACAGGAGCACGGCGAGCAATGCGGCCCCGCGCACCAGCGGTACCTTGATGCGCATCGAGATCTGGAATCCGGATGCGCCGTCGAGGCGAGCCGCCTCATAGAGGTCGCGCGGAACAGCCTGCAGCGCCGACAGGAAGATCAGCATGTTGTAGCCCGTGTAGGTCCACGTCGTCATGTTCGCCATCGAGAACAGGATCGTGCCCGGTGCCATGAAGTCGGTGCCTTCGGGGAGGAAGGGCAGGAAGGGCGACACCTCGGGCGTGTAGAGGTAGAGCCACATCATCGCCGCGATGATGCCGGGAACCGCGTACGGGAGGAAGAACGAGAGCCGGAAGAGCGTGGGACGGCGCACGATGAACGAGTCCAGCAGCAGGGCGAGGCCGAGCGCGACGAAGATCATCACGGGGATCTGCAGTGCGGCATAGAGGACGACGCGACCCATGCCCGTCCAGAACGCGCCGTTGGTCGCGGCGGTGACGAAGTTCTCGAGACCGACGAACGTGTCGACGAGTTCGCCGCCGCCGTAGAGTCCGTCTCCTGACGGCACCTGCGCGAAGAACGACGAGCGGATCGACACGATGATCGGCACCAGGAAGACCAGCACGAACAGCACCGCGAACGGTGCCATGAACAGCCATCCGGTGAGACCTTCGCGTCGGGTCCCGAACCGGCGCCGGCGGGTGGGATCCGCGGGGATGCGCGATGTCGGCGCCGGTGCCGCACCTCGCGTTTCGGTCACTGTGACCATGGTGTCGCCTCTCGAGGTCAAGACGACGGCGGAGTGCACGATTGCGCGTGCACTCCGCCGTCGATCATCCGATGATGCCTTCTCGTCGACTCACTCTGCGACCGGGAGGCCGAGGTCCTTCAGGGAGGAGACGGCGGTGTCCTGCGCGGTGGTGAAGATGTCGGCCACCGATGCCGTGCCGGCGACGGCCGCAGCGGCGGTCTCGTTCATCTTCGACAGCGTCGAGAAGCCCGGTGCGTAGGGGAAGTCGGGGTTCAGGTTCTCGGTGGCCGTGCTCAATTCGGCGAGCACATCCTGACCGCCGAACTGGCGGAGCATCTTCTCGGGGGTCTCCACGTCGCCCTTGGCGGCGACGACGAGGCCCTGCGATGCGAGGTCGTCGACCTGCGTGTTGAACCAGTCGTTGAACTCCATCGCTTCGGCGGGGTACTCGCAGCCCTTCATCACCGAGACGCCGGAACCGCCGTCAGGGCCGCTCATGGCACCCGCGCCGAAGTCGGGAAGCTGGGCGACGCGCCACTGCCCCTCGGCCGGTGTGCCGTCGAGCGAATCGAGGAGGAACCCGGCCTCCCACGCGGCTCCGACGTGGCCGATGAGGCTGCCGTCGTTGAGCGCGGCGGTGAAGCCCTCACCCCAGCGCTCGGTCGCCAACGTCTGCTTGCCGTCGAGCAGGCCCTGCCAGAACGCGGCGACGCGCTCGGAGCCTGCGCCCTCGGCGTCGACCTTCCACTCGTCGCCGGCGGTGCTGAACCAGGTGTCGCCGGCCGCGGCCGACTGGGCGGAGAGCCAGTTCTGAGCCTCATCCGGTGTGAACGCGGTGACGTACTTGCCGGCGGCGGCCGCGGCGGCGGAGTCGGCCGTGAGGTCGTCGAGCGTCTTCGGGGCGTCGAGGCCCAGCGCCGTGAACTCGGCCTCGTTGTAGAAGTAGACGAGGGGGCCGGTGTCCTGCGGGAGGCCCACGATGGCGTCGCCGACCTTCATGCCGCTGAACGCACCGGCCGAGAAGTCGTCCTCGTACTTCTTCGCCTCGTCCGCGACGTCCTGCAGCAGTCCCTTGACGAACAGCTGCGGGACCTCCGAGTAGCCCGTCTGCGCGAGGCAGGGTCCGTTGCCGGCCTTCACGTCGGTCTCGAGCTTGAGGATCATGTCGCTCGACTTGCCGTCGAACTTCGTCGCCTTCACCTGGATGTCGGGGTGTTCGGCGTTCCAGCGGTCGACGATCTCGGAGGCGGGGGTCATGCCCTCGCCGTCAGGCAGGCGGTGCAGGTACTCGATCGTGATGGGCTCGCCGCTGGCGCCACTGTCACCGGAGTCGCCGGATGAGCAGGCTGCGAGGCCGAAGGCCGACACCGCGCCGACCGCGACGATCGCGGCGGTGCGGGTGAAGCGAGGGGTGATTGCCATGCTGTTCTCCTCTTTGAGGTCATGTTCCTGCGGATCGCCCTGGGCGGGGGTGACGCCGAGGCGCCGTCGATCACAAGCACATCCAACCACAGAATGTTTGCGCTCACAACCGACAAAAGAAGTCGGTGACGCTTATACTCGGCCTCATCGAGGGAGCGCTGACATGCTCTGACACGCACACGCCGACCGTCGGTTTCGCGGCGATGCCCCGATCCACCGGAGAGGACATCTGCCGATGACACGAAGCCCGCTCGTCCTGATGAACGATTGGGTCTCCGCGATGCCTCCGCGAGCGTTGGTCGAGACCGCGCTCCGCGAAGGCTACGACGGGGTGGAGCTCTGGCTTCCCTCGGAGTCGAGCGCCCGGCGCGAGCTCGTCGCGGTGATAGACGAGACCGGTGCGCCGGTCTCGTTGCTCGTCGGAAGCGTCGAATCCGATCCTGAGGCGCACCGCCGCGCGCTCGCGCTCCAACTGGATGCCATCGGTGCCGAGGGCATCGCCCCGCTGCACATCACCCTGCACGCCGGTCGGGACCACTGGAGGGAGCGGGACCTGGACGCGCTCGCCGGCTGGATCGTCGCCGAGCGCGAGCGGACCGGCATGGACATCCTGGTCGAGACGCATCGTGCGCGGATGCTCCCCTCCGCGCACTCCTCGGCGCGATTGCTCGAGAGGCATCCGGGCCTCCGGCTGACGCTCGACGTCTCCCACTGGATGGTCTCCGCCGAGTCGCTGTTGCAGGATCAGCCCGAGGCCATGGCGCTGGCTGTCGACCGCGCCGACCATATCCACGCGCGATTCGGACACGCGCAATCCCCCCAGATCGATGACCCGCGATCTCCGCGGTGGGCGTCCGCTGTCGAGGCGCAGTGGGGATGGTGGGACCTCGTCGTCGACCGTCTGCGCTCCGAGGGCCGTCGCCCGACTTTCCTGGCGGAATTCGGACCGTCGGACTACGCGACGCCGGACCCGCGGACGGGGCTGCCGCTCGGTGATCCTGCCGCGCTCAATCGCTGGATCACCGGGCAGATTCGTGCCCGCTACGCCTCCGGCGAGTGATCGCGAACCCTGGGCCCGTCGGGACCGGTCTCTGAAGCGGCGCATGTTTGCGCTCACAAGCCCCATGTGAGGACATCCACGGGCGATCCGGTGCGCGCGGGGAGACGATCATGCACGGTGGGTGTGGATCTCATCACCGACGCGGATCAGGCCACCACCCTGGGGTCGACCGTCGTCCGACGGCGCCCAGCCGGGCAGGAGCAGGCGTCCGAGGGTCGGCTCCTGCTGGGCGAAGGCGCTCGTGAGGGTGGTGAGTACCTTGGCATCCCGCACGCCCGTCTCCGGGTTCGCGTGGGTCGCGAGGCAGCGCACGATGGGGCCGGCGGCCTGGAAGGCGACGTCGCCGACGCGCACCTGGCCGGTCCACTCGAGCTCGCTCCACGGGGAGGCGTCGTCGATCACCACGTTGGAGCGGAAGCGTCGGTCGTCGACGTTCGTCCCGAGCGCCTCCCCCAGCGCGCGAACGCTGGCCCGTCCGTGAATCGAGACGTAGCCGCGCGGGCGGTCCTGGAAGCGCGACGTCTCCCCGTCACCGACGAGCGCGAGCGGGAGTCGGCCGGGGCGTCGCAGCCGACGGCCCTCGGGGGTCGCGAGGACGAAGTCGGTGACGGCATCGGTCAGCTCGCGCCGTCCGCCGTCGTCGAGGGTCGCCTCGACGAGCACCGAGCCGGCGTGTTCGATGCGGATGCGTCGGGTCTCGTCGTCATAGCTCGTGCGCAGGGCGGCGAGCGCGGGAAAGTCCTGGAGGGCGAGCCCCTTGGCCTTGGGCCAGTAGTCGAAGCCGTCGCGGTCCTCCGGCTCGGCGGCATCCGCGAACCGGAAGGCGAGCACGCGATCGCCGGTGATCCGGCCGTCGGGCTGCACGGTCAGGGAGTCCCGACGCTCGGGGGTGAGTCCCTTGATCGGGTGACGGTAGAGGGCGACGACGTGTGCCATGAGGAGATCCTCTCAGCTGGCGACGTCGGGGCATGACAGACGGTGCTCTGTCGCTGAGCACATCGGCTCAGCGCCAGAGCACGACGAAACACCCGCACGTGGTGCGGGTGCGACGAACAGAGGGGCGGTCAGGCCTTCTCTAGTTCATCCTCGTCTTCGTCGGCATAGTCATCGGCCCACTTGTCGACATACGCGTCTTCGTCGGTCGGATGACCCAACTCGCGCTCGAGAGCGGAGTAGTTCACCGACGGACTGTACGCCTTGAGTTCGCGGGCGATCTTGGTGTGTTTCGCCTTCTGACGGCCACGGCCCATGCGCGAGACCCCCTCACGAGTTAAGCTGCGGGCTGTTCAGGCCCGATGCATTTCACGACACCGGCTGAAGGCCGGTAAGAGTAGCATTCAGAATAGCACGCGGGTACGACCCTCTGGCTGATGCCAGGCCGGTGAAGGGAACGATCATCATGACCGACAACACCTCCACTCCTTCCGACGAGGCCGCACAGAATGCGGCTCTGCAGAAAGCCGTCATCGTCGGCATGCAGCTGGACCAGGACCGACACGTGATCGATGAGGCCGTCCGCTACGCGCGACTTCTTAGCGCACCGCTCGTGGTCGCCCACGTCGACGTCACGCGCTTCGTGACGTACGAGGACCCGGACGGCTACGTCCACTCGGCTCCGATCGACATCAACTTCGACGCCGGAGCCGCGGAGTTCGAGGCGGTCGAGGCCGCTGCGGCCACGCTGCTGGCGGGCACCGACGTCACCTGGACGGCGCGGCAACTGGTCGGCGATCCGGCTCTGGCGATCAAGCAGCTCGCCAACAAGCTCGACGCGCAGCTGATCGTCGTCGGTACACGCAAGCGTGGCATCGGCGAGTCGATCAGGGAGTTCTTCACCGGATCGGTGGCCGCGCGCCTCGCGCACCGGCAGCATCGTTCGATCCTCGTCGTGCCGCTCGGAGAGTCGGTGCCGGACGAGCAGAAGGAGATCTGGCCCGAGAAGTAGCGGCCGTTCCCCGGACGCAGAAGAGGCCCCGTCGGCGATTGCCGGTGGGGCCTCTTCTCGTACGGCGTCACCCCATGTGGATGACGATGCCGTGACGTCGCGCGGAGGGTGACGTCTGCACGGGTGGGGTGGGGAGCTGCGGTTGTCGCGCGTGCCCCGGCAGACGAGGTTCCACCCGCGCGCGGGCGTCGTCCTGCCGCGGACGTGCCGCACCCGGCTCCGAACCGATCACGGGCGCGGCGTGCTCAGGGCGACCGTGACACCGCGTGCGGCGGTGTCGAGCGCCGCTTCGAGCTCGGTGACGACCGAGGGGGAGAGGGTGCCGCCCTTCGCGATGTGGGTGCGCAGATCGGTGCGCACCCGTGCGCGGAAGGCGTTGATCACGGCATCGGCGCGGTGCATCTCCTCGCGGCTGACGAGCCGGGAGTCGTCGGTCGCCGTGCGGGGACGGTTCTTCGCTGCCGTGCGCTCGCCCTTCTCGGCCGCTGCCAGATCGGCGCGAAGGCTCTTCATCGCGTCCTGGACGCTCTGCCGCACCTCGCTCGCGATCAGCCGCACCGAGTCGGTGAGGCCGGCTTCGATGCCGGCGAGGTCGCCCTCGCGCGACGCGAGCTCCGCCCGCCCGGCCTCGGTGATGGAGTAGATGGTGGTGCGGCCGTCGACGGTCTTGGTGACCAGCCCCTCTTCCTCGAGCTTCGCGAGCCGGGGATAGATGGTCCCGGCGCTCGGCGTGTAGGTGCCGCCGGTGCGATCGGTGAGCGACTGGATGATGCCGTAGCCGTGCTGCGGCGCCTCGGCGAGCAGCGACAGCAGGTACAGGCGCAGGTCGCCGTGGGAGAAGACCGCGGGGCTCATGCTTCCCACTCCGGGTCGTCGGCGATCGATGCCGGGGTGCGGCGGAGGACCGTCACGCCCCCCGAGACGGAGTTCGCGCGCAGGTCGACGAAGCGTCCGGCGAGCTCCCCGGTCGTGCCCGTGTAGTTGCTGGGGCCCGAGGTGCTGCGCTCGACCCCGTCGATCAGCAGGCGTCCGCTCAGTGACCGGATGACGTAGTTCGCGGCGAGCGACTCGTCGAGGCGCACGGTGGTGCCGCCAGAGACCGAGTTGACGTTGATCGTGTTCACGTCGCCCGCGGCGTCGACCAGCGTGGAGCCGGAGACGATGTCGACGGTCGCCCGGCGCACGGCACCGGTGACGGCCACATCGCCCGAGACGCTGTTCGCGCTGATCGAGCCGGTGAGGCCGCGCACCTGCACGTCGCCCGACACGGAGTTGACCGTGAGGTCGCCGATCAGGGTGTCGACGATGATGTCGCCTGACACGGTGTTGAGGCGGGCGTCGTTGCGGAGTCCGGAGACCAGAGCCCCGGCGCTGACGACACCGAGGTTCAGGGCGATCGCGCGGGGGACCGCGACGCTCACCTCGGCGCGGGGGCCGCCGGAGCCGAAGTTGCGGAACACCTCGAGGAAGTTGTCCCAGCCCAGCTGCGGGTGGTCGATCTCGACCTCGCCGTCGTGGGATTCGATGCGCAGGTCCTTGGTGGTGACACCGTGCACCTCGATGCGGATGCCCGGTTCGTCATGGGCGATGATGTCGACCTGTCCACCGACGAGGCCCACCTTGAGGCGGGTGACGGATTCGATGTCGATGACGCGTTCCTCGCCGGGGGCGATGAGCCACTTCTCGGTCATGTCTGCTTCTCCTGGGTTGAGGGTCACGATATATCGTGTGTTGCCACGATAACACGATATATCTCGATCCTGTCAAGAAGGGAGCGCGAATATTCGCTGAAAGATGTTGACCTTGACGCAACGTCAACTTCTAGAGTTCAAGACATCACCGCACGACCACGAACGAGAGGAGGCGGAATGGAGACGGATGACTGGTCGATCCAGGAGATCGCCCGCCTCGCCGGAACCACGAGCCGCACACTGCGGCACTACGACGACATCGGCCTGCTGCCGCCCTCGCGCATCGCGCACAACGGCTACCGGCACTACGACGGCCCGGCGCTGGTGCGTCTGCAGCGCATCCTGCTGCTGCGGGAATTGGGGCTCGGTCTCCCGCAGATCGCGGACGTGCTGGGATCCGCATCGGACAGCGATGCCGCAGCGAGCGAGGCATCGGCCCTGGAAACCCATCTCGCGCTGCTGCGCGACGAGCAGACCCGGCTGGCGCGTCAGATCGCGTCGGTCGAATCCACCATCACGGCATTGAGAGGAGGTGAGAACCTCATGGCAGAGAACATGTTCGACGGCTTCGACCACACGCAGCACAAGGATGAAGTCGAGGAACGCTGGGGGAAGAAGGCCTACGCCGACAGCGACAGCTGGTGGCGCGGGATGACGGACGCCGCGCGCGCCGACTGGCAGCAGCGCGTGTCCGACCTCGGGCGCGACTGGATCGCCGCCGCGGAGAGCGGCATCGATCCGGCTTCACCCGCGGCCCAGGAGGTCGCGCGTCGCCACGTCGAGTGGCTCACGGGCATCCCGGGCACACCCGCCGCCGTCCCCGGCGGAGACGTCAAGGCATACGTGATCGGGCTCGGCGAGATGTACGTCGCGGATCCGCGCTTCGGCGCGAACTACGCGACATCGTCCGGCGGCACGCACGGTGCGGAGTTCGTCCGCGACGCGCTCCGCGTCTACGCGGAGGGCAACCTCTAGGCCACGTACCGAGCCGACCCCCTCCTGAGCGATGTCCGCGCAGGAGGGGGTCGTTCGCGTCCGGCACACGGCCTAGCCGACCGGCGCACTCGCGTGCAAGGGGGAGCCTGAGGCCCAGGCGCGGGCGTAGGGTCATGCCATGGTCCACCGCCGTGAGCGCGCGAACAACGCGCCGCTGTTCGCCGCTGCGGCCACGGCCTACGCCGTGAACTGCGCACTCGGCGCATCCGTCGCCGCGCGCCTGGTCGACACCAGCCGCTTCCGCTGGCTGCACCACGCGCTCTACATCGCGACATGTGCGACCTCGGCTGTCGCCGTCGTGGCGGGCTGGTCGCGGGGGCCGCGCACGGGTGGCCGTCGCGCTGCGGTCGGGCTGCTCCCCGCCGCCGTGCCGCTCGCGGCCATCCCGTACCTCGGCACGCACAGCCGGCGGCATCCGCTGGTCGCGCTCGCCGCCGCCCCCTTCATCGTCGCAGGGCTGGTGCTCTCGCGATCCGCCGCCGACCGGAAGTGAAACGCATGGAACTGCTCGATGCCATCCGCCGCCGCAAGACCACCAACGGCGCATTCCTGCCCGACCCTGTCTCCGAGGACCATCAGCGCATCCTCCTCGAAGCCGCGGGCCGCGCTCCGTCGCAGCTGAACAGCCAGCCCTGGCGATTCGTGGTGATCGAGAGCCGCGAAACGATCGAGCAGATCGCCCGCATCTCGGGCGAGAGCATGACCGAGGCGATGTCGAACGGCACGTTCTTCGAGCGGTACAAACCGTACTTCCGCTTCAGTCAGGCCGAGATGGAGGAGAAGCGCAGCGGGATGCTGTTCGACAAGCTGCCCGCCGCGCTCCGCCCGTTCACGAGCCAGGTGTTCACCAAGCGCGGGCAGACGCTCATGAACACCTTCGGAGTGCCGAAGACCCTCGGTGCCGAGAACCGGAAGCTCGTGGCGGGGTCGCCGCTGCTGCTGGGCGTGATGCTCGACCGCAGCGAGTACCGGCCGGGGCAGCTCTCGTCGTTCTATTCGGTGTTCAGCATGGGGGCGGCGATGGAGAACGTCTGGCTCACCACGGTCGAACTCGGCATGGGCATCCAGTTCATCTCGTTCCCGATGGAGGTGCCGGGCCGCTGGGACGAGATCGTGCAGCTGTTGCGGGTGCCGGACGATCTCGAACTCATGGCCGTCTACCGGCTGGGCTACCTGCCGCCGGAACAGCGTCGCCCCGCGATCGACTGGTCGAGCAGCCAGCGCAAGCTCGTGTCGCAGTACGTGTTCCGCGAGAACGGGGAGACGCCGCAGCAGGGGTGGGACGGCGCGCCTCCCGCCGGCGACATCACTCCGGGTCCGCCGGCGTCAGGGGAGTGAGGTCTCGCAGCGCCGGACCCTCGAGGCGGGTGCCGTCCGGCGCGAAGCGCGAGGCGTGCAGCGGGCAGTCCCACGAACACTCGGCGTCGTTCCAGGCGAGCACGCCGCCCAGGTGCGTGCACACCGCGCTCACGGCGCGCGTCACACCGTCGACGGTGGAGACCGCGACCGGGCGCCCTGCGCGATTCGCCACCACGCCCTGGCCCTCGGCCGGTTGCGGCACCGGCGTGCGGCGGGTCTCCGCCTCCACCCAACCGGAAGCGAGCGCCGTCGCGACCTTGCCGCCCTCGACCGCACCGCGAGCGAGGTCGGCGGGCACGGTCAGACGCGTGCCGATCATGGTGATCCAGGTCGGGCGATCGCGTCGGGGCGTGCCCAGGATCTCGGAGGTGAGGCGCTGCGCGGCGGCGGGGGCGTTCGACAGCCCCCACTTCCCGTAGCCCGTCGCGAAGCGGATGCGGCCGAGGCCGCGCGGCATCGCCCCCACGAACGGGATCAGGTCGTGCGACTCGTAGTCCTGCGCCGACCAGCGGTGCGTCTCCTCCGCGCCGGGGAAGTGCAGCTGCGTCCAGGCGACGAGGTCCTCCACCGCGGCCCTCTCGCCGCCGGATCGGCCGACCGGGTGCCCGTTGCCGCCCACGATCAGTCGGGCGCCGCCACCCGGGCCGTCCGCGACGGTCACCGGGCGGATGGAGCGCGTCGGTCCGTCGACCGAGAGGAATGTCCCCTCCGGAACGCCGTCCGGCACGCGGAAGGACACGCAGTACGACCGGAGCCCCCGCGTCTTGGCGAAGTACAGACCTCGGTCGGTGATCGGCGTGCCCGTCGCGAGCACGATGTGGTCGGCGAAGAGCGGCCCGTGCGCGGTGTCGACGCGACCGGCCAACGCGTGGGTTCCCGTCGCGCGAACGCCGGTGTGGAGCGTGCCGCCGCCGGTGAGAAGCTCCTCGGTGAGGGCGAGGCAAACGGCCACGGGGTCGATCGCGACCTGCTCGTCGAGCGCCACGGCGGCGGCCACCGGGAACGGGGTCGCGGGGAGTGAGGTGGGCGACGCCAATCGCGTCGGCAATCCGGCTTCCCGAGCCGCGGAGTGCTGCTCGTCGACCGTGTCGATGCCGGAAGGGCCCTGCGCGTACGAGTGGTCGGTGTGTCGTGTGAAGGGGACTCCTGCGAGCTCGGCGAATGCGAGCAGCCATTCCATGCCCGAGCGGTTGGCGTCGACGTAGGCGCGCACGAGCGCAGCCGGATGATGGCGCCGGATCGTCGCGAGCTGGCCACCCTGCAGCAGGGAGAGCTTGCCCGTGTTGGCCCCCGTCGCGAGCTCGGCGACCTCGCCCGCCTCGATCACGGCCACGTCGAGCCCGGCTCTGGTGAGCATCACCGCCGTGGAGAGACCGGTGATCCCGGCGCCGACGATGACGACGTCGTGGTGCGCGCCGGGTTCGAAGGGGGATCCGACGGGCAGGGTGCGGTCGAGCTTCCACAGGGGATTCATGTCGTCAGTCAACGCCCTTCGCGTCCTGGTATCCACCGCCTTGACATCCGCAGGGGCCGCTGCCATCCGGCGAACGCCGCGCTGCTCGGCGACTACAGTGGCGGAGGTGAACCTCCGCCGCATCCTGCTCGTCGCCGCCGGCGGCACGGTGGGTACGGCCGCGCGGCTCGGCCTCGGCCTCGCGCTCCCGGATGGGGGCGGAATCCCCGTCGCGGTGCTCATCGCCAACGTCGTCGGGGCCCTGCTGATCGGCGTGCTGGCGGCCCGCCTGCCCGCATCGGCCGACCTGCGGCTGATGCTCGGCACCGGAGTGCTCGGCGGATTCACGACCTACAGCGCGTTCATGACCGGCACCGTCGCCCTGTGGGCTGACGTGCCTGCTCTCGCCGCCGTCTACGCGGTGGGCAGCCTCGTTCTCGGGCTCGGTGCGGCAGCTCTCGGGCTGCGTCTCGGCCGGCCCCGGGCGGGACGGGCATCATGAGCCCGCTGCTGTTCCTCGGTGCCGCGCTCGCCGGAGGGGTCGGCGCGGTGCTGCGCTACCTCGCCGATCTCGGCGTCGCCCGTCTCGCGGGTCGTCGGTTCCCCTGGGGCATCCTGCTGGTGAACCTCACGGGCTCGTTCGCGCTCGGACTGGTCACCACCGCCCTGCCGGATGCCGCCTTCCTTCTCGGCGCCGGGCTGTTGGGCGGCTACACGACCTTCAGCACGGCGATGCTCGACACGGTGGCCCTGTGGCGCGACGGCGAGCGCCCCGCGTCGACGTTCAATGCGATCGGGATGCTGCTGCTCGGTCTGCTCGCCGCGGGCCTCGGTCTCGCCCTCGGTTCAGCCCTGTAATCGAGGGTTGCGGGGTGCGGCCCCCTCGGGCTACTCTCCTTGCTAATCGATTAACGCTAAACGATTAACATCCGTTTCTGCACTCGTGCACCTGTCGAAGGAGACACCGATGCCCCGTACGACCCGCCGCGCTCTCGGCGCCCTCGCCGCGTCAGCGGTCGCTGTCCTCGCCCTCAGCGCCTGCTCCTCCTCCTCGACGGGCGGCGGCAGCGCCGACGGCGAGGTCACCCTCAGCTATGCCATCTGGGACGAGAACCAGAAACCGGCGATGGAAGACATCGCCGCTGCCTTCACGAAGGAGAACCCGAACGTCACGATCGACATCCAGGTCACGCCGTACAAGGAGTACTTCACGAAGCTGCAGACGGCGGCATCCGGCGGTTCGGCGGCCGACGTCTTCTGGATGAACGGCCCGAACTTCCAGCTCTACGCGTCGAACGGGCAGCTCGCTCCTCTCGATGACGGTGGCATCGACGCCGCGGACTATCCGCAGGGCCTCATCGACCTCTACACCTACGACGGCAAGCTCTACGGCGCCCCGAAGGACTTCGACACCGTCGCCCTCTGGTACAACAAGGCGCTCTTCGACGCGGCGGGTGTGGAGTACCCCTCTGCGGACTGGACCTGGGACGACTTCACCGCGGCCGCCGCGAAGCTCACCGATCCCGCGAAGGGCCAGTTCGGGGTCGCCGCCAGCCAGTACGGCCAGGAGAACTTCTACAACTCGATCGCCCAGGCCGGTGGCGAGGTGATCTCCGCCGACGGGACGAAGAGCGGATACGGCTCGCCCGAAGCGCTCGCCGGCATCGAGCTGTGGACCGACCTGATCGCGGCGGGCTCCTCGCCCACGGCGCAGCAGATGACCGACACCAACCCCGAGGACTTCTTCCTCTCCGGCAAGGTCGCCATGTTCCAGAACGGATCCTGGGCGGCCATCGCTTACGCGGACAACGCCGACATCGGCGGCAGCGTCGATGTGGCCCCGCTCCCCGCCGGAGCAGAGGGCAACCAGAGCGTGATCCACGGTGTCGGCAACGTCGCCAACGCGAAGAGCGCACACCTCGCCGAGGCCAAGGCGTTCGCCGAGTTCGCCTCCGGAGAGCAGGCGGCGAAGATCCAGGCCGAGACCGGCACCGTGATCCCCGCGTTCGAGGGCACGCAGCAGGCGTGGGTCGACGCTCTGCCCCAGTACGACCTTCAGGTCTACATCGACGCGCTCGAGAACGCCGTGCCGTACCCGGCCTCGAAGAACACCTCCGCCTGGACGAGCATCGAGAGCGAGGTGCTCTCGCAGGTGTGGTCGGGCGCGGTGTCCCCGAAGGACGGCCTCCAGGATCTCGCCGACCAGATGCAGGCGGCACTGGACGCCGAGCAGGAGTGACCGCATGACCGTCATCGCGCCGCGCGCGGTCGAGACGGCGGAGCGGGTGCCGGAGCCGCAGAGCCCCGGCACCCGCCGCCGCCGACGGAGTCCGGGAGCGTCCCCCTGGTGGGCGCTGGTCTTCCTCGGCCCGACCGCCCTCGGGATCGCCGCGTTCTATCTCTGGCCGACCGTCCGCACCCTCATCATCTCGTTCACCAAGTCAGGCCCGTTCGGCGGGGCCGAGTGGGTGGGAATCGAGAACTACACGCGCCTGTTCCAGGACCCCGAGCTGATCGGAGCCCTCCGCAACACCGCGATCTACACGATCATCGCCCTCATCGGCATTCCCCTCGCGGTCGGCATCGCCGCGCTGCTGAACACCGCCGGCCTCAAGGGGCGCAGCGCCTACCGCACGCTGTACTTCATCCCCGTCGTGACCATGCCCGCGGCGATCGCGCTGGTCTGGCGAATGATCTACAACGGCGACTACGGCGTGCTGAACGCCGCGCTCGGCGCGGTCGGCATCGAGAGCCGCAGCTGGCTCACCGATCCGAACACGGCCCTGATCGCGATCGCCGTCGTCGGCATCTGGGCGGGACTCGGCACCAACATCGTCATCTTCCTCGCCGGACTCCAGGGCATCCCCGACACGATCATGGAGGCGGCCGACCTCGACGGCGCGGGCCCGGTGCGCAAGTTCTTCTCGATCACGATCCCGCTGCTGTCGCCGTCGATCTTCTTCGTCAGCGTGATCAGCGTGATCGGAGCGCTGCAGGTGTTCGACCTCATCTACATGATGCTCGGCCGCAGCAACCCCGCGATGCCGAACACCCGCACCGTCGTCTATCTCTTCTATGAGGCGGGCTTCCTCGACAACGACCGCGGCTATGCGGCCGCCATCGCCTTCCTCCTGCTCGTGATCATCCTGATCCTCACGATCGTGCAGTTCCGTCTGCAGAAGAAGTGGGTGCACTATGAGTGACGTCTCGCTCGACACACGCGCCGTGGTCGGCGCCCCCGTGGGCCGCTCCGGAACCCGGGCGGGGAAGCCGAGGAACCGCGGCCTCTGGATCGTGCACCTCGTGCTGATCCTCGGCGCGGTGCTGATGGTCTTCCCGTTCGTCTGGCAGCTGCTGACCTCGTTCAAGACGCTGTCCGACTCGGTGCAGGTGCCGCCGTCGTTCCTGCCGCGCGAATGGGTGTTCACGAACTTCGCCGAGGTGTTCGACTCGATGCCGTTCGGACAGATGTTCCTGAACTCCGTGTGGCTCACGGTCGGGCGCACGGTCGGCCAGGTGGTGCTGTGCACCATGGCGGGCTACGCGTTCGCACGCATCCCGTTCCCCGGCCGCAACGCCCTGTTCGTCGTGTTCCTCTCGGTGCTCATGGTGCCGTCGCAGCTGTACCTGCTGCCGCAGTACGAGATCATCCAGTCGTTGGGCTGGCTCAACACGCTGCAGGCGCTCATCGTGCCGGGCATCTTCAGCGCCTTCGGCACCTTCCTGATGCGGCAGTTCTTCATGTCCATGCCCGCCGAGCTGGAAGAGGCCGCCCGCATCGACGGCGCGAATCCGTGGCAGACCTTCTGGCGGATCATGGTTCCGCTCGCGAAGCCTGGCATCATCGCACTTGTGGTGTTCACCGTGCTGTGGTCCTGGAACGATCTGCTCTGGCCGTTGATCGTGACGACCGACCCCGCGAAGATGCCGCTGTCGGTCGGGCTCTCGCAGCTGGTCGGCATCCACGGCACCGACTACCCGGTGCTGATGGCCGGCGCGCTGCTGGCGACGCTGCCGATGCTGGTGACCTTCATGATCCTGCAGCGGCAGTTCATCCAGGGCATCGCGTTCAGCGGATCGAAGGGCTGAGACATGGCGAAGAGTGAGCACCAGGCGCCCCGGCGCCCGACACTGCGCATGGTGGCCGAACGGGCCGGTGTGTCGACGGCGACCGTGTCGTATGTGTTCTCCGGACGCGCAGGGGCGGCGTCGGGTGCCGGCGTCGCCGAAGCCACGGCCGCACGCGTGCTGGCCGCAGCCGATGAGCTGAACTACCGCCCGAACAGTGCAGCGCGGGCGATCCGCACCGGACGCAGCGGCATGGTGCAGCTGTCGCTGCACATGCTGAGCGACCCGTGGTCGTTGGCGGTCGCCGACGCGGTGAACGCCGAGGCGAACAAGCACGGGCTCACCACGCTGATCCTCGCCGACGGTGATTGGCACGCGGCCCTGGACCGGGTCGAGAGCGACGTGGCGTACCTCGACGGCGTGGGCCTCGACGACGAGGCGCGGCAGAACCTCGACGACCTCGTGCGTCGCGGTCAGCGTCTCGTGGTGTTCTCCGAACATCTCGAACCCGAGGGCTTCGATGTGATCCGCTCGGATGCGATCCCCGGCTGCGAGATCGCGATGGACCATCTGCTGGAGCGGCACACCAGGATCGGATGCATCGCCGCGGAGGGAGCCGTGCGCCTCGCCGGCACGCAGATCACGCGCTACACGCCCTACGTCGAGAAGATGGCGGCCGCCGGCATCGAACCGGACCCGAGCTGGACGGTGACGTATGCCGACACCCAGGCGAGCGCCTTCACCGCCGCGGTGGAGCTGCTGTCGGGGGAGAACCGACCGCGAGCGGTGTACGCCACCACCGACTTCGCTGCGATCGCCGCGATCAACGCCGCGCACATGCTCGGCCTCCGGGTGCCGCACGACGTCGCGGTGGTGGGCGTCGGCAACACCCCGGACGCCCGCCTGATCGCGCCCACGCTCACGACCGTCGGTCCCACTGACTTCTACGAGCGGCAGGCGCGCATCATCGTCGACCGCGCCCTCGAGACCGACCCCACACCCGGGCGCCTGCACGACTTCGCATGGACGCTCTTCCCCGGCGGATCGACCGACCTCGACGCCCCCGCACCGCGGGCCCGTTGACCTCGGCATCCTGCACAGACCCATCACACAGAAGGACCATCGTGGATCTCCAGATCGGCATCATCGGCTTCGGCGCGCGCTCGACCCTCCAGGAAGAGGTGCATCGCCCGGGACACGGCTCGCGCATCAGCGCCGTGTGCGACCTCGCACCGCGCGCTCGCGACGACGCCCGCGCTCTCGTGCCGGATGCGCTCGTCACCGACTCTCTCGACGAGCTGCTGGCCTCCGGCGTCGACGCCGTCATGGTGCTCACCCCCGACGACACGCACGCAGCCCTCAGCATCCGTGCCCTCGAAGCAGGAGTGCCGGTGTTCTGCGAGAAGCCCCTGGCGATCGACCTCGCCGACGCCGACGCGATGCTCGAGACCGCACGCCGCACCGGCACCGGGCTCTACATCGGCCACAACATGCGGCACATGCCCGTGATCACGCTGATGCGCGGTCTGATCCAGAGCGGACGCATCGGTCAGGTCAAGGCCGTCTGGGTGCGGCACTTCGTCGGTCACGGCGGCGACTTCTACTTCAAGGACTGGCACGCCGACCGTCGCCGCACCACCGGACTGCTGCTGCAGAAGGGCGCCCACGACATCGACATCATCCACTGGCTCGCCGGCGCCTACAGCGAGCGCGTCTCCGCGATGGGGGCGCTGAGCGTGTACGGCGACATCACCGACCGTCGTGACAGGGCGGGGGAGCGGATGCCGGACTGGTTCAGCATGGACAACTGGCCGCCGACGGCGCTGACCGGTCTGCACCCGGTGGTGGACGTCGAGGACATCTCGATGGTGAACATGCAGCTGGAGGGCGGCATCTTCGCGTCGTACCAGCAGTGCCACTTCACGCCCGACTACTGGCGCAACTACACCGTGATCGGCACCGAGGGTCGCATCGAGAACTTCGGCGATGTCGCCGGTAGTGAGGTCAAGCTGTGGAATCGGCGTCATGCCGGAGCGGCGGCGGCCGACGAGACCTTCATCGTCCCGGAGGTGCCCGACGCGGGGCACGACGGTGCGGACGCCCTGCTCGTCGCGGAGTTCCTGCGCTTCGTGCGCCACGGCGGACTCACCGAGACGTCGCCCGTCGCGGCCCGCGAGGCCGTCGCCGCCGGCATCCTCGCCACCGCGTCGCTGCGGGGTGACGGCTCCGCGATCGAGATCCCCCCGCTGGATCCCGAGCTCGTCGCCTACTTCGAGCGCGGGCAGGTCGAGGCCGCGCTGGTATGAGTGCACCGCGGCCCCCGCGGTGCTGGGGTTGGGGATATACGTGCCCGCCTCCCTGGTGCAGCACCGCATCATCCTGACCGCCGGCCCTGCGTTCGCCGCCGACACCTTGGAGGTCCACGACTCCGTGCGGAGCGAGGGCGAGGTCCGTTCCCAGCATCTTCACAATCCTGAAATGTACAAACGTACATGTACGGATGTCCAAGGGGGCGGGATGAGGCAAGGGGAGCGTCGGCGACGTGACCCTGAGGCGCGCCGTCGGGAGATCGTGACCGCGACGGCCGAGCTCATCGTCGAGGTGGGCGCCGACGCCGTCACACACCGCATGGTGGCCGCGCGTGCCGGGGTGCCTCTCGGGGCGACGACGCAGTACTTCGACACCCTCGACGACCTCAGGGCCGCGGCCTTCCGTGCGCTCGCCGAAGAGGTCGACGCACGTCTCGACGGCGTGCGGCAGACCCTCGCCGAACGCGGTGACAGCCCCGACGTGATCGCCGCCCTCGTATTCGAGAGCATGGACGACCACCATGCCGTGAAGGCCGACCGCGCCGTGGTCACCGCCGCCGTGCACGACCCCCGCCTGCGGGATCTCGCCCGCCATCTGTCGGACCGCCTCGTCGACCTGCTCACGCCGACCTATGGCGAAGACCGTGCCAGAGCGGCGATGATCTTCATCGACGGCGTCATGTGGAGCATGCAGATCCGCGACGACCGTCTTGCCCAGTCCTTCATCGAGTCCGCACTGGCGCGGATCCTCGGAGACGACGTCTCCACCCCTTCCGCAGCGACAGCCATACCCTGACACCGAGGAAACCGCCTTGTCGAAACTCGCCATCCTGAGCCTGAAGAACCGCGCGCTCATCGCCCTCATCACCATCGTCGCGGCGGTGTTCGGCGGGCTCGCGCTCACGAATCTCAAGCAGGAACTCATCCCCTCGCTCGAGCTGCCGGCACTCGTCGTCATGACGACCTACCCCGGCGCCTCGCCCGAGGTGGTCGAGAACGACGTATCCACGCCGGTCGAAGCGGCGATCCAGGGCGTGCCCGGCCTGGAGTCGACCACCGCGACCAGCACCACGAACGCCTCGATCGTGCAGGCGATGTTCGCCTACGGAACGAATCTCGCCACAGCCGAGCAGAAGATCCAGCAGGCGATCAACCGCATTTCATCGCAGCTGCCGGAGGATGTGACCCCTCAGGTGCTGTCGGTCTCCATCGACGACTTCCCGGTGATCCAGGTCGCCGTCACCGGATTCGAGGATGCCGACAACGCCCAGGCCCAGCTCGAATCGGTCGCGATCCCCGAACTCGAAGACGTCGACGGCGTCAACGCGGCCGAGATCGTGGGTGGCGTCGGGCAGCGCATCAGCATCACGCCCGACGTCGCGAAGCTCGCCGCTGCCGGCCAGAGCACCTCGGCGATCAACGACGCACTCGACCAGAACGGCACGCTGTTCCCCGGTGGCGACATCACCGAGAACGGTCAGACGCTGACGGTGCAGACGGGCGCGAAGATCACCTCGGTCGAGGAGATCGCCGCCCTTCCGCTGGTCGGCACCGACGTCACGATCGGCGATGTCGCGACGGTCGTGCAGGAGTCCGACCCCGTCACCTCCATCTCCCGTGTCGACGGCAAGGATGCGCTGTCGATCTCCATCACCAAGCTCCCCGCGGCGAACACCGTGGAGGTGTCCAACGGCGTGATCGCCGCGCTCGACACGATCGGCGACGCCTTCCCGGACGCGACCTTCACCGTGATCTTCGACCAGGCGCCGTTCATCGTGCAGTCGATCGAGACGCTCGCCACCGAGGGAATGCTCGGCCTGGTGTTCGCGGTGCTCGTGATCCTCGTCTTCCTGATGTCGGTGCGCTCCACCCTCGTCACCGCGATCTCGATCCCCACCAGCGTGCTCATCACCTTCATCGGGCTGCAGGCGTTCGGCTACTCGCTGAACGTGCTCACCCTCGGTGCGCTCACTATCGCGATCGGTCGCGTGGTCGACGACTCCATCGTCGTGATCGAGAACATCAAACGTCACTACGTGGGCGATGCCGACAAGGGCGATGCGATCCGCCTCGCGGTGCGCGAGGTCGCGATGGCGATCACGGCGTCCACCATCACGACAGTGGCGGTCTTCCTGCCGATCGTCTTCGTCGGCGACATGGTCGGCGAGCTGTTCCGGCCGTTCGCGATGACGGTGACGATCGCGATGGTCGCCTCGCTCCTGGTCGCCCTGACGATCGTGCCGGTGCTCGCCTACTGGTTCCTCAAGCCGGGCAAGCCGTTGCTCGACGAGCACGGCGATGCGATCGACCCCGAGCACCCGGACGCGCCGCCGACGTGGCTGCAGCGCCAGTACCGGCCGATCCTGGGCTGGACGCTCAAGCACTCCGGTGTCACGGTGATCCTCGCGGTCGTCGTGCTCGGCGCTACGCTCGCCGCAGCGCCGCTGATGAAGGTCAACTTCCTCGGCGACTCCGGCCAGAACACCATGACGGTCACGCAGGACCTCGGCCCGACGGCGAGCCTCGAGGCCAAGTCGGATGCGGCGGTGGCGGTCGAAGACGCCCTGCTCGACATCGACGGCATCGAGCACGTACAGGCCTCGATCGGCACCAGTGGTTCGGCGCTCAGCGACGCCTTCTCGGGCGGTGCGGGCGTCACGTACTCGGTGCTCACCGACTCGAACGCCGATCAGGAGAAGCTCCGCGCGGATGTGCAGGATGCGATCGACGGCCTCGGTGACGATGTCGGGGATGTCGCGGTCTCGGCCTCGGCCGGCTTCGGATCGAGCGACATCGAGATCACGGTCAGCGCCTCGAGCTCGGACGACCTCCAGACGGCGACCACCGCGCTGGTCAAGGAACTCGACGGGAAGGACGGCGTCGGCCAGGTGAGCGACAACCTCGCCGCGTCGCTGCCGTACATCGCCGTCGTGGTCGACAGGGAAGCCGCCGCCCAGCGTGGACTCTCCGAGGTCGCCGTCGGAGCCATCGTGTCGGGCACCATGCGCCCGCAGCAGGCGGGATCCGTCGAGATCGACGACACCGCGCTGACGGTCTACATCGTGACCCCGACCCCGCCGACCACGGTCGACGCGCTCAAGCAGCTCACCATCCCGACGCCGACCGGCATCGTGCAGCTGCAGGACATCGCGACCGTCGAGCAGCAGAACGGACCCACCTCGATCACCACGGAGCAGGGCCGTCGTACCGCGACGATCACCGTGCCGCCGGCGTCCGACAACCTCGCCACAGCCACGCAGTCCGTGAACACCGCGCTCGCGGCGGTCGACCTGCCCGACGGTGCATCCGCCGAGGTGGGCGGTGTCGCGTCGCAGCAGGCCGACTCGTTCTCGCAGCTGGGGCTGGCGATGCTCGCGGCGATCCTGATCGTGTACGTGGTCATGGTCGCGACCTTCAAGTCGCTGCGCCAGCCGCTGCTGCTGCTCATCTCGGTGCCGTTCGCGGCGACCGGGGCGATCCTGCTGCAGATCATCACGGGTGTGCCGCTCGGCGTCGCATCGTTGATCGGCGTGCTGATGCTCATCGGCATCGTGGTGACGAATGCGATCGTGCTCGTCGACCTCGTGAACCAGTACCGGGAGAAGGGTCTGTCGACCATCGAGGCGGTGAAGGCCGGTGGTGAGAAGCGTCTGCGACCGATCCTGATGACCGCGCTCGCCACCATCCTCGCCCTCACTCCGATGGCCCTCGGCATCACGGGTCACGGCGGCTTCATCTCGCAGCCGCTCGCGATCGTCGTGATCGGCGGTCTGATCTCGTCGACGGTGCTGACGCTGATCGTGCTGCCCACGCTCTACAACCTCGTCGAGGGGGCCAAGGAGCGACGCGCAGCGCGCAAGGCGGGAGGAACGGATGCCGGAGGAACCTCGGCTCCGGATGCTCCCGTGGGCCCGGATGCATCCGGTGCCGCCGTGGCGTCGGCTCAGCCGGTGCTGATCGATGCCTCCGGCCTGCCGCACGCGCCGCAGCTCACCCGCCGCGAGCTGCGCGAGCGCGGGGAGTAGCGCCTTCTCGGCGCCGCCCGGCCGAAACGGAGATCATGTGCGCCGCGGCCGGCGAGTCACCATCCGACTCGCCGGCGCGGCGTCATTCGCTCTCTGTTCTCGTCGGGGAGTTCGCGGCGCGGCGCGTCGAGTCAGCTCAGCGTGATGCCCCAGTGCAGGGTCCAGGTCTCATCGGGGGCGAGCCGGCGGATGCCGAGGCCGCTGTTCAGGGCGTCGGCCGGTGCGGTCATCGGCTCGATCGCGACCGCGAGGCTCTGACCGGGATAAGCGGGTGTCGTGTACACCTGCACGTAGTCGAAACCCTCGCCCTGCCAGAGCGTCACGCGGCGACCGTCCGGTGCGGTGAGCGAATGGTGCACACGTCCGTCGGGATCACGGGCGAGATCCGTGAAGCCGGTGTCGAGGGTGACGTCTCCCAGTCGGACGCCCTCGCGCAGAGCGGCATCGGCCGGTCGGGTGCCGGTGGGGAGCATCCTGTCGTCGGTGTCGAACGCCGTCTGCGCGGGGATCCGCAGCACGAGGTCATGCGGGTCCACGTCGCCGATCGTCACGAACGGGTGGGTGCCGAGGGCCACGGGCGCGGACGTGGTCGACCGGTTGGTGAGCGTGTGCGACACGTCGATGCCGTCGGGCGTGAGCGCGTACTCCACTGTCGTCTCGATCAGGTACGGGTATCCCGTCTGCGGGACGACGGTCGCACGCAGCACGGCTTCGCCCTCGGTGTGCGAGACCTCGTAGGCGGTGAAGCGCAACAGGCCGTGGCTCGCGTTGTTCAGCTTCGGCTCGGTGATCGCGAGCCTCCGTGCGGTGCCGTCGTCGTCCCACTCTCCGTCGCGCACCCGGTTCGGCCAGGGGACGAGGACCACGCCGGAACAGGCCGGCGTGGGCAGCTCGAGAGGATACGGCGGTACGAGGTCGACATCGTCGATGCGCAGCGAACGCAGGGAGGCGCCGACCTGTGCGATCTGTGCGGTCACCCCGCCGCGTCGAAGGCTGATCTGGGCGCCGGTGGGGGAAGCGGTACTCACCTCGTCATCGTACGGCCACGATCGGGTCGGCGGTCTCTCAGGAGCGTCGGCTACACTTGAGCGGTCGGCTTCGGACACCCGCGCGTTGGCGCGGACGTTTTATGTGTGTGAAGTGTGAGTCCAGGGGCCGATGGTGAGCGTCGCTCGACGCTAATCAACCATCACATGAATGGCCCCGGCCGCTGACAGTCCGGAACCCCGCTGGTCGAGTTCGACCAGGCGCAGGGTGCTCGCGCGTGCGCGCGGCGCTGTTCTCGTGCGAGAACACAGAAAGACACCGCAATGCCGAAGAACAAGAAGCCCCGCGGCGGACGTCCGTCCGCGAACTTCGAACCGCGCTACGGCGCGAAGAAGACCTCTTTCCACGACCGTCACAACGGCGGCCCCGCCCGTGACGGCGCACGCGATGAGCGCGGCGGACGAGCGGATGCCGGCGACCGTCGCACCGCTGCATCCGCGGGAGGGTACGACCGTCGCCCCGGCAGCCGCAGCGCCGGCCACCGCGGCTACCGTCCGGCTGAAGCCGAGTCGGGTGCGCCCAAGCAGCGCTGGGGTGCGTCGGAGCGCGCCGGCCGCGACGAGGCGCGCGGGATCCGCAACCGCGCCGAGTCCGGGCGTCGCGAGGCCCCGCACCACCGCAACGACGAGCGCTCCGAGCGCCCGCGCTACAACGACCGTCCGAGCACCGGAAGCCGTTTCGACGACCGTCCGCGTCGCGACGACCGCGGCGGACAGCGCCCGACCGGACAGCGCCCGACCGGGCCCGGCACGTACCGCGACGACCGCGGCGGCGACCGCCCCCGGTTCGACCGCGACGACCGTGCGCGTCGCGATGACCGCGGCGCCGGCACCCAGCGTCAGGGCTTCCGTGACAACGACCACCGCGATGGCGGGCGTCCGGGTCGCGACGACCGGCGTGGTGCCGAGCGTCCGCGGTTCGACCGTGACCGCGGCACCGAGCGTCCTCGGTTCGACCGTGACGACCGCCCGCGTCGCGATGACCGCGCCGGTGACCGCACCCGGTCGAACGATCGCGGCACCGAGCGCCCCGAGCGTTCATACGACGCCGACCGGGCGCGTCGCGCTTTCGACCGTGACCGCACACAGCGTTCGTACGAGGGCGGCCGCGACGAGCGTTCGCGTCCGTCGACCGGTGGCGCGTACCGCACCGAGCGCCCGCGCCCGCTGACCTCGGACACCCGTGGGCGCCCGGCCCGCAACGAGCGACCGAGCCGCAACGACTGGAACGCCACCAGCCGTCCTGCATCGACCGGAGCGAAGTTCACGCCGGGCGATGACGTCGTGCACGAGCGCCTCGAGGCGAAGTCCGTCGCGGCGGTCGAGGTCGACGGTGTGACCTTCGGCGACCTCGGTCTCGGATCGAACATCGTCGAGACCCTCGTCGGTATGGGTGCGGCCACGCCGTTCCCGATCCAGGCTGCCAGCATCCCCGCCGTCCTCGCCGGGCGCGACGTGCTCGCCCGCGGCCGTACCGGCTCCGGCAAGACCATCGCCTTCGGCGCGCCGCTCGTCGAGCGCGTGCTGCAGTCGCAGGCCGGCAAGCGCCGTGAGTTCGGGCGGTCGCCGCGCGCGATCATCCTCGCTCCGACGCGTGAGCTCGCGCTCCAGATCGACCGCACCATCCAGCCGATCGCCCGCAGCGTCGGGCTGTTCACCACGCAGATCTACGGTGGCGTGCCGCAGGGGCGTCAGGTGGGCGCGCTCAAGAAGGGCGTCGACATCGTGATCGGCACCCCCGGTCGTGTCGAGGACCTCATCAACCAGGGCAAGCTCGACCTCTCGGACTGCCGCATCGCGGTGCTCGACGAGGCCGACCACATGTGCGAGCTCGGCTTCGTCGAACCGGTGCAGCGCATCCTGCGTCACACCGCCGACGGCAGCCAGAAGCTGCTGTTCTCGGCCACGCTCGACCGTGAGGTCGCCGCACTCGTCGACGAGTTCCTCGTCGACCCGGCCGTGTACGAGGTCGCAGGTGAAGACCAGGACTCCAGCACGATCGAGCACCGCGTGCTCGTGATCGAGCACCGCGACAAGGCCGACATCCTCACGTCGCTCGTCGACCGCGATGGCAAGACGTTGGTGTTCGCCCGTACCCGCGCCTACGCCGACATGCTCGCGGAGCAGTTCGACGACGCCGGCATCCCGGCCGTCTCACTGCACGGTGACCTGAACCAGGCCAAGCGCACGCGCAACCTCGAGCGTCTGACGTCGGGGCGCGTGAGCGTGCTCGTCGCCACGGATGTCGCCGCCCGCGGCATCCATGTCGACGATATCGATCTGGTCGTCCAGGCCGATGCGCCCGACGAGTACAAGACGTACCTGCACCGCTCGGGCCGTACGGGTCGTGCCGGCCGCGCAGGTCGAGTCGTCACGCTGATCACGCGTCAGCGTCAGCGCCGCATGAGTGAGCTGCTCGAGCGCGCCGAGATCGATGCGCCGTTCGAGAACGCCCGTCTCGACGACGACGTGATCGAGGAGATCGCCGGTCGCGTTCCGACCGCGGCAGACCTCACCTCCTGACCACTCTCGTGACGAAGGCCCCGTCCGCTTCTGCGGGTGGGGCCTTTCGCGTCGGATCTCGCCAAGTGCACAGGATCTCGCCGAGTGCACGGGATCTCGCCGAGTGCACGGGATGCGTGCGCGTGGAAGCCGTGCGTTCGGCATCAACCCGTGCGCTCGGCACCGTCGCAGGGCGGGGGCGGGGCGGGAACGTCGGTCAGGACAGCTCGTGCACGTGCACGGCGGAGGTCAGGTTCGTGCCGTTGAGGTCGAGATAGATCACGTTCTCGGTCACGGTGAGGGTCATGGTGTTGCGGCGCTCGATCAGGGCTGACGCGGTCTCGATGAATCCGGGGTCGAAGCTGTGGAGGCGGATGTCCTCGCGGCGGTGGATGCGCTTGTCGGTCCACGGCGCCATCACCTTGGCGGGGTCGCGGTGGGTGTACACCACGGTGCGCTCGGCGAGCCTGCTGCCGTAGTGCAGCCGCTCGGCGTCGGGCGCCCCGATCTCGACCCAGACGGTGACGAGGCCGGTGAGGTCGCGCACGAGCACTGCGGGCTCTTCCGTCGAGGAGATGCTGCCGCCGAATGCGATGCCTTCGGCGAACTCGAGCCCGTAGGCCAGCACGCGTGTGAGCATGTACGCATCGGTCTCGGACGGATGCCGGGCCACGCGCAACGAGTAGTCCTCGTAGACTCCGCGATCGGTGTCAGCGAGCTGCACCTCGAATGTGTGGACTGTCGAACCGATCGCCATGATCCTCGAGCCTACGCGGCTGCGGGATGCGCGCCCGACCGCGGGGTCAGAAGAGCATCGGCTGCGCGGGCGCTGCCTCGGCTCGGGCGCTGGGGGTGAACCGCACCGCGGTCGCGGCGGCAGCACTCGTCTGCACATGGCCCTGCCCCGGTCGGAGCCCGCGCCGGGGGTAGTCGTCTTCGTGGCGGCCGTCCAGTCCGTGCATGCGGATGAGCGGACGGGTGCGCTTGGCGAGCCACTGCCGGTATCCCTTGGGCGCCTCGGCGGAAGCCCCGGGATACAGCCCCCGGTACGACGAGACGAGGTCGGGACGATGAGTGTCGAGCCATTGGAAGAACCACGGCTTGACGCCCGGTCGCAGATGCAGGGCGCCGTAGATGACGCTGCGCGCCCCCGCCTCCTTGATGCGCACGAGGGCACTGTCGATCGCGGCGAGCGAATCGGTCATGTGCGGCATGATCGGCATGAGGAACACGGTCACGGGGAACCCGGCGTCGGCCAGAGCCCGCACGGTGTCGAGCCGGGCCTGCGTGGTCGGGGCTCCGGGCTCGATCGCCTTCTGCAGGTCGTCGTCGTACATCGCGATCGACATCTGCACGTCGATCGGCACGCGCTCGGCGGCTTTCGCGAGCAGGGGGATGTCACGGCGGATCAGCGTGCCCTTGGTCAGGATCGATATCGGGGTGCCGGATGCCGCGAGCGTCTCGATGATGCCGGGCATGAGCTTGTATCGCCCCTCGGCGCGCTGATACGGATCGGTGTTCGTGCCCAGGGCCACGGTCTCATGCTCCCAGCTGCCTTTGCGCAGCTCTCGTGCGAGCACCTCGACGATGTTCACCTTCACCACGATCTGCGAGTCGAAGTCGGACCCGCCGTCGAGGTCGAGGTACTCGTGCGTGCCGCGGGCGAAGCAGTAGACGCAGGCATGCGAGCATCCGCGGTAGGGGTTGATCGTCCACGCGAACGGCATGCGCGAGGCGCCGGGGACGTGGTTGAGAGCGGACTTCGACAGCACCTCGTGGAACGTCATGCCGGCGAACTCGGGGGTGGTCACCGAGCGCAGCACACTCGAGCGGTCTTCGAGGCCGGGCAGCGCCGCCGCGTCCGTCTCTCCGAGCTTCTGTCCCTGCCACCTCATTCGACCATTCGAACAGAAAGACGAAGATATCGCAAGACAGTCTGCTACATATCTTCGAATGAGAAGATGGATCAATGCCCTTCCTGCCGCACGCTCAGCATGCGGCTCCGCGGTCCCCGATCCGCGGGCCCGCATTGCCGATCGGCGTCGCCCTCACTGCCATCGGCATCCTGCTCTCGATCGGTTCCGGACCGGTGTCGCCCTCGGGTGCCGACCCGATGCCGGTGCCGGTCGCGGTCATGCAGGTTCCGCCGGTCAGGGTGGCCGCGACGACCGCGGCCGACCCCTGTGCCGAGCCTTCGGTGCAGCAGGCGATCGCGAGCGGCGACGATGCGGCGGCGATCGCGGGCTTCGGCGGCGGTGCTGCCTTCCGCGAGGCGGTCGTCGCGGGGAACGCTCCGTGCGTCTCGCTCATCGATCCTGCGCGCCTCTGGGTCGTGGTGAACAAGTCGCTGCCGCTGAACCCGCCCGAGTACGAGCCGGCGAATCTCGACTCCGTGCCGCTGCAGATGACGACACCCTCGGGGCGCGTGCGCTCCGACGTGGCCGCGGCGGTCGGTCGGATGGCGGATGCCGCCGCAGCCGCGGGCGTGGGACGCATCGGCGCGAACAACGGCTACCGTTCCTACGGACTGCAGGTGACGACGTACGGATCCCACGTGCGATCACAGGGACAGGCCGAGGCGGATGCGGGCTCGGCGCGCCCCGGCCACAGCGAGCACCAGACGGGTCTCGCACTCGACGTGGTCGCCTGCGGCACGGGGTGCGGGGGCCTCGACGGCTTCGGAGCGACCGCGCAGAGCGACTGGGTCGCCGCTCATGCCTGGGAGTACGGCTTCATCGTGCGTTACGAGCAGGTCGGCACCCCCGTGACGGGGTATGCGCCGGAGCCGTGGCATCTCCGCTACGTCGGAGTCGACCTCGCCGCGGCCTATCACGAGGGTGGATTCCACACGCTCGAAGAGTTCTTCGGCCTTCCTGCCGCGCCGGATTACGCGCACTGAATCGGGGGCGGAAGCCCCGGTTGCGACATCCGACAAGTGCGGTACCCAGTGTCACGATTTATGGGATGCATTCTCACAACGTCCTGTCCCGCGTCCCCTCGGCGACATAGAATCACCGGAGCAACGATGCATGAGACGTTCAGGAGGACGGCATGGAACGCGACATCTACGACGAGGATCACGAGGCTTTCCGGGACCTGGTCAAGGACTTCGTAAAGCGCCACGTGACCAACGAGGCGATCGAGCGGTGGGATGCCGCCGGTGAGATCGACCGGGGGACCATGCGCGCCGCCGGCGAAGCGGGTCTGATCGGCCTGTCGGTCCCCGAGGAGTTCGGTGGCGCCGGGATGCTGCAGGACTACCGCTTCCGCACGATCGTCATGGAAGAGGTCATCGCCGCAGGTGCCGGTTCGCTGGCGGGGGCCTTCGGCATCCAGGACGACCTGGCCGTGCCCTACCTCGTGCACATGGGAACGCAGGAGCAGAAGGAGAAGTGGCTGCCCCGCATGGCCACGGGTGAGGTGCTCGGCGCACTCGCCATGACCGATCCGGGAGCGGGTTCGGATCTGCGTGGCATCAAGACCAACGCCAAGAAGGTCGACGGCGGCTACATCCTCAACGGCGCGAAGACGTTCATCTCCTCGGGCACGACGGCCGACGTGGTCGTCACGTTCGTCAAGACCGGTGAGGGCAACCGTCCCGACGCGTTCAGCCTGCTGCTCGTGGAGAAGGGCATGGAGGGCTTCGACCAGGGCAAGAAGCTCAGCAAGATGGGTTTCCACGGCTGGGACACGGCCGAGCTCAGCTTCACCGACGTGTTCGTCCCCGACGAGAACCTCATCAGCGGCAAGGAGGGCCAGGGCTTCATCCAGCTGATGCTGAACCTGCCGCTCGAGCGTCTCTCGATCGGCGTCGCCGCGGCCGCAGCCGCACAGGCCGCCCTCGACTGGACCATCGCCTACACGAAGGATCGCGAGGCGTTCGGTGAGCGCATCGCCGACTTCCAGAACACCCGCTTCCGGCTCGCCGACATGTCTGCGACCACCGATGCGATGTGGGCGTACATCGACCGCGCACTGCTCGCCTACAAGGACAACAAGCTCACCGCGGAGGATGCGGCGAAGGTCAAGTTCTGGGCGACCGAGCGCGAGTGGGAGGTGCTCGACACAGGCGTGCAGCTGCACGGCGGATACGGCTACATCATGGAGTACCCGATCGCGCGCGCCTTCACCGACGCCCGGGTCCACCGCATCTACGGCGGCACGAACGAGATCATGCGCGATCTCGTCGGCCGTCAGATCGTCGGCAAGCGCTGAGATCGTGCACCTGCAGAGGCCCCGGATGCGACGTCCGGGGCCTCTTCCCGTCTCGGCCGGATCGTCGTCGAGGCGTGGACACGGGGTGCTGCCGCCGGGTTGAATCGAGGGCATGACGACCTTGTTCCGGCAGATCCTGGAAGACCACGTCGCGCGGGGCACCGCTCCGGGGATCATCGGCGTGCTCGGCGCTCCTGGCGGGGCCATCGAGATCGTCACGGCCGGCGATCTCCCGGCGGATGCGATCGTCCGCATCCAGTCGATGACGAAGCCGATCCTCGCGGTCGCGGCGCTGAGGCTCGTGCAGGAGGGACGCCTCCGGCTCGATGACCCTGTGGAGCGATGGCTGCCTGAACTCGCCGACCGCTGGGTGCTGCGCGCTCCGGACGCCCCGCTCGACGACGTCGTACCCGCGACGACACCGATCACGCTGCGGCACCTGCTCACGAACACCTCCGGATACGGGGTGCAGGTCGTGCCGTCCCCGCTGGCGGAGGCGATGATCGGGAACCGGACGGCCGCAGGGCAGGAACCTGTCGCGATGGGCGCTCAGGAGTGGCTGGACGCGCTGGCCGTGCTCCCGCTGGCCTTCGAACCCGGCACCGGATGGCGTTACCACCACTCCTTCGGGATCCTCGGGATCCTGCTCTCGCGGGTGGTCGACGGTTCGTTGGAAGATCATCTGCGACGCGACCTCTTCGCCCCGCTCGGCATGGTCGATACCGGATACACGGTGCCCCTCGACCAGGCGCACCGGCTGCCTGCCGCGTATCGTCACGAGCACGGCGCCCTGGTCGAGATCGAGCCCGCCGCCGGGGGCTTCTCCGTCGCGCCCGCTCCGTTCGACCTCAGTCATTCGGAGCTCGTGTCGACCGCGGCCGACTATGCGGCTTTCGCGGGGATGCTCGCCGCAGGGGGACGGCATGACGGCAACGTCATCATCGACCCCGAACTGTTCGCGCTGATGCGCACTGACCAGGTGCCGTCGAGCGCGAAGACCGACGACAGCTTCTTCCCGGGATTCTGGGAGGGCACGGGCTGGGGGTTCGGCGTCGCGGTGCAGACCGAGGGAGAGAACGCGGGTCGCTACGGCTGGTCGGGCGGGCAGGGGACGGACTTCTGGGTCGATCCCGACGGCTCCTTCGGGATCGTGCTGAGTCAGGTCGAGATGGGTCCGGAGATCATGGGGCTGTTCGCCGACGTGCAGTGACGCTCTCCGGCACCGCCGGGCGTCGCTCGGTGTTCTCGGGATGCCGGCCGCGACCGGGACCGCGACCGGGACCGCGCGAACCCCGAGGCTCGGCGGGCGCACACGCTTCGACATCGCCGCCTGACGATTCAACGCCCGCCTGACGACTCCGCTGCGAGTGATGACGTCGATGCGTGACGTGGGCGGCTGCGCTCGCGAGGTTCAGCGGTGCTTGCGGACTCCGGCCCTGCCGAGACCGGTCGCACCCACTCCCGCCCTGCGCAGGCGGTCGGCGATCAGGATGCCCAGAGCGGTCGCACCGACGCAGCTGGCCATCGTGATGACGAAGAACAGCACCTGCACCGGGAGCGTGAAGTCACCGAGGTTGAACGAGTACCAGGCCAGGGCCGGATACACGAGGCCGACGACCACCGCGCCGACGTAGTGCATCCAGGTTCCCCAGTACCGCCAGAGCACGAAGAGGAATGGGAGCTCGGTGAACGCGGCCCACCAGAGATTGGTCGCTACGCTGCCGAACCCGTAGCCGGAGAACGGCACGATCACGAGACCGGCGAGCAGGCCGACGAGCAGACCCACCAACGGCCGACGCAGCAGTCGGAGGGCGAGCACCGAGGGCAGCAGCCAGAGCCCGGCCAGTGCGACGCTCACGAACGGCAGCCCGGGGAAGAGGATCGTCGACACCCAGTTGGCGGGGGCGAGCAGCAGTCCGCCGGCCACGCCGAGTGCCGCGCAGGTCAGCAGGATGGCGGTAGGGAAGCGGAACCGTCCGCCGGTGCGGGGCGTCCGGCCCGCGGCATCCGCGCTCACGCCAGGGGCTCCGCGGCAGCTTCGCGGGCGGCCTTCGACGCGGGGGAGGCCGCACCGATCTTCCAGTATCCGCAGAAGCTCACGGCGTTCTTGTCCACCCCGCGCTCGCCGACGAGGTGTTTGCGGGCACCCGATGCGAGCGCCTGCTCACCCGCCGCGTACGCATGGAACGGGGCCTCCGGCAGGGCGGTGCGGCCGAGCGTCTCCAGCGCGAGGGAGCCGGGGGCGACATCGTGCGGGCGCACGATCCAGACCACCTCGATGCCGGCGGGACGGGCGAACTCCAGAGCATCCTCTTCGCTCGGCGTCTCGACGATCGCGGTGCCGACGGCGTCGACCGGCAGCGAGGCGCAGATCGAGGAGATCGCGGGCAGGGCGGTCTCATCGCCGACCAGCACGACACGATCCGTTCCGCGCTGCGGATTGAAGGTGAGGCCCTCGTCGATGATCAGCACGTGCTCGCCCGGCCGGCAGGCCTCGGCCCACCGAGACGCCGGGCCGGCCGTTCCGTCGGACGCCGAGCCGTGCAGCACGAAGTCCACGTCGATCTCGGCGCCGGCGTCAGCCGTGGCCGCTCGATATGCGCGCACGCTGTAGTTGCGCATCACCGGACGTTCGCCGTCGGGGATGCGCAGGAACTTCAGGTAGCCGAACATCTTGTTGGCCTTCGCCGGCACCCGGTCGAGGCCCGCGTCGCCGCCGATGGGCAGGAACAGCCGGAACCACTGGTCGAACCCCATCGGGCGGAACTTCTCGATCTCGCCGCCGCCGAGCGTCACCCTGATCCAGTGCGACGACAGGCGTTCCGTACGCAGCACCACCAGGTGGATGAGCTCGGTCGACTCGGGCTTGACCATCTTGCTGAATGCCATCGGGTGCCTTTCAGGGAAGCTGCCAGGGGAAGAAGGCGACGAAGATGGCCGCGGATGCCAGCAGGGTCGCGATGGTGAAGACGGTGTCGCGTGTGCGGAACGGGACGAGGTGCCGCTCGGTGCGGGTGGGATGCGCACCGAACGCGCGCGAGTCCATCGCCAGCGCCACCCGCTCGGCGTGACGGATCGCGCCGGCGAGAAGCGGCACGATGTAGCCCCACCCGCGGGCGATGCGGGCGAACAGTCCGCGTCCGCCGTGGTAACCGCGCACCCGGTGGGCCGCCCGGATCACGGCGAGCTCATGCCCGAACCGCGGCACGAACCGGAACGCTGCCAGTGCCGTGTAGCCGATCCGGTACGGCACCCGCAGCTGCTGCACACTGGCGCGCACGAGGTCGGGCCCGCTGGTCGTGAGCCCGCCGACGAGCGCGAGCGCGACGATCGATCCGAGCCGCAACGCCGTCGCGAAGCCGATCAGGAGCGCTCCGCTGTAGAGGGTCCAGTCGCCGATCCGCAAGACGGGGGCACTGCCCGCGACGAGTCCGGTGTCGACCCACACGGAGAACCCGATGCCCACCAGGAGCATGCCGGCCGGGAGACCGAGCAGCAGGAGAGCGAGGAGCCGAACCGTGAGACGCGCCCCGGCCAGGATCAGCGCGTAGGCGAGAATCAGGAAAGCGGCGGGCGTCGCGAGGTCGCGCACGAACACGAGCAGGACCATCGCCGGCGCGAACCCGGCGACCTTCGCGAGCGGATTCAACGCATACAGGAACTGCCGCCGCGTCGCCGTGATACGTGCGTACGGATCGAAGGTCGTCGTGGTCACGCGGTCGCCCCGAGCCCGGCCGAGGCCAGCACGCGCTGCAGCGGGGGCAGGCGCAGCCCCGCGTCGGCGAACAGCCGCTCGTCCTGCAGCAGGGTGGCGGTGGGGCCGACCGCCTGCACCCGGCCGGCCGCCAGGACCACGACGTGGCTGGTGTGCTCGGCCACGAGCTGGAGGTCGTGCGTGACGATCACGATGGTCGTGCCTTCAGCGCGCAGGCTCTGCAGCAGGTCGAGCAGCTCGGCGGCTCTGGCGCGATCCTGTCCGAACGTGGGCTCGTCGAGCGCCAGCACCCGCGGGCGGGTGATCAGGGCCGTCCCCACCGACAGTCTTCGCTTCTCGCCGCCGGAGAGCAGGAACGGATGCACGCCCGCCTTGTGCTCGAGGCCGAAGCGGGCCAGCATCTCGCCGACCCTGGTCGAGATCTCGTCATCCGGTACGTGCCGCAGCCGCAGTCCGTGGGCCAGCTCGTCGAACACCGTGGGGGCGATGAACTGGTGCTCGGGATTCTGGAAGACGAACCCGATGCGCGCGGCGAGGTCGCGCGGCGATGCGGTGCCCGGATCGATCCCGTCGACCCGCACCTGGCCACGAGGCGGTGGCACGACCCCTGCGAGCGCCTGGATCAGCGTCGTCTTGCCCGCGCCGTTCGCACCGACGATCGCCGTGAGGCTGCCCGGTTCGAGATCGAGATCGATCCCGTGCAGGATCTCGGTGCGGCGTCGGCGCACGGTCAGCCCGCGAGCGCGGATGATCGGCTCGACACGTGCCGTCGCCTCGCCGGAGGGTGGAGAGATCTCGTCGGCTGCGCGCCGAGGGGTGGAGGGCGAGACGTCCTCACGATCGAGCGCTGCGGCGAGCTCCTGCGGCGACAGCGGCAGGAGGGCGAGCGAGAATCCCCGTTCCCGAAGGCGGAGTGCCGCCAGGGTGGCAGCGGGAAGCCACACTCCCATCCGGACCAGCTCATCCGCGTGGTCGCGGATGATTTCGGCCGCCGGCCCGTCGAAGGCGACCCGGCCGTCGCCGTCGAGCACGATCGCGCGCGTGACGAAAGCCATCGCCGCGTCGAGGTTGTGCTCCACGAGCAGGATCGCGCGGTCGCCGGTCGCGACGACCTCCGAGAGGGCGGCGTACACGTCGTCGATGCCCTGGGGATCGAGGTTCGCCGTCGGCTCGTCGAGCACGATGAGCGGAGAGCCCATCGCCAGGGCTCCGGCGATCGCGAGTCGCTGCCTTCCGCCGCCGGAGAGGTGGTCGGGGTTCTCGTCGCGCCGTTCCCAGAGTCCGACCCGACGCAGTGCCTCCTCGACGCGACTTTCGACCACGTCGAGCGGAAGCCGCAGGTTCTCGGGGCCGAACGCGACCTCGTCGTAGACGCTGCCGGTGACGATCTGCGCATCGGGATCCTGGAAGACCATCGCGACGTGTGTGCTCAGCGTGGCCGTCTGCGCGCTGGCGGTGTCGATGCCCCCGGCTTCGACGGTGCCGACCAGCGTCGCGGGGAGGGCGTGGGGGATCAGTCCGTTGAGCGCGAGGGTGAGCGTCGACTTGCCGGAACCGGACGGACCGAGCAGGAGCACGACCTCTCCGGCATCGATGTCGAACGTCACGTCGCGCGGCGAGGGGTGCGCCGCATCGGCGTGGGTGAGGGAGAGGTCACGCACGCGGAGCAGGGGCGCGGATGGGCGCACGGCGAAGTCCCGGGTCGGCGGATCGTACGCTTCTAACTTAGCTGAGCCTTACCTGATTCTCCATGCGGGACGAGCGCCTATCGGCGGGCGACGCCCGCGCGACTGAGCGCGGAACCGATCGCGAGGCCGACCGCGGTCCACGCGATCGGTCCGAGCACCGAGATCGCGAGGTAGAGGATCTGCGCCCACAGCGGCATGACCGCGAGGTGGGCGGCGAAGAACACCACGACGGCCACGAACATCCCGATGATCGCCGCCGAGATGAAGAACCGCCACGGCCCCCAGGAGCGATAGCGGGTGAGGGCGGCCACCCCCTCCTGGATCAGACCGAACAGCAGTGCCGTGCCGATGAAGCGCAGCGCCCACGCCGGGTTGAAGGCGCTCGCGATCAGCGCGGCGAACACATGAGTGATCAGCGCGACGAGCGGAAGGCGCAGCACCTCCTGCGCGATGATGCCCGGCAGCACGTGCGAGCCGAGCACCAGGCCGTAGAGGAACAGCAGGGGGCTCGCCAGCAGCACCGGCGTCACCCATCCGGCGATGCCCGCGAGGATGCCCGTCGCGACTCCGATCGCCGCGCAGACGAGCAGTACTCGGGTCGACAGGACGGAGGTACGGGCCACCTCTCCAGCTTACTGTCGACCTATCGGGAGGGCGGCCGTGGATAACCCTGGTCGATCGGCGAATGCCGACTGGTCGATCGACCAGATCTCGCGTCGATCGCTGAGGGCGGGACTATGTTGGCCGCGGTGCAGCAACGCGGTTGCACCGTGATCATCGGGAGCACCACATGGGTCGAACACCCCTCCGGATGGCAGCGGCCGCCACCCTGGCCACGCTGTTCATCGCATCGACAGCAACCACCGGCTACGCCGCGACGGAGGAGGTGACGCACCCCGTCCCCGTCGCAGGAACCCCCGGACATTACATCGTCGTGATGAAGTCGGATCCGCTCGCCACCTATGAGGGCGACGTGAAGGGTCTGAAGGCCACCAAGCCCGCGGAAGGCGAGCAGCTCGAGACGCAGTCGCAGGATTCGCAGCGCTACGTCGAGCACCTCCAGACCGAGCAGACCGACCTCGTCAGCGACATCGGCGTGACCCCCGACACGACGTATCAGGTGGTGCTGAACGGGTTCAGCGCCGACCTCAGCGGCGAACAGGTCGATGCGCTCCGTGCCTCGAAGGACGTGCTCGGTGTCTACCCCGACGAGATCCGCCACCCCGATGCGCAGACCTCGACCGACTACCTCGGTCTCGGCGACGACCGCAAGGGCCGCGGCGGCGTGTGGCAGCAGACCGGAGGAGTCGAGAAGGCCGGAGAAGGCGTCGTCGTCGGTGTGATCGACACCGGCATCGCCCCCGAGCACCCCTCCTTCGAGGGCAAGAAGATCAAGAAGCAGAAGCAGCAGAACACTCGCAACAAGGGTGGTCAGCCCTACACCGACGGCACCTACGTCTACTTCGACAAGTCCGACGGTGGCCAGTTCCAGGCCGCGATGGTCGAGGGCCAGGACTGGGACAAGAGCGACTACTCCTCGAAGCTCATCGGCGGACAGTACTTCTACGCCGGAGCCGAGGCCGCCGGGTTCGACTTTCAGTACGACTACCTCTCGCCGCGTGACGGCGACGGCCACGGCTCGCACACCGCGAGCACTGCCGCGGGCAACTTCAAGGTCAAGGCCAGCATCGAGAACGTCGATTTCGGGACGGTCTCGGGAGTCGCACCGGCCGCGAAGATCTCGGCCTACAAGGCCTGCTACGTCGGCCCCGACACGTCGACCAAGGACGATGACATCTGCGCGCAGAGCGACCTCATCGCCGCGATCGATCAGGCTGTCGCCGACGGCGTCGACGTGATCAACTACTCCATCGGTGGCGGCGCCGCCAGCACTGTGATGGCCCCGGAGGACCTCGCGTTCTTCAACGCCGCGGCTGCCGGCGTCTTCGTCGCGACCAGCGCCGGCAACGACGGCCCCGCCCCGGTCACGGCCGACCACGCATCGCCCTGGTACACGACCGTCGCCGCCTCGACCATCCCGACCTGGGAGGGCACCGTGCAGTTCGACGGGTTCGCGCAGGCCGGAGCCTCGGTGAGCGTGCCGTTCGGTCAGAGGGTCACCGGCCCGTCCATCGCCGCCGTCGATGCCTCCGCAGCGGGAGCGAAGGATCCGCAGCTCTGCCTGCCGGGCACCCTCGATCCGGCCAAGGTCGCCGGACACATCGTGGTCTGCGACCGTGGCGGCAACGCCCGCGCCGAGAAGTCGCAGGTCGTGAAGGATGCCGGAGGCATGGGCATGGTCCTCGTGAACGTCCCCGGTGGCGCCGACTCGCTCGACAACGACTTCCACTCGGTGCCGACCGTGCACCTGAACGCGGTGCACCGCGCCGCGGTGCTCGCGTACGTGCAGGGCGGCGTGGATCGTCCGATCACGCTCGTCGGGGAGAACACCACGGGCGTCACCACCCCGACGCCGCAGATCGCAGGCTTCTCGAGCCGCGGACCGATGCTGGCAGACGGCAGCGACGTGATGAAGCCGGACATCGCGGCTCCCGGCGTCGCGATCCTCGCGGCGACCGAGAACGCTCCGGGCGAGAAGCCGACCTTCGGCATCCTCTCCGGCACGTCCATGGCCTCGCCGCACGTCGCGGGTCTCGCGGCCCTGTACCTCGGTGAGCGCCCGAAGGCGACGCCCGCCGAGATCAAGTCGGCGATGATGACCACCGCCTACGACACGGTGCTGCCCGACGGATCGAAGAACACGAACCCGTTCGAGCAGGGTGCGGGTCAGGTCGACCCGAAGCGGTACCTGAACCCGGGTCTGCTCTACCTCAACGGTGTGAAGGACTGGGCGGCGTTCCTCGACGGGAAGGGGTTGTCGGACTTCCCCGGCATCGATCCCATCGACGGCAGCGATCTGAACCAGGCGTCGATCTCGATCGGCTCGCTGACCAGCGCGCAGACCGTCACCCGCACGGTCACCTCGACCGAGAAGGGCACGTTCACCGCCAAGGCCTCCGTGCCGGGAGTGAACATCAAGGTCACGCCGCAGCAGCTGAAGTTCGATCGCCCCGGTCAGACGAAGACCTTCACGGTCACGTTCGACAACGCGAGCGCTCCGGTGGAGCAGTGGGCCACGGGTTCGCTGACCTGGACGAGTGCGAAGAACTCGGTGCGCTCTCCGATCGCGCTGTTCCCGGTCACGGCCGATGCTCCGGCCGAGGTCACGGGCAGTGGTGTCGACGGCAGTACGTCGGTGGACATCACCCCCGGTCTCACCGGAGATCTGGCGCTCGGACTCTCGGGTCTGACTCCGTTCGAGCTGCTCGCCGATGCGGACAACCCGGTCGAGGGTCACTCGGGTGACGAGAAGTCGGGTGATGCGAACAAGGACGTGTCGTGGATCGTGAACGTGCCGGAGGGTACGACGCTCTCGCGGTTCGACCTCGACTCGTCCGATGACAAGGGCAGCGATCTCGACCTCACCGTGTACCGCGTGGTGAGCCCGGACGACCTGCAGTACTACCAGCGCTGGCGTTCGGCGACCGGCTCGGCGGATGAGCAGGTCACGATCCCGTCGCCGACGGCGGGTACGTACCTCGTGGTGGCCAACATCTACTCGACGACGGGCCCGATGACGTGGGACATGACCTACGCCAACGTGCTGCCCGACGGCGAGGGAGACCTGACCGCCACGCCGAACCCGCTCGCCGCGGTCCGCGGCACGCAGACGTCGTACGACCTCAGCTGGACCGGCCTGGCCGCCGGCACCCGCTACCTCGGGGTCGTGCAGTACGGCGAATCCGATGTCCGCACCGTGCTGACGGTCGACGTGCCGCAGGCGAAGGCTCCGGAGACCCCGGCGCCCGAGACTCCGGTACCCGAGACTCCGGCGCCCGAGACTCCCGCGCCGGAGACCCCGGCTCCGGAGACGACCGCGCCGGCGACTCCCGCACCGCAGACGTCGGCGCCGGCGACTCCCGCACCGCGAGGGGAGAAGCGGGAGTAATACAGAAGCACGACAGCACGGCACCCCGCGGTCGAACGACCACGGGGTGCCGTGCTGCGCGGGCGCATCCGTTCACCGCGTGAACGGCGCCGCTCGTCGCAGCACCTGCTCCCTCGGTCCTCTCCGACGGCGTCGTCTTCCTAACGTGGGGGAACGCAACGTCGCGTATCCCGAGGAGACCCCCATGACCGCACCTTCGTCGCGCCGCCGCGACGGCGCCGAACTCGTCGACGACGAGCCCATCATCGTCACCGACCCGAACCTCCCTCCCGTGGCCCTCACCGAAGAGCACCACGAGAAGGCGAACCGCTGGACCCTGCCGAAGATCATCCTGTGGGCCGCGATCGCCCTGCTGGGTGCCGTCGCCTGGACCATGCTCGCGATCGTCCGCGGCGAGACCGTCAACGCGATCTGGTTCGTGTTCGCCGCGGTCTGCACGTACCTGATCGGCTACCGGTTCTACTCCAAGGTGATCGAGAAGTACATCACCCGGCCCGATGACCGCAGGGCGACTCCCGCCGAGGTCAAGCAGGACGGCAAGGACTACGTCCCCACCGACCGCCGTGTGCTCTACGGTCACCACTTCGCCGCGATCGCCGGCGCCGGCCCGCTCGTCGGACCCGTGCTCGCCGCGCAGATGGGGTACCTGCCCGGCACGATCTGGATCATCGTCGGCGTCGTGCTCGCCGGCGCCGTGCAGGACTACACGGTGCTCTTCTTCTCGATGCGCCGCGGCGGCCGCACGATCGGTCAGATGGCCCGCCAGGAGCTCGGCAAGATCGGCGGCACCGCGGCGATCATCGCCTCGCTGCTGATCATGCTGATCATCGTCGCCATCCTCGCCCTCGTCGTCGTCAACGCGCTCGGCGAGAGCCCATGGGGCGTCTTCTCGGTCGCCATGACCATCCCGATCGCCCTCTTCATGGGCGTGTACCTGCGTTATCTCCGCCCCGGCAAGGTCACCGAGGTCTCGATCATCGGCTTCGCCCTGCTGATGGCGGCGATCATCGGCGGCGGCTGGGTCGCCGGCACCGAGTGGGGTCAGGCGATCTTCCACCTCGACCGCACCACCATCGCCTGGGGCATCATCGTCTACGGCTTCATCGCCGCCGTGCTCCCGGTCTGGCTGCTGCTCGCCCCGCGCGACTACCTGTCGACCTTCATGAAGATCGGCGTGATCGTCATGCTCGCCGGAGCCATCGTGCTGGTGCGCCCCGAGATCACGGTCCCCGCGGTCAGCATCTTCGGCGAGAACGGCATGGGTCCGGTGTTCGCCGGTCCGCTCTTCCCCTTCCTGTTCGTGACGATCGCGTGCGGGGCGCTCTCCGGGTTCCATGCGCTGATCGCCTCCGGAACGACCCCGAAGCTCATCGAGAAGGAGCGCCAGACGCGCTTCATCGGCTACGGCGGCATGCTCATGGAGTCGTTCGTCGCGATCATGGCCCTCGTCGCCGCGATCTCGATCGACCAGGGCATCTACTTCGCGATGAACGCGCCGACGGCGGCGACGGGAGGCACGGTCGAAGGGGCCGTCGCCTTCGTGAACTCGCTGGGGCTGACGGGGGTGAACCTCACGCCCGAGATGCTCACCGGCACGGCGGCCGCGGTCGGCGAGGAGTCGATCGTGTCCCGCACCGGTGGCGCCCCGACGCTCGCCCTCGGACTCGCGCACATCATGCAGCAGGCCCTCGGCGGTCAGGCGCTCATGGCGTTCTGGTACCACTTCGCGATCATGTTCGAGGCGCTGTTCATCCTCACCGCGGTGGATGCCGGTACACGCGTCGCCCGCTTCATGCTGCAGGACTCCATCGGCGCCTGGTTCCCCAAGTTCCGTGACGTCTCGTGGCGTCCGGGCGTCTGGATCTGCACGGCGATCATGGTGGCCGGATGGGGAGCGATCCTCATCCTCGGCGTGACCGACCCGCTCGGCGGCATCAACACCTTCTTCCCGCTGTTCGGCATCGCCAACCAGCTGCTCGCCGCGATCGCGCTCGCCGTGGTGCTGGCCATCGTCGCCAAGCGCGGCCGCAGCTACTTCAAGTGGTTGTGGATCATCGCCCTGCCGCTGGCGTTCACCGCGGTCGTGACCATCACGGCGTCGCTCTACAAGATCGCCTCTCCGGTGCCGGCCATCGGCTACTGGGCGAACCACTTCCGCTACGTCGCGGCCCGCGACAGCGGAGACACCTCACTCGGCGAGCCGCAGGTGCTCGACGCGGTCATCCGCAACACCGCCGTGCAGGGCACGCTGTCGATCATCTTCGTGACCCTGGCGATCATCGTGATGGTGACCGCTGTGATCGTCACGATCAGGGCCATCCGCAACGGCGGCGGCGAGAACACCGAGGAGCCGCCCGTGGCCTCGCGCCGCTTCGCCCCGGCCGGATTCCTGCCGAGCGCCGAAGAACGTGAGCTCGAGAAGCAGTGGGAGCCGATCCTCGCCGACGAGCGCAAGGCGTCGACCCACTGATGTCGATCCCCCTGAGATGGCCGACACCATGAGTCGGACGGATACCGCGACCTCCCTCCTGCGGACACTGCTCAGTGCCGTGGCGCGGGCTGGTCGCGGCATCCGGTGGTACATGACGACCCTGATGGGCGACACCGCCTATGCGACCTACGTCGCCCATCAGCGTCGGCAGCATCCGGAGGAGGAGCCGCTGACCGAACGGCAGTTCTGGCGGCAGCGGATGGACGACCAGGATCGCAACCCCGGTGCCCGCTGCTGCTGAGCGCAGCCACGCCGGTGCCTAGGCTGGGACCATGACCGACGTCGTTCTCGCAGCGATCCTCGGCGTGCTCGGCGGCATCGTCCTCTCGGTGCTCCTCCTGCTCGCACGCCGACTCGCGCGCGGGGCCGCCGACCTCGGAAGCGACGCCGAACAGGCCGCCCTCACCGCACTGCATCAGGCGAGCCTGGCGGCGCCGCATCTGCGCGCCGGACTCTCGGATCCCGATGTGGTCAAAGCCGCGCGTCACCTGCGAGTGCTGCTCGGCAGTGCGGCGGTCGCGATCGTGAGCGCGGAAGGCACGGTGTCGTTCGACGGTCCGTCCGACGGGCTCGAATCCGCGGCCCGCCGCATCGCCGCCCAGGTCGGGGCCTCGGGGCGGAGGCAGGTGTTCCCGGCGCAGGGAAGGGAGGACGACCTGGAGGCGGTCGGCGCTCCGATCCTCGTCGACGGCCGGGTGGCGGGAGTCGTCGTGGCGTTCGCGGCACCGGTCAGAGCCGCGCTCGTGCGGGCGGCGGAAGAAGTCGCCGACTGGTGCGCGGCCCAGGTCGAACTCGGCGGGCTCGATGCGCAGCGGACGCAGCTGGCCGAGGCGGAGCTGCGGTCGCTGCGGGCGCAGATCTCCCCGCACTTCATCTACAACGCCCTCACGGCGATCGCCTCGTTCATCCTCACCGACCCCGCGCGGGCCAGGGAGCTGGTGCTCGAGTTCGCCGACTTCACGCGCTACTCGTTCCGCCGTCAGGGCGAGTTCACCACGATCGCCGAGGAGCTCGGCAGCATCCACTCCTATCTGGAACTGGAGCGCGCCCGATTCGGTGATCGGCTCCGCGTGACCCTGCAGATCGCCCCGGAGACGCTGGCGACCGTCATCCCGTTCCTCTCGGTGCAGCCCCTGGTCGAGAACGCGGTCCGCCACGGGCTCGAACCGGGCGAAGGAGGAGGGGAGATCCGCATCGCCTCGCGCGACGACGGCACCCACACCGAGATCACGGTCGAGGACGACGGTGTGGGCATGGACCCCGAGGCGCTGCGCGCAACTCTCACCGCGGGGGACGACGGTGTCCACGTCGGGCTCCGCAACGTCGACACCCGGCTCCGCCAGCTCTACGGTGCGGACGGAGGGCTGGTGGTCGAGACGAACACCGGCGCCGGTACCCTGGTGCGCATGCGGGTCCCGAAATCTCAGCCGCAGCACGACCCGGACAACGACTGACGATCATGACCAACAGCGCCCCCTCGATCGACGTCCTCGTCGCGGATGACGAGCGTCCAGCCCTCGACGAGCTCGTCCACCTGCTCGGCACTGACGCCCGCATCGGCGAGATCCTCACCGCGTCGTCGGGCGCGGATGCGCTGCGGCTGATGTCGGAGCGCGCGGTGCGGATCGCGTTCCTCGACATCCACATGCCGGGGTTGACCGGGATGGAGCTCGCGCGGGCGCTGCTGACCCTCGCCGAACCTCCGGCGGTCGTGTTCGTCACCGCCGACGAGGCGAAGGCGGTGGAGGCTTTCGAGCTGCGTGCCGCCGACTATCTGCTCAAGCCCGTGCGCCTCGAGCGTCTGCGGCGGGCGGTCGACCGGGTGGTCGAGCTCGGAGACGCCGCGGCATCGGGCGACGACGAGATGCTGCCGGTCACGGTCGGCTCGGTCGTGCGGTTCGTGAAACGCAGCGACGTGCGCTGGGTGCGGGCGCAGGGGGACTACTCCCGACTGCACACCGGAGATGGGACGGGTCATCTGGTGCGCATCCCGATCTCGGAGCTGGAGGCGCGATGGGCGGATGCCGGGTTCCTCCGCATCCACCGCTCTTCGCTCGTGCGCATCGCCGCCGTGACCGAGGCGCGGCTGTCGGGGCCGGAGCCCACCGTGTCGATCGGTGCGACCTCTCTCCCGGTCAGCCGGCGACTGGTACCCGCGGTGCGCGACGCGCTGCTGCGCGGAGAGGGGGCAGGATGACCGAGAAGCCGAAGCGGGTTCGTGTGACGGCCGACCTGCCCGATCGGAGGCCGACCACCTTCACCCGCGGCATCGCGCTCCCCGGCTCGCCCGTCGACGAGGCGGATGCCGTGTATGCGCGCGCCCTGATGCGCAGTCAGCTCCGGCTCGCGCTCGGGACCGTCGCGGGGTTCGTCGTCGTGGTCATCGCGCTGACCCTGACGATCGCTCTCGTCCCCGAGGTCGGACAGGTCGTGGTCTGGGGCCTGCCGCTGTCGTGGCTGCTGCAGGCCTACGCGTTCTATCCGATCATCCTCGTGTTCGCGGTGCTCTACGTGCGCACGGCCGCCCGCAACGAGCGCCGATACCGGGCGCTCCGTGATCGCGAATGAACGCGGTGCTCGACCTCATCGGCGTCGCGCTCGTCATCGTCGCGACCCTGCTGATCGGGGTCTACGGACTGCGCATCTCGCGCACGACGGGAGACTTCTTCGTCGCCTCGCGCACCGTGCGGCCGGTGTGGAACGCGTCGGCGATCAGCGGCGAGTACCTCTCGGCCGGCACTTTCCTCGGACTGTCGGGTCTCGTGCTGCTCGACGGCGCCCGCGGCTTCTGGTTCCCGATCGGCTATGCGGCCGGCTACCTGCTGGTGCTCGCGTTCGTGGCGGCGCCGCTCCGGCGCAGCGGCGCCTACACGATCCCGGACTTCATCGAGGCGCGGCTGGAGTCGACGTCGGCCCGGCGCGTGACCAGCATCGCGGTGCTGGTGATCGGCTGGCTCTACATCGTGCCGCAGCTGCACGGAGCGGGGCTGACGCTCCTCGTCGTGGCCGGCCTTCCGGAATGGGTGGGGGCCGTGACCGTCGCGGTGCTCGTGGCGGCGGCGGTCGCCGCGGGCGGCATGCGGGCCATCACCTATGTGCAGGCGTTCCAGTACTGGCTCAAGCTCACGGCGCTCCTGGTGCCGGTGGTGTTCATCGCGTTCGCCCTCAGCGGCGGTCCGCACGACGTCGATCCCGCGCTGGTGTTCCCCGTCGAGGCCGGGCCCTCGGGCTTCGACGCGTATGAGACGGCATCCCTGTTGCTCGCACTGCTGTTGGGGACGATGGGGCTCCCGCACGTGCTGGTGCGGTTCTACACGAGTCCGACCGGGGTGTCGGCGCGGCGGACCACCGTCATCGTGATCGGCATGGTGAGCGCGTTCTATGCGGTGTCGAGCACGATGGGGCTGCTGGCGCGCATCGCCGCTCCCGACCTCGCGGTTCCCGGTGTCGCCGACACGGTGGTGCTGCTGTTGCCGTCGCGCGTGTTCCCCGGAGCGTTCGGCGAATTGCTGACCGCGCTGATCGTCGCGGGGGCGTTCGCGGCGTTCCTGGCGACATCGGCCGGTCTCGTCGTGTCGCTCGCGGGCGTGATCAGCCAGGACGTGTTCTCCGGCTCGGTGCGGTCGTTCCGGCTGTCTGCGGTGCTCTGTGCACTGGTGCCTCTGGCGGTGGCGTTGCTCACAGCGCCGGCGGGCCTCGGGTCCAGCGTCGGCGTGGTGTTCGTGGTGGCGGCGTCCACGCTGTCGCCGGTCGTGCTGTTGGGAGTCTGGTGGCGAGGACTCACCGCCCGTGGCGCGGTCGCCGGGATGCTGTCGGGCGGGATCGCCGCCGGACTCGCGCTGCTGGTGCACGCGGCGGTCGGGGGAGTCGGAGTGGCCGCGCCCTACCTCGCGCAGCCCGCCGCCTGGACGATCCCGCTCGCCACGGCCGTGACGGTCGTGGTGTCGCTCTTCGATCCGCGGGGACCGTCGCCGCGCACGGAGCGCTTCCTCGCTCGTGTGCACACGCCCGAGCGCGGCTGAGTCAGAGTTTCCGGCTGCGCGGCATGAGCCGCACGTCAGGGAGCGGCGGAGCGGGGATGCGCACGTCGTGACCGTCGACCGCGCCGAAGCGGGGGGATGCCGCTCCCGTCACGGACTCCGCTTCCCACTCTTCGCGCGCCTCGACGATCTCGTCATGCGAGCGGCCGGCGAAGTTCCACCACATCACGATGTCGTCCTCGAAGGGCGCGCCGCCGAGCAGGAACAGCAGGGCCCCCTCGGTGCTCGACACCTCGACGGTGTCGCGGGAGTCGCCGAGGTAGAGCAGTGCGTTGCGATCGAGCGGATGCGAGGCCACCACGGCGTCTCCCTCGACGAGCATGAGGGCGTGCTCCCAGTCGGAGCGCAGCGGCAGATGCACACGCGAGCCGGGAGCGAGCACGATCTCGGCCCCGACGATCGGGGTGTGCACCGTGGCGGGCGAGCGCACGCCGGCGAACTCGCCGAGCACGACGGTGGCTTCGGCATCCGCTCCCTCGTCGGCCGAGACGGTGAGTGCGGGCAGTGCGGTGTGCCGTTCGAACCCGGCAGCGCCGTGGCGGGCCGAATCCGGGAGCACCACCCAGAACTGCAGCGCATCGAGGGGGACGGGATCCTCGCCGATCGAGTACTCCGAGTGCGAGATCCCGTTGCCCGCGGTCATCAGGTTCAACTGCCCGCGACGCAGGTCGGCGTCGCTGCCGAGCGAGTCGCGGTGACGGATCTCTCCGACGAGCGGCCAGGTCACGGTCTGCAGACCGATGTGGGGGTGCGGCTCGACCCGCATCTTCGTGTCGGCCGGTCCGAAACGGTCGAGGAAGCACCAGGCGCCGATCGTGGGCAGGTTGCGGTGCGGCAGGGCGCGCAGCACGTTCATGCCGCGCACGCCGCCGAGCGGAACCTCGCGGGGCTCGAGGAGGAGGCGGTGCTGTCCGATCATTCGGCGCGGCCCGTCGGGTCCTCACCCGCGGTTCCCACAGGTGCAGAGGGGGTCTTCGGCCAGCGGATCTCGGCACCGGCCACCTCGTGCGTCTCGAGGTACTTGGCGATGTACGGGCACAGCGGCACGATCGCGTCACCGCGTCCTGCCGCATCCGCCAGCGCCTCGGCAGCGAGCTTCCCGGCCAGCCCCTGGCCTTGGAACGCCGGGTCGACCTCGGTGTGGATGAAGCGGATGGATCCGGGGCGCAGGTCGTACGCGGCGAAGCCGGCGAGCACGTCGTCGGAACGGATCTCGTACCGCGATTCCTCGTCGTTGCGGGTCACGGTGATGGCGGTCATCGGCTGCTCCTTCGAACGGATGCCTCCAACCTACGCCCCGCGTGCACGGTCGGGCCCGGCGAAAACCCAGACCGTCTGCCGCCGCACCGGCGCGTCGGAGTGCGACACTCCGTGGGGGAGGCGGGTGGCCTGGGTTTCGGCAGCCCGGGCGGTCGAGGGTGTGGAGGAAGCGCCTCCCGCGTCGGCGGGGGTCGTTACGCTGGAGGGATGCCGCAGACTCCCCGTGACCCGTACGCGGACCTGCCGTACGCCGACGAGCCCTACGACGACGGTTGGGAGTCGTCCGCCCCGCCCGAGCCGATGGACTGGGAGCCGCAGGGGGCGGGCTACGAGCCGCCGCTCGACTGGGGTCAGGGTCCGGTCACGCCGGTGGCCCCCGCATCCGCGGCTCCGGCCGCTCGTCGCGCGACGCCGAGCCGGTACGCGACCGCGCGCGAGGCTCTGCACACCGTCTTCGGCTACGACGAGTTCCGCGGCGACCAGGTGGCGATCGTCGAGCAGGTCATCGCCGGCGGAGACGCCGTCGTGTTGATGCCGACCGGTGGCGGAAAGAGCATCACCTACCAGGTGCCCGCCCTCGTCCGTGAGGGCACGGGCCTCGTGATCAGCCCGCTCATCGCGCTCATGCACGACCAGGTCGATGCCCTGCGGGCCAACGGTGTGAAGGCCGCCTACCTCAACTCCACCCAGGCGATCGACGAGCGTCGCGAGGTCGAGCGGGCCTACGTCGCCGGCGAGCTCGACCTCATCTACGTCGCCCCCGAGCGTCTGTCGAACGCGCAGACCACGGCGCTGCTCCAGCGCGGAACGCTCAGCGTCATCGCGATCGACGAGGCGCACTGCGTGTCGCAGTGGGGGCATGACTTCCGCCCCGACTACCTGACGCTCGGCGACCTGGGGGAGCGGTTCCCCGGGGTGCCGCGCATGGCGCTCACGGCGACGGCGACCGCGGCGACGCACAAGGAGATCACCGAGCGGCTGCACCTCGAGGGCGCCGCCCACTTCGTCGCGAGCTTCGACCGCCCGAACATCCAGTACCGCATCGTGCCGAAGGTCGATCCGCGCAAGCAGCTCGTCCAGTTCATCCGCTCGCAGCCGGAAGGCGCGGCAGGGATCGTCTACGCGCTCAGCCGCAAATCGGTCGAGCAGACGGCGACCTCTCTCGCCGCCCAGGGGTTCGATGCGCTGCCGTACCACGCGGGTCTGCCCGCCGAGGTGCGGGCGGCCAACCAGGCGCGCTTCCTCCGTGAAGACGGCGTGGTCATGGTCGCGACCATCGCGTTCGGCATGGGCATCGACAAGCCCGACGTGCGCTTCGTCGCGCACATCGATCTGCCGAAGTCGGTCGAGGGCTACTACCAGGAGACCGGTCGCGCCGGCCGCGACGGCGAGCCCTCTGTGGCGTGGATGGCGTACGGTCTGGGCGACGTCGTGCAGCAGCGCCGGCTCATCGACCAGAGCCCCGGCGACCGCACGTTCAAGATGCGGATGGGACAGCACCTCGACGCGATGCTCGCGCTGTGCGAGACCGTGGAGTGCCGCCGGCAGAACCTGCTGGGGTACTTCGGCCAGGAATCGCAGCCCTGTGGCAACTGCGACACGTGCCTCGAGAACACCGAGACGTTCGACGGGCTCGTGCCCGCGCAGAAACTGCTCTCGACGATCGTGCGGCTGAAGCGGGAGCGCAATCAGGCGTTCGGTGCCGGCCACCTGATCGACATCCTCCGCGGCGCCTCGACCGAGCGCATCCGGCAGCAGGGACACGAGAAGCTCGCGACCTACGGCATCGGCAACGACCTCTCCGATCAGGACTGGCGCAGCGTCGTCCGGCAGCTCCTCGCTCGTGGCATCCTGGTCGCGCAGGGCGACTACGGCACCCTCGCTCCCGGGGAGCAGGCCGCCGGAGTGCTGCGCGGCGAGACGGCTGTACCGCTGCGCAAGGACACGATCGGGCGTCCGACCTCGTCCGGTCGGGCTCGCAAGGCCAGTGCCGCCGATGCCCTGGACGCCGGAGACCGGGGTCTGTTCGAGGCGCTGCGCATCTGGCGGGCCGAGACCGCCCGCGAGCAGGGCGTCCCCGCCTACATCGTGTTCGGGGACGCGACCCTGCGCGCGCTCGCGGAGCATCGTCCTGCCTCCCTCGCCGACCTCGACGGGATCACCGGTATCGGTGCGAAGAAACGCGAGGCGTACGGCAAGGGCGTTCTCGCGGTCATCGCCGCGGCCTGATCTGAGCCCTGACCATCGCCGCCCGACTCCGCGCGCGCTCAGCGCGGAGGCAGCACGTCGTCGAGATGTGCGCGCAGGTGGGTGGCGATGTCGAGCCGCTCCCTGTCGTACAGCCACTGGTACTGCAGTCCGTCCCACATCGCGATGAGCCACGTGGCCTCGTGCTCGGGGTCTCGATGCGCCGGCAGATCGCCGTCGATCCGGGCGAGGCGGAAGAGCTCGGTGAAGTAGTCGAGGGCGTTCGCGAACCGCATCGCGAAGTAGTCATGCGCGGGGTGGGCGGCGGGCACGGCCTCGCACGACAACACCGCATACACCTCGATCAGACCGGGTTCCTCCTGCGCGCTGAGCGCGGCACCGTCGGGAATGCCGCGCAGCAGCTCGCCCGCTGACGCGGCGCCGGCGAACCCCTGGTTCTGGTTGATGGCGCTGTCGCGTTCGGTCAGGACGGCGCTGAGCAGCAGTTCCTTCGACGGGTAGTGGTGCAGCAGCGTCGACTTCGACACCCCGACCGCGGTCGCGATGTCCTGCAAGCTGGTGTCGCCGTAGCCGTCGCGGGCGAACAGGCGGGTCGCATCGGCGAGGATCTGCGCGCGACGACGACGGCCGACCGCATAGCCCGGATCGACGTCGGCTGCAGCGGTCGTGCGCAGTGCGGGCAGGGGCCCCGCCGGGTCAGAGCTGTCTGAAGAGGGCTCGTCGTCGGGGTCCCGCCACCCGAGCGGCAGTGCCCAGAGGTTCTCCCGCTCCTCGAGCATCTCCACCACGTCGACGCGATCAGGCAGATACTGCGACAGCAGCTGCAGCCCGTCCCATCCGGCGGTGTGTCGCACCGTCTCCCCGTCGACATCGCGATCGGCTGCGATGACGCCGTGGTGCTTCGCGTCTTCCAGGACGTCGATGCTCAGCGAGCGGAGTCGGCAGTACCGGGCGCGCATCCGCTCGTGCGCAGGGTGTCCGGGAGCAGAGGCTTCGCCCGTGAGCGCGGCGAACAGCTCGAGGTAGCCTGCGGTGCGCGCATTCCGTTCGGCGATGCCGGAGAACACCAGCTCGCCCGGCTCGGAGGCGGCCGAGATGGCGCTGAACACGGTCTCGTTCTCGGCTTCGAGCTCGGCGACCACTTCGCCGAGCAGGTCGTCCTTCGAGGCGAAATGGCCGAGGAGCCCTGGATGGCTGACGGAGGCCGCGGTGGCGATATCGCGCAGAGACGTCGACCGGTAACCGCGGGTGACGAACAGGTCATGTGCGGCGGTGAGGATCCGCTGGCGCGTGGCGGCAGCGCGCGCGTGCCGGGAGCCGGTCGCCGTCGTCGTCATCGCATCCTCCTTCCACATCCTATCCTCGCTCATTACCAATCGGTCTGGTTTCAGTTACCAGACGGTCGAGATTGGTGTATCGTCATCCCAGACCGCATCGCCCGAAGACGTGCGGTGAATCGAAAGGACTGTCATGACAGAGCTGTCATCCGCCGCCACGGCGGCCGCGGTCGGCACCACCGGGTTCAAGGCCCCCGGAACCACGCCGCCGAAGACCCCGCGCGGCTACACGCCGGGCCTCGCCGCCGTGAACTTCGGCGTCTACCTCGCCCTGCTCACCCCGGTCATGGTGTCGATGGCATTCAAGATCCAGCACATCGACCCCGTGAACACCGAGGGCAGCCTCGGACTCGTGATGGGCGTGGGCGCGATCTTCGCCCTGATCGCGAACCCCCTCGTCGGTCGACTCTCCGACCGCACCACCTCGCGCTGGGGCATGCGTCGTCCGTGGATCCTCGGCGGCGCGATCGTCGGGCTCGGCGGCTTCCTCCTCATCGGCTCGGCGACCTCCGTGTGGATGGTCCTGCTCGCCTGGTGCCTCGTGCAGACCGCGATGAACGCCGTGCTGGCCGCGGCCAACGCCACGCTGCCCGATCAGGTGCCGGTCACCAGCCGAGGCAAGGTCTCCGGCATCATCGGCATCACGACCCCGATCGGCATCCTCGCCGGCAGCTTCCTCGTGAACTTCCTCCCCGGCGACTTCGAGCGCTTCGTCGTCCCCGGCGTGATCGCCCTGATCCTCGTGATCGTGTTCGTCGTGACCCTCAAGGACCGTCGCCTCACCGAGAAGCCGGCCGAGAAGTTCACCGTCGGCATGTTCTTCGGCTCGTTCGTGTTCAACCCCCGCAAGCACCCCGACTTCGGCTGGACCTGGCTCACCAAGTTCTTCGTGATGTTCGGCTACGCCGGTATCGCCACCTTCCTGCCGCTCTACCTCGTCACCAAGTTCGGTCTCGACGAGCAGGGCGCGGTCGGCATCATCCTGGCCGCCAACCTCGCCTCGATGGCGGCGATGGCGATCTCGTCGCCGCTGGGCGGATTCCTCTCCGACAAGATCGGCAAGCGCCGACCGTTCGTCGCGATCGCCGGCGTGATCATGGTGGTGGGCCTCGTCATCCTCGCCGTCGCTCCCGACGTCACGACCGTCATCATCGCGCAGGCGATCATCGGTCTGGGCGCCGGGTCCTTCCTCTCGGTCGACCTGGCCCTCGCGACCGAGGTGCTGCCCAACCCCGACGACGTGGCCAAGGACCTCGGTGTGCTGAACATCGCCAACGCCCTGCCGCAGTCGATCGCCCCGGCCATCGCCCCCGGCATCATCGCCATCGGCGCAGCCACACCGCTCGGCGGCTACACCACCTGGTACCTGTTCGGCGCGGTCGTCGCGCTGGCCGGCGCCGTTCTCGTCTACCGCATCAAGGGAGTCAAGTGACCATGACCGAGACCATCACCGCACGCCCGTGGCTCGACACCGATCTCCCCGTCGACGAACGGGTGCAGCTGCTGCTCGACGCCATGACGATCGAGGAGAAGGCCGGGCTCTTCTTCCACACCATGATCGCGATCGGCGACCTCGAAGAGCCGAACCCGGTCTTCGCGACTCCATCGGCGCGCGAATTCCTCGAGACCAAGCGGATGACGCACTTCAACCTGCTCGGTGCGGCGCCGACCGGCCGCGAGATCGCGGCATGGCAGAACGCGCTGCAGCGACTGGCGGCATCCACGCGTCTCGGCATCCCGGTGACGCTGTCGACCGACCCGCGGCACTCGTTCAGCGAGAACCCCGGTGCGTCGATCCTCGCCGGCCCCTTCTCGCAATGGCCCGAGACCCTCGGCCTCGCCGCCACCCGTGACGAGGCGCTCGTCGAGCGCTTCGCCGACATCGCCCGACAGGAGTACACGGCGGTCGGGCTGCGGGTCGCGCTGCACCCGCAGGTCGACCTCGCGACCGAGCCGCGGTGGGCGCGGCAGACGGCGACCTTCGGCGAAGACGCGGAACTGTCGGGAAAGCTCGGCGCCGCCTACATCCGCGGGTTCCAGGGGGAGTCCTTCGGGCCCGGCTCCGTATCGACCATGACGAAGCACTTCCCCGGAGGCGGTCCGCAGAAGGACGGCGAGGACCCGCACTTCCCCTACGGCCGCGAGCAGATCTATCCTGGCGGCGAGTTCGAGCTTCACCTGAAGCCGTTCGAAGACGCGCTCGCTGCGGGGACCCGGCAGATGATGCCGTACTACGGGATGCCCGTCGGCACGGAGTACGAGGAGGTGGGATTCGGGTTCAACAAGTCCGTGATCACCGGCCTGCTGCGTGAGCGCTACGGCTTCGACGGTCTCGTGTGCACCGACTGGGGCCTGATCAGCGACTCCGAGATCTTCGGTCAGCCCTTCCCCGCACGTGCCTGGGGCGTGGAGGATCTCACGCCGCGCGAGCGCATGAAGAAGGTGCTGGAGGCCGGAGCCGACCAGTTCGGCGGCGAAGCGAACCCGGAGCTGCTGCTCGAGCTCATCGCCGACGGTGAGGTGACCGAGGAGCGACTCGACGTCTCGGCTCGCCGCATCCTGCGCGAGAAGTTCGAGCTCGGGCTGTTCGAGAACCCGTACGTCGACGAGGACGCGGCCGACGAGATCGTCGGGCGAGCCGATTTCCGAGCCGCGGGGGAGGCCGCCCAGCGCGCCTCGATCACGGTGCTCATGAACGACGGTGCCCTGCCGTTGGCCCCCGGCCGCAAGCTCTACGTCGAGGGCGTCGACTCGACGGTCGCTGCATCGTTCGGGGAGATCGTCACGACGCCGGAGGAAGCCGACCTGGCCGTCATCCGCCTGCAGGCTCCATTCGAAGAGCGCGAGACGATGTTCGAGAACTTCTTCCACGCGGGCTCTCTCGCGTTCTCGGACGATGTGGTCGCGCACGTCCGCGCCGTCGCCGCCGTCGTGCCGACCGTCGTCGACGTGCTCGCGGATCGTCCGCCGATCCTCACCCCGATCGTCGAGGCCGCGGCCGCGGTGACCGTGAACTGGGGGGCGTCGAGCGCCGCGCTCCTCGACGTGCTCAGCGCCGCGTTCCCCGCCCAGGGCAGGCTGCCGTTCGACCTGCCGCGGTCGATGGACGCTGTCGAAGCCTCCCGTCCCGATGTGCCGTTCGACACCGCCGATCCGCTGTTCCGGTTCGGTCACGGGCTCTCGCTCTAGTCCGGTCGCACCGTCCGGAAGACCGCCCCGCAAGCTTCGGCATGCGGGGCGGTTCGGCGTCCCGGCATCCTCTCGCCGGGAGCATCCCGTCGCTGCACGGTCCCCGCGTTTCGAAATGTCTCGCGCGAAGACGTTCACCGGACGATTTCTGGACGAATGCTGGACTTCTCATTCGGGATCCCGTAAGAATGAGCGCAACATCGCTCGGCCGACAGAAGTCGACCCGTGGGGGGGCCATGTGACGCGGAAGATCGCATCACACGGGAGTAGCGAATGGAATTGCAGGAGAGGACTCTGCGGCGACGCAGAGCGGTAGGAGGAGGCATCGCCGGCGTCACCGTCGGCGCGGTGATCCTCGCGAGTGCACTGGTGCCGACGGCGGCGAATGCGCTGGACGCGGCGAATCCGAATGATCCGTCTGTCGCGCAGGGGCAGATCATCCAGCTGCCCGCCGCCCTGCTCGGCGGCCTCGACATCGCGGCGCTCGGACACACGCTGACGAGCAACCCGGCGGCCCCCGGCTCTGAGCTCGGCGGGCTGGACGTCGGGCTGCTGGAGGCGCTGAACATCGACGTGGGCACGCTGAACGTGCCGCTCCTGACCGACGGCACCCCCGGGACGCCCGGTCTGCTGCGACTCGGCGATCTGGGCGCAGCGCAGAGCTTCAGCTCGTCGCCGACCCAGACGCAGTCGATCGCCTCATCCGGGACCATCACCTCGGGTGGCGCCATCGACACCGGTGCCATCGACGGCAGCGTGAACCCCGGCACCCTCGAACTCACCGATCTGTTCGACCAACTCGCCGTCGCCGGACTCACCGACGCGGTGCTCGACCAGGCGTCGGTCGGCATCGGCGCACTCGCATCGCGTGCCGAATCCAACGCCGGAACGGTCACCTCCCAGTACCGCATCGCCGACCTGAACCTCGATCTGCACAGCAACCTGGTCGCCGGTCTCTCGGGCACACTCGCCTCCGCGATCCAGGGCACCGTCACCCCCGTGAGCGATCTCGCCGGCCCCGGCGGAGCGCTGACCGCACTCACCACGACCATCGTCAACACGATCAATGCGATTCCAGACGTGCCGCTCGTCGCGGCGTTCACCGCGACCGGAGGAACGGTCGCGATCGCCGGACTCGACACCGTCGGACAGACCGTGACCACGCAGGTGCTGCAGACACCGGTGGAGAACACGACGGGCTCGGTGCTGGTCGATCTGAACACCGGGACGGTGTCCGTCGATCTCGCCAAGATCCTCGTCGAGACCGGGGCGGGGGCCGACCTCAACTCCCTGCCGGCGAACACCCCGGTGCTGTCGGCCACGACGATCTCCGCGATCCAGCAGGGCATCACCTCCGCCCTCACCGGCACCCACCCGAACAGCCTGAACGGCAAGGTCTCCACCATCCTGAAGTCGACGTTGGACGCGCTCCAGGTGACGCTGACCGTCGGGGTCGATCTCACGGTGCCGCTCACCGGAACGCCACTGGTGTCAGGGGATGTGACGGTCAAGGGCTCGCTGGCGCAGTTCGCCGGCACCGCGACGCCGGTTCCCGTGGTCGCGACCGACATCAGCCTCGCCGGTCTCAACATCGGCGTCCTGCTGAACCCGGTGGTCGCTGCCGTCACGAATGCGGTCGCCACCACGACGGGTCCGCTCGTGAACACCGCGCTGAACAGCGTGATCCCTCTCGTGCAGCCCGCGCTCGCCGCGATCACCGGACCGGTGCTCTCGACGCTCGATCCCGTTCTGCAGGGCGTGCTGTCGCAGGTCGCGACCATCACCATCAACGAGCAGCCGGCGACAGGAGACATCCCCGGAGGGAGCTTCACCGTGCGCGCGCTCGGCGTGAATCTGCTCCCCGCCGTCGGTGGCGGAGTCTCGCTCGACCTCGGATCGTCGACGGTGAAGGCCGCGGCGGCGGCCGTCCCCGCGATCGACGCGGCCGCCACGGTCCAGGCGGGAACCGACCTCCCTGTGACGGGCTCGGGATGGCCTGCGAACACGCAGGTCACCATCCAGGTGACCACCGCCGGCGGCGGCATCGTCAACGACCCGTTGCCGGTCACGACCGATGCCAACGGCGCCTTCACCTTCGCGTACGGGATTCCGGTGGCGACGCCGCCGGGCACCGGCTACATCGTGACGGCGACCGACGGAACCAGCACGGCGACGGACACCACTGAGGTCACCGCTGCGGCAGCCATCGACGCGGCACCCGCGGTGCAGGCGGGCACGGATCTCGGTGTCTCGGGAACCAACTGGCCCGCGAACACCCAGGTGTCGGTGCAGCTGCGGGCTCCCGGCGGCGGTGCGAACATCGGTGGTCCCGAACTCGTGACCACCGACGGCTCCGGCACGTTCACGCTGGCCTATCCCGTCCCGGCGGGAACGCCGGCGGCGACCGGATACGAGGTCACGGCATCGGTCGGCGCCCAGACGGCGACCGACACCACCGAGGTGACGGCTGCGCCGGTCGCGTCGATCGATGCAGCCGCGACCGTCCAGGCGGGCACGAGCCTGCCGGTGACCGGGACGAATTGGCCGGCGAACACGCAGGTGTCGGTGCAGCTGACGGCTCCCGGCGGGGGCGCGAACGTCGGCGGGCCGGTCACGGCGACCTCCAACGCATCCGGCGAGATCACGCTCGACTACCCGGTTCCCGCGTCTGCGGCGCCGGGCGCGGCGTACACCGTGACCGGGACGGCAGGAGCGGTCACCGCGATCGACACCACCGAGGTGACGGCGGCGGCGACCGTCGACGCGGCGGCGACCGTGCAGGCAGGGACGTCGCTTCCGGTCACCGGAGCGAACTGGCCGGCGAACACGCAGGTGTCGGTGCAGTTGACGGCTCCCGGCGGCGGGAACGTCGGCGGTCCGGAGACGGTGACGACGGATGTGTCCGGCGGCTTCACGCTGGACTATCCGGTGCCGGCCTCTGCGACTCCCGGAGCGGGCTACACCGTGACGGCGACCGTCGGCACCCAGACCGCGACCGACACGACCGAGGTCACGGCCGCGGCGGCCGTCGACGCAGCGGCGACGGTTCAGGCAGGAACGTCGCTTCCGGTCACGGGGACGAATTGGCCGGCGAACACGCAGGTGTCGGTGCAGCTGACCGCTCCCGGCGGTGGTGCGAACGTCGGCGGTCCGGAGACGGTGACCACCGACGGCACGGGCGGCTTCACGCTCGACTACCCGGTGCCGGCCTCTGCGACTCCCGGCACGGGTTACACCGTGACGGCGACCGTCGGCACCCAGACCGCGACCGACTCCACCGAGGTGACGGCGGCGGCCGCGATCGACGCGGCGGCGACCGTGCAGGCCGGCAGCGATCTGCCTGTCACCGGGACGAACTGGCCGGCCGACACCGAGGTGTCGGTGCAGCTGACCGCTCCCGGCGGTGCGGCCATCGGCACGCCTCGAACCGCCACGACCGGTGCTCTCGGCGGCTTCGCACTCGACTACCCGGTTCCGGCCGGCACACCCGCAGGGACCGGCTACACGGTCACGGCTTCGGTGGGCGCGCAGACGGCGACCGACACGACGGAGGTCACAGCGGCTCCGGTCGTGGTGGATGCGGCGGCGCAGGTCCCCGCGGGCACGAACCTGGCCGTCACCGGTTCCGGGTGGCCGGTGAGCTCCTCGGTGTCGTTGCAGCTGACGGCTCCGGGCGGCGGCGCCGACGTCGGCGGTCCGGTGACCGCGACCACGGATGCCTCCGGTGCCTTCACGGCGAGTTATCCGGTTCCGGCCGGCACCACGCCGGGAACGGGCTACACGCTCACGGCGACCGCGGGTGCGGTCACCGGATCGGACACCACCGAGGTGACTGCGGGCGATCCGGGCGACGTCAACACGAACGCGGCAGCCTCGGCGTCCGCCTCGGCTGACGCGACGGCAGACGGCGACCCGTCGGCTCAGGCAGCTGCGGAAGCCGCTGCCCTCGCGGATGCCACCTCGGCCGCCTCGGCGGCAGCGACGGCTGATGCCACGTCGGCGGCTCAGGCCGCGGCGACGACCGATGCCTCGACCACCGCGACCACGGATGTGACCTCCGCGGCCAACGCCTCGGCGGCCGTCGCGGCGCAGGCGGCCGCGCAAGCGGACGCGTCGGACGACGCGAACGCCGCGGCATCGACGGCGGCGGAGTCGAACTCCTCGGCCTCGTCGGAATCGGCAGCGACCACGGATTCGTCCACGGACGCATCGTCTGAGGCTTCGGCGAACACGAACGCGACAGCCTCGGCATCCGCTTCGGCGAACGCCGACGCCACCACCGCCGCGGTCGCCGAAGCGTCCGCGCAGGCCGCGGCCTTCGCCGACGCCACGGCGGAGGGATCGGCTGCGGCCGACCCGGCGGCGGAAGCGGCATCGGAGGCAGCGGCGACCGCGACCTCGTCCACGGCGGCGACGGCGGATGCCACCTCGGAGGCGAACGCCGGCGCGGCGATCGCCGCCCAGGCGGCAGCGCTGGCCGACGCCACGACGAACACCGCGGCCGACACATCGGCCACGTCGGATGCGAGTACGAGCGCGGCGTCGAACGCGAGCGCGGCAGCCATCGCGAACGCATCGACCGATGCGTCTTCGGATGCGGTCGCCTCGGCGGACGCATCGGCGGAGATCAACACCAACGCCTCCGCGTCGGCGTCGGCCTCTGCGCAGGCCGACGACGACAGCAACGCCTCGGCGGAAGCAGCGGCAGTGGCTGCGGCACTCGCAGACGCGACCAGCCAGGCATCCGCTGCGGCGGACGTGTCGGCCAACGCCGCGGCCCAGGCGGCGGCGACCACCGATGCCTCCACGGATGCCTCGACCACGGCCACCACAGCGGCGAATGCCTCTGCGGCGGCAGCGGCTCAGGCGGCAGCGCAGAACGACGCGACCTCCACCAGTGCGGCGGATGCCTCGGCTTCGGCCGATGCGGATCCGAACGCCTCGGCGGCAGCGGCGGCGAACGCCTCGTCGTCGGCCACGGCATCGGCATCGGCTGCAGCTGACGCCTCGGCCGAAGCCACGGCTGCGGCATCCGCCGATGCCACCGCCAGCGCCTCGGCGGACGCGGCGGCCGACCCGACCGGGAACATCGCCATCGCGCTCAAGTCCCCGGTGCTGGAGCGTGGCAAGCAACAGACCGCGGTCGGCACGGGCTTCAGGCCCGGCGAGACGGTGACGGGTGTCATGACCTCCGCCCCCGTGGCGCTGGGAACCCAGGTCGCGAACGCGCAGGGCACGGTCACCTTCACCTGGACCGTTCCCACCGACACCGATCTCGGAACCCACACCGTGACGCTGACCGGAGCGACGTCCGGCAGCGTATCGGCCTCGTTCCAGGTGGTGGCGTCGGGTCTGGCCACGACAGGCGGACAGGTCCAGGGCGGATGGATCGCTCTGGCCGCACTGCTCCTCATGCTCGGCCTGGGGGCGATGAGACTCGCGAGATCCCGACGGCCCCAGGTGCAGACGGAGTGATCGCGATGCAGGAACGCTGAGTGGTCGGGACCGTTTCCCCACGGCGGTCCCGACCCTCGGCGGTACGGAGGGAAGTGAATGAGCACGAAACTCGAGTCCTCACCGGAGACCGACGTGTCCGCGTCGGGTGACACGGCCGTGGTGCGTCCGCGTCCGACCTGGTGGGTGAAGCTCATCGCCTTCGCCGCCTGCCTCCTGACGTTGTGGCATATCGGGGCGTCCTTCCTGTGGATCGCGCCGTACTCCGCCCTGCGGGAGATCCCCACGCAGGAGGTGCTGGCCGGGTACATGCTGCCGATGTTCGGACAGTCCTGGAGCGTCTTCGCGCCGGAGCCGATCAACGGCGACTACCACTTCAACGTCCGTGCCGTCATCGAGAAGGACGGCGAGCAGGTCGAGACCGGCTGGGTCAGCGCCACCGACGTCGAGCTGTCGATGATCCGCTACAACCTCTTCCCGCCCCGCGCCGGTATCCAGTCCAGCGAGGTGGCGAGTGGACAGATGAACGCCTACAACAAGCTGAACGCCGATCAGCAGGCCGTGGTCGGTCTTGACTTCGCGAAGGACGACGGGGAGGAGTGGATGGTGCGCTCGTTCGAGAAGCTCGAGGGCGACAACCCGTCGACGGAGGCGTACATGGTCGAAGAGCACCTCTCCACCGCGTACGCGACCCAGGTGGCCTATGCGATCTGGGGTGCGGATGCCGTGGTCAAAGTGCAGTACCGCGTGAGTCGTCAGAACGTGGTCCCGTACGAGGATCGCAACGATCCGAGCGCACAGCGCCCCGATCCGACGTTCTCGACCACCGGATGGAGACTTCCCATAGAAGAGGAAGGGCAGAGCCGTGAGAACTTCGCGGACACCTTCCGCACCCAGTTCGAGAGGATCCAGCCGTGAGCGCGCCGACGAGGACCGCGCCGCGGAAGCCCGGCGCGAAGCAGGACGTGACGAAGAAGGAAGCCCTGCCCCGGAGCACGACGACCGCGCCGGCGCCGGTGTCCACGCCTCCCGTCCCTCCTCGTGAACCCGCGCCCGCTCCTGCGAGCACTGTGCCCCCGCGGTCGTTCCTCACCCGGCTGCTGACGTTCGCCTCGTCGATGATCGGCGGGCTCTGGGCGATGGTGCTCTCGGCGATCGACCGCATCTCTGCTTTCGTCGGCGACTGGCTCTTCAACGGCAAGAAGGCACTCTACGGGCTCGCGGTCACACGCATCCTCTTCGGCGTCACCGCCATCGGCCTGCTGGCCTCGAACTTCAGCACCCGCCTCTACACGTTCGGATCCGGATCGGCCTGGAACGGCGAGCTCGCCGAGCCGGTGAGCGAGTTCCCGAAGATCTGGGTGTTCAGCGCCTTCCATGCCGCGATGGGCAACGACGCGCTGTACACGGCGCTCTACCTCCTCCTCGGGGTGCTCGCGGTGCTGTTCGTCCTGGGCTGGCGGTTCCGGATCGTGCTCCCGATCTTCTTCTGCCTCTGGGTGGGCTTCATCGAGGCCAACGACATGGTCGGCGATCAGGGCGACAACATGTTCCGCATCGCCCTGCTGCTGCTGTTCTTCGCCGACCCCGCGGCCCGGTGGTCGCTGGACGCGAGGCGTCGGGCGAAGTCGGGGGAGTGGTTCGCCCCGAACAGCCAGCCGGCGCTGCTGGGAACCATGTTCCACAACCTCGCCCTCGTCGCCCTCACCGCGCAGGTGTGCTTCGTGTACGCCTCGGGGGCGCTGTACAAGGCCGGGGGTGCCCCGTGGGAAGAGGGGTACGCGATCTACAACCCGCTGCAGACGGCACGGTTCGGTACCTGGCCGGTGCTCAGCGACCTCGTCACCGCCTGGGGGCCGATGGTCACGATCGCGAGCTGGGGGTCGATCATCCTGCAGGTCGCCTTCCCCCTCATGCTGTTGACTCGTCCGACGCGGCTGATCGGCCTGCTCGGCATCCTCTCCTTCCACATCGGCATCGCGGTGCTCATGGGACTGCCGTGGTTCTCGCTCACGATGATCGCGATCGATGCGATCTTCATCCGTGACCGGACCTGGGGGCGGTTGAGCGCGGGGACGAGGCGGCGCTGGCGGGAGGCCGGGGTCGAGCGGCAGCCGACGACGCCGCGAACGGTGAGCCCCGACGCGGAGGCGCAGGCGCGGACTGTGGTCTGACGACAACGCGGCGGGGAGATGTGCCCGCCGGGTGTTGGAGGAAGTGGACAGAGCACTTCGCCCGTGGTTGTGGCAGACCTACCATGGCAGTATTCCCACTTCCCTCTGAGAGGAACGCTCATGGTCGACGCCGCCGTCCGTCCGAAGACGACTCGCCCCTCCACCGACACCGCGGATGCGCACCTGCGCCTGGATGTCGCCCGCGTCAACGACGCCCTGATGGGCACGTGGGGTGACGTGCGCCGCCAGGCCCGCGAGATGATCAAGGACTCGGCGTTCTGGCGCAAGGACGAGCTCGGCAAGGACGAGCACCGCGAGCGCGTGCTCAGCCAGCTGCACCTGCTGGTCGAGAACAAGGCCGTGCACCGCGCGTTCCCCAAGTCGCTCGGCGGCGAGGAGAACAACGGCGCCAACATCGCCGGCTTCGAGGAGCTCGTGGTGGCCGACCCCAGCCTGCAGATCAAGTCGGGCGTGCAGTGGGGGCTCTTCGGCTCGGCGATCCTGCAGCTCGGCACCGAGTCGCACCACGCGAAGTGGCTCCCCGGGGTGATGGACCTCTCCATCCCCGGCGCCTTCGCGATGACCGAGATCGGTCACGGTTCCGACGTCGCGGCGGTCGGAACGACCGCGACCTACGACCCCGAGACGGAGGAGTTCGTCATCAACACCCCGTTCCGCGGGGCGACGAAGGAGTACCTCGGAAACGCGGCCCTGCACGGGGTCGCGGCGACCGTGTTCGCGCAGCTGATCACGAACGGCGTGAACCACGGCGTGCACTGCTTCTACGTGCCGCTGCGCGGCGTCGACGGCGTCGATCTTCCCGGCATCGGCCGCGAGGACGACGGCCTCAAGGGCGGACTCAACGGCATCGACAACGGGCGCCTCTCGTTCGACCACGTGCGCATCCCGCGCACCAACCTCCTCAACCGCTACGGCGATGTCGCGGCCGACGGCACGTACTCCAGCGCGATCGACAGCCCCGGCCGCCGCTTCTTCACCATGCTCGGCACCCTCGTGCAGGGGCGCGTGTCGCTCGACGGCGCGGCGTCCTGGGCCTCGGCTCTCGGCCTGCACATCGCGATCACCTATGCCACCCAGCGCCGCCAGTTCGACGGCGCGGACGGGCAGGAGGTCGTGCTCATGGACTACGGCAAGCACCAGCGCCGTCTGCTCCCGCGCCTGGCGACGACGTACGCGCAGATCTTCGCGCACGACGAGTTCCTGCAGAAGTTCGACGGCGTCTTCTCCGGTCGCACCGACACCCCGGCCGACCGCGAAGACCTCGAGACGCTGGCTGCGGCTCTCAAGCCGCTGTCGACGTGGCATGCGCTCGACACGCTGCAGGAGGCCCGTGAGGCCACCGGCGGCGCCGGGTTCATGTTCGAGAACCGTCTGGTGGGTCTGCGCGCCGACCTCGATATCTACGTGACGTTCGAGGGCGACAACAACGTGCTGCTGCAGCTCGTCGGCAAGCGTCTGCTCACCGACTACGCCAAGCAGTTCCGGGGCAAGGATGCGGCGGCGCTCGCGAAGTTCGCTGTCGGGATGACGGCGGGCAAGCTGTTCCACGGCGCCGGCCTGCGTCAGCTCGGTCAGGCCGTCTCCGACTTCGGACAGGTGAGCCGCTCGGTCGAACGGGGCCTGCGCGAGGAGCAGCAGCACGACCTGCTCGCGGGCCGTGTGCAGCAGATGGTGGCCGACATCGCCTCGCGTCTGCGCCCCGGCGCGAAGGACAAGGCACTCGGTGCTCGCCTGTTCAACGAGAACCAGGCAGAGCTCATCGAGGCGGCCCGCGCGCACGGCGAACTGCTGCAGTGGGAGGCGTTCACCGACGCCGTGCACCAGATCGACGACGAGGACACGAAGAAGGTGCTCACGTGGCTGCGTGACCTGTTCGGTCTGCAGCTCATCGAGAAGCATCTCGCCTGGCACCTCATCAACGGACGCCTGTCGACGCAGCGCGCCGCGGCCGTGTCGAGCTACATCGATCGCCTGTGCACCCGCCTGCGCCCGTATGCGCTCGACCTCGTGAACGCGTTCGGCTACGAGCCCGAGCACGTGCGTGCCCCCATCGCGAGCGGTCTGGAGAAGCAGCGTCAGGATGAGGCCCGTGCGTACTACGCCGACCTCGCGGCGACCGGCCGGGCGCCGATCCAGGAGAAGGCGCTGAAGAAGAAGCAGCGCTGACCCCGCCCGCGGTTCATGGTCCAGGAATCCCGCCCCGTCTTCACGATCGAGGCGGGATTCCTGTGTCGGGTGTCGTTCTCAGGGCGCCGCGGTGAGGTCCACGCCGCGCGCGGCGGCCAGCGCCTGGAGCTTCTCGGCGGCATCGGTCTCGACGCACACGCATGCCTGCAGCCCCACCGCGTCTTCGTCGCGCAGGAGGTAGTAGCTGTCGGTGTCGGTCAGCTGCGCGCCGCCGGCATCGAAGAACAGCCACCGCACCCGGACGAGCACGAGACGGTCGGAGAGATCGCGGCGCTCGCGCAGCTCGAATCCGACGGAGGCCAGCCCCAGTCGCTGGTAGATCGGATAGGACTGCCGCAGACCGTCGATCATGGCGTCGTGGGATTCCAGCACACCAGAGGAGCGGTCGTTCACGATCGTCCCCGGCGTCGACCACAGCCCCGCCGCGGTCTCGGCATCGAACGCGGTGAGGCTGTCCGCGTAGCGGGTGAGGTACTCGGAGATCGTGTCGTCGGTGGTGGTCATGGCGCGAGCCTAGACGCGGCCGAGCGGAGCGCCCCCGGCCTTGACAATCGCCGATCCGCGCGGATGGCCGATTCCCATTCGGGGCTGGGTAGTCTCGGCAGGTACCCGATCCGAGGAGTCCGAGATGTCTGCCGTGAACGCCTATGCCGCACCCCGTGATGCGGCCCCGCTCGAGAAGACCGTGATCGAACGGCGCGAGCTCGGCCCACTCGACGTGCTGATCGACGTCGCCTTCGCCGGGATCTGCCACTCCGATATCCACACGGTGCGCGGCGACTGGGGTCCGCAGCAGTATCCGCTCGCTCCCGGGCATGAGATCACCGGCACGGTGGCGGCAGTCGGCGCGGACGTCACCCGGCACGCGGTGGGCGACCGCGTCGGCGTCGGATGCCTGGTGAACTCGTGCGGCGAGTGCCGCAACTGCCTGCGCGACGAGGAGCAGTTCTGCACACAGGGGGCCGTGCTCACCTATGGCAGCACCGACCGTGACGGCACCGTCACCCAGGGCGGGTACTCCGAGCAGGTCGTCGTGACCGAGGCCTTCGTCCTGCGCATCCCCGATGCTCTGGCGCTGGATGTCGCTGCACCCCTGCTGTGCGCCGGCATCACGACCTACTCGCCGCTGCGGCACTGGAACGTCGGACCCGGCACTCGTGTCGCGGTCGTCGGTCTCGGCGGACTCGGGCACATGGGCGTGCAGATCGCGCACGCGCTCGGCGCCGAGGTGACCGTGCTCTCGCAGACCCTGAGCAAGAAGGACGACGGTCTGCGTCTCGGCGCCGACCACTATCGCGCCACGAGCGACCGCGAGACCTTCCGCGACCTGCGGTCGTCGTTCGACGTGATCCTCAACACGGTGAGTGCCGTGATCGATCTGCGCTCGTACCTGAGCCTGCTCGACGTCGGCGGAGCCATGGTGTGCGTCGGTGCTCCCGGCGAGCCCCTCGAGGTCGGCGTGATGTCGCTGATCGGCGGACGCCGCTCGCTCGCCGGCAGCAACATCGGCGGCATCCGCGAGACTCAGGAGATGCTCGACTTCTGTGCAGAGCACGGCATCGCCGCCGAGATCGAGACCATCCCCGCCTCCGACATCAACGCGGCCTATGAGCGCGTGCTGGCGTCGGACGTGCGGTACCGGTTCGTGATCGACGCGGCCACCTTCGCCTGAGTCTCTCGCACCTGGGAAACGGGCGGGTCGAGTCGCAACGACTCGACCCGCCCGTTCTCTGTGTGCAGGGCGTCAGCCGACCAGGACCTCCGCGCCCGTCATGCGGGCGACGAGGTGCGGGGCGAGCGGCGTGTCGGTCGCGAGCACCACGCGCACGATCGCGCCGGGCTGATCCACCGGTCCGCGGCGCTGACCGCGCAGGTCGCAGATGACCTGACCGCGCGCGGGTCCCTGCGAGGTGTCGACCACCACGTCGACGGCCGGGGCGTTGGTCGCGGTGATCCCGCCGACGGCGATCGCGGCCGCGAGCGGGTCGTGCAGGGCGCTGCAGCGTTCGCCGTACGTCGCGACATAGAAGTCGAAGTAGAAGTCGAGCATCTCGCCGACCGCGCGGGCGAGCGGCACGTCGGCGGCCAGGAGAGCGGCGCGGTCGTCTTCGTCGAACACGTTCTCCATCGTCACGTCGAGCGGCACGAGCACGACAGGCCACCCGGCGGCCAGCGTGGCGGATGCCGCTTCGGGGTCGTTGCCGATGTTGGCCTCGGCGACCGGGGTGATGTTCCCGGGGACGAGCGCCGCCCCGCCCATGGCGGTGACACGGGCCACGCGGGAGGGAAGCGTCGGGTCGAGGGCGAGCGCGGTCGCGATGTTGGTCAGCGGGCCGACCGTGATCACCTCGAGCGTGCCGGGATACTCGTGCGAGAGCCGGATCAGCATGTGGGCGGCGTCTTCGTCTTCGGGCTGACGCTCGGCGACCGGCAGGTCGATGTCGCCGATGCCGTTGTCGCCGTGCACGTGCGGGGCGCCCCCGTCGAAGGCGTGGCTGAGGAAGTCGTGCTGCCCGATGGCGACGGGCACATCGGCGCGGCCCGCGAGTGCGAGCAGGCCGAGGGTGTTCACAGCGGCCTGTGCGGCGCTGGTGTTTCCGCTGACGGTGCCGACGCCGACGAGCTCGATCTCGGGCGAGGCCAGTAGGTAGGCGAGCGCGAGGGAGTCGTCGATGCCGGTGTCGCAGTCGAAGTAGACGGGACGGGCGGGGGTGTGGGACATGAAGTGCTCCGGTGGTCGGGAGGGCGGCCGCGGGTGCGGCCGCCCGGTGGGTCAGTCCTCGGTCGGGATCCGAGGCGTGATGAGGAAGCTGGTGATGAGGGCGAGAGCGGTGATCCCCACGGAGATCCACAGCGCCGTCACGTAGCCGCCCGGCGTGCCCTGCGCGGCGAACGGCGCGACGATGCCGATACCGAGACCGGCACCGATGCCGAATGCGCTGCCGTTCAGGCCGGGAAGAGCGGCCGGCGCCTCCGCGGGAGACTGCACGACGCCGAGGCCGTTGATCGTGGTCAGCACGATGCCGTTGTACGTCACACCGAGCAGCGCGACCATGGCGAAGACGACCCAGAAGCTCTGCGGCATCATCGCGATCACGACGAGCAGGGCAAGGCAGGCGATCATGCCGATGCGCAGGATCGGGATCCACCCCCGGCGTCCGGCCAGCCAGCCCGACATCGGTGCGGCGAACACGCCGATCAGTGCGGGCGGTGCGAGGAAGAGCAGTGCCGAGGTCGCGGGATCCAGGCCGAAGCCGTTCGTGGCGTCCTGGCTGAGCAGCACGACCGTGAAGTTGATGACGGCGAAGACGCTGGCCAGCGTGAGCACGGTCGTCGCGACCACGGGCCAGACCTGGCGGGAGCGCAGGTGCTCGACGGCGATCAGCGGGGTGGTGCGGCTCTTCTCGACGAACCAGAACACCACCAGCGACGCGACGGTGCCGGCGAGGTAGAGCAGCGTGATCGGTGCCAGCCAACCGGCACTGGGGCCGGAGGACACGAAGTACGTCACGCTGATCAGCGCGATCGAGAGCACGGCGGCACCCCACCAGTCCATCTTCCCGGTGGAGGCGCCGGTCGTGGATGCCGGGAGCACCAGGGCGACGCACACGATCGCGATGAGGCCGACGATGAAGATGACCACGAAGATCGAACGGAAGCCGAACGTCTGGCTCAGCAGCCCGCCGATGTAACCGTCGATGCCGCCGACGCCGCCGTTGACCGCCGTGATGATGCCGAGGGTCGTGCCGAACACCTTGGCGCTGAGCGACTCGCTGAGGATCACGTAGGCGAGCTGGAAGGCCGCGCTCGATGCGCCCTGCAGCACGCGCCCGATGAGCAGGACCGTCAGGTTGGGGGCGAACAGGCACAGCAGCGTGCCGACGGACAGGATGCCGAGCACGACGAACAGGGCGCGCTTGCGGCCGATGAAGTCGCTCCAACGCCCCAGGACCACACCGCCGACGGCGCCGGCGACGAAGAACAGGGAGGACACCTGCGACACCTGGCCGATGTCTTCACCGAGCTGCGCGGCGATGTCGGGCAGCGCCGGCGTGATCATGCTCGCGTTCAACTGGAACGAGAGCACTCCGAGGATGAGAGTCGCGACCAGTCCGACGGCGCGGCCTCCGCGCACGGGTTCGCGGGCAGCGGCGCCCGGGGATGCAGTGATGGTCTGGGTATGCACGGAGACTCCTTCGTCATGGATGCCCTCGGGTGAGGCCTGTACGATGTTATACCTCTCGGGTCTAACATCGTCAACAGGTCGTCTCTCGTGCTTGAATACGAGAGGCGCTCCCGCTCGAGCGACCAGGGAAGGGGTATCGGCATGACGAAGGAGATCGACCAGTTCCTCGGTCGGAGCCTGACGAGCACGGTCGGGCAGCCGCTGCGCGTGGCGGTGTACTCGCGCATCGCCGACGGCATCCGCTCCGGGGTGTTCGAACTCGGATCCGCCCTGCCGCGCGAGACCGAGCTGGGCGTGGCGCTCGGCGTCAGCCGCACCGTCGTACGGGAGGCGCTGATGCTCCTGGAGGAGGACGGGCTGATCATCACGCGCCGCGGCATCGGGCGATTCGTCGCCGACGATCTTCCTCGGGTGGGACTCGAGGAGCTGAGGCCTCTCGAGCAGGCCCTCTCCGACGGGGACGACGACGTGGTCGTGCGCACCGTCAGCTTCGACCTGCAGTCCACGACCGACTTCACCTCGAGCAAGCTGGCGCTCGATCCGGCGGCGAACACCTGGTTCCGCGAAGCCGTCGTGGAAAGGCACGGCGAACCGGTCGCGATCCTGCAGGAGCATCTTCCGGCCGGACGCTACCTCAGCGACATCAGTCAGGAGATCGCCGACGGTCTCGACGCGGCAGCGGCCTCGTCGTCGAGCGTGCTCGCTGCCCTGCATGAGCAGGCCGGGGTCGCCTTCGACTCCGCGGTGTGCGAGATCACGGTCAACGTGGTCGGCTCCTCGCGCGGCGCCCTCCTGGGTCTCGGGCCGGCCGATCCCGTGCTCATCCTCACGCAGACCGTGACCACCGGCGGGAGACCCGTGTACCTCGCCAAGTGCATCGTCTCCTCCCGCGTGGGGCATCTCTCCGTCGTCCAGACCACCTCCTGATTGCGAGCCTCTGTGCCTACACCTCTTCTCCTGACCGTCGTCGGCAGCATCAACGTCGACCTCACCGCCCGAGCCGGCCGTCTTCCCCAGGCCGGTGAGACCGTCGGGGGAGGCCGTCTCGTCCGCGAAGCAGGCGGCAAGGGAGCGAATCAGGCCGCTGCCGCCGCGCGACTCGGCGCGTCGGTCCGCATGATCGGCGCTGTCGGTCCTGATGCGGACGGCGCCTGGATGCGCGCGGAGCTCGATGCGGCGGGAGTCGACACCACGAGCGTCCAGACTCTCGACGAGCCCACCGGCGTGGCCCTGATCGTGGTCGATCGCGAGGGAGAGAACCAGATCGCGGTGTGCGAAGGCGCGAACGGCGAGATCGACCTCGCGGGCGTGGTGTTCGCCGCCGATGAGGCCGTGCTCGCGCAGCTCGAGATCTCGATGAACCTCGTCGAAGCGCTGGCCGCGCAGGTGCAGGGCTACTTCGCCGTCAACGCGGCCCCCGCGCGGGATCTCCCCGAGGCGGTGCTGGAGCGCGCAGACCTGATCATCGTCAACGAGACCGAGTATGCGCTGATCCCCGCCCTGCGCACGGCCAGGCGCGTCGCCGTGACCTACGGCGCGGATGGAGCCCGCCTGTTCGAGTCGGGGGTGGAGATCGCGTCTGCCCCCGCCGTGGAGACGACTGTCGAGAACACCGTGGGCGCGGGGGATGCGTTCTGCGCCGCCCTGACGATCGGGCTCGCCTCCGGCGTGCCGGCCGACACGGCGCTCGCCGCGGCCTGCGCGGTCGGGGCCGCGGCGGTCGCCGACCCGCGTTCGCAGCCGGCGCTCTCGACCTACGGCGCCTACGTCCCGCGCTGAGCACGCTCGGTGTCGGTCGTCGCGGCTAGCCTGAGCGGATGACCTCTCTTCTCACGGGCCCCGACGCCCGCGACCGCTGCGCCTGGGTGGGCGACGACGACGAGTACCGCCGCTATCACGACGAGGAGTGGGGCACGCCCCTGCACGGCGATCGTGCGCTGTTCGAGAAGATGGCGCTCGAGGGCTTCCAGGCGGGGCTCTCGTGGATCACGATCCTGCGCAAGCGACCGCGGTTCCGCGAGGTGTTCGCAGGATTCGAGCCCGGGGTCGTCGCGGAGTTCGACGAGTCCGACGTCGAGCGTCTGATGGGCGATGCCGGCATCGTCCGCAACCGCGCGAAGATCGAGGCGACCATCGGCAACGCCCGCATCGTCCGGGGCATGGCCGAGGGCGAGTTCGACGCGCTCATGTGGTCGTTCGCTCCGACGGCCGCGGGTGATCGCCCGGCATCCTTCGCCGACGTCCCGGCGGTCACGCCGGAATCGACCGCGCTGAGCACAGAGCTGCGCCGTCGCGGATTCCGCTTCGTCGGGCCGACCACGATGTACGCGCTGATGCAGTCGGGCGGGATGGTCGACGACCACATCGCGGGGTGCTGGCGAGCCTGACCCTCGGCGATGGGCAAATATCCCCATCGAGCAGTATTCCAGGACGCAGTTAGGATGAACGGGTGCTCGGTGGGCCCGTCGGGACTGCACAGGAGCAATCGAAGAGTGTCACCCTGGGGGGGAACCGGGAATGAAGGCGTTGTCATGGATGCGCGCACGACCGAAGACGCTGGCGTCGGCCGCCGGCGTCACCGTCGGCGTCATCGCCATCACCACGATGGCTTTCACCTATGAGGGATTCCCGACCACCAAGGTCGATCTGAACGACGGCGGCGTCTGGATCACCAAGACCTCGAGCCTGCTCGTCGGGCACTTCAACAACGAGTCGACCGTCCTCGACGGTGGCCTGCGCACCACGGGTGAGAACTACGACATCCTGCAGGACACGAGCAACATCCTCGTCGTCGATGAGAACGCCTCGACCCTGACCGCCGTCGATCCGGCACGCGTCTCGCTCAACGACTCCGCGAAGGTCCCCTCCTCCTCGAAGGTCGCGCTGGGCAACCGCACGGCCGCGATCCTCGACCAGAAGACCGGCGAGCTCTGGGTCGTTCCGGCGCAGGGTGTCTCCTCCTTCGAGGCCGAGGTCAACGAGCCGGTGGCGGAGCTGGGAGCCGGTGCCGACGTGGCGGTGGCCAAGGACGGCACCGTCTTCGGACTCGCGCCGGAGCGCGGCGAGGTCGTCACCGTCCCTGTGGACAACGAGGGGGAGGCGCTCGACGCCTCCGCAGCCTCGGTCGGCGAGCTCGATGCGGCCGCGAAGCCGACCATCACAGCCGTTGGACGCACACCGGTCGTGCTCGATCGCGCCGCCGGGGTCGTGACCTCGCCCGGTGGCATGCGCACCGAGATCCGCGGTGCCGACAAGGCGGTCCTGCAGCAGTCGTCCGAGAACACCGACGCGGTGGCGATCTCGACTGCGAACGCCCTCGTCAGCGTCCCCCTCGACGGCAGCGAGCCGACCGAGGTCGACGCGGGGGGCGACGGCACCGCGGCCGCTCCCGTCTGGCTGCGCGGATGCACCTACGGCGCGTGGGCCGGCACGGCGACCTTCATCCGCGAGTGCCCGGGCACGACCAACGACGTCAACGCCCAGGTCGAGGGCGCCGAAGACGCGAAGAGCCTCGTGTTCCGTGTCAACCGCGACGTCATCATCCTCAACGACGCCGTGGGCGGCGCGGCCTGGCTGGCCAACGAGAGTCTGCAGCGCGTCGACAACTGGAACGACCTCACCCCGCCGGAAGGCGAGACCGAGAACGAGGACGACTCGACCGAGGAGACCGTCGAGACGACGCTCCCGGAGCGCAAGGAGGAGAACACTCCTCCGATCGCCGAGGACGACACCTTCGGCGTGCGCCCCGGTGTCACGACCATGCTCCCGGTGCTCGACAACGACAACGACCCCGACGGCGACGTCCTGGTCGCCACGCTCGCCGAGGCCCAGCCCGCGATCGGCACGATCCAGCAGGTGCAGAACGGCGGATCACTGCAGATCGCGGTCGAGGAGGGCGCGTCCGGCTCGACGACGTTCACCTACGAGGCCGATGACGGCCGCGGTGGCAAGGACACGGCGGCCGTCACGCTGACCGTCTTCGACAAGAGCGTCAACACCGCCCCTGTCCCCAAGCGCAGGACGACCTTGACGGTCGAGACCGGCGGCACGATCTCGTACAACATCCTCCCGGACTGGATCGACCCGGAGGGCGACGACGTCTACCTCAAGGACGTGGTCGCCGCTCCCGGAGACGAGGTCGACTTCAACACAGACGGTCAGATCACCTACAAGGCCACGGCGAGCCAGCAGGGGCACAAGGAGGTGCAGGTCACGGTCGCCGACGGATACGGCGAGACGGCCACCGCCACGGTGATCCTCGACGTGCGGCCGGAGGGCTCGACGAAGCCGAAGACCAACGCCGACCACGTCGTCACCCGCGTCGGCGAGCAGGTCACGGTGGCGCCGCTCGCCAACGACACCAGCTCGGGCCGAGAGCTGCTGCGTCTCGGGCGCGTGAACGAGGTCCCCGGCGCGACCATCGTGACCGACGGCCCCAACAAGACGTTCACATTCACCGCCGATGCCCCCGGCACCTACTACGTGCTGTATCTCGCGACCGCCGGTCCCGAGAACGGCGAGGGGATCGTGCGCGTCGACGTGCTGGAGGCGAGCGAGACGGATCTGCCCCCTGTCGCCGTGCGCGACGTGGCGCTGCTGCCGACCGGTGGTGACGTGCTCATCGGTGTGCTCGCGAACGATGTCGACCCCGCCGGCGGCATCCTCGTCGTGCAGTCGGTCTCGATCGAGGACGACTCCGGCGTCTCGGTGTCGGTCATCAACCATGAGACCCTCCGTATCACCGACCAGGGATCGCTCACCGATCAGGCCCGCATCAAGTACCGGATCTCGAACGGTTCCAAGTCGGCCGAGGGCGAGGTCGTGGTGATCCCGATCCCCGCGCCCGACCAGCTCCTCCAGCCGGTCGTGAACGACGACACCGCGATCGTGCGTGCCGGCGACGTCGTCACCATCCCGGTGCTCGACAACGACACGCATCCGAACGACGACGTCATGCACGTCGTGCCCGAGCTGGTCGAGCCCCTCGTCGACCCGGAAGACGGCGAGGCGTTCGTCTCGCAGGACACGATCCGCTTCAAGGCCGGACCCGTCGCGAAGACGGTCTATCTGACGTATGAGGCCGTCGACTCCCGCCAGCAGAAGGACGCCGGCTACGTCACGATTCAGATCCTCCCCGTCGACGCGGACACCAACGCCGCTCCACGCCCTCAGGATCTCGTTGCGCGCGTGCTCGCCGGATCCAACGCGAACATCGCCGTGCCTCTGGACGGCATCGACGCCGACGGCGACTCGGTCGAGCTGATCGACATCGCCTCCAGCCCCACGAAGGGCCGCATCACCGAGACCGCGCAGAACTACTTCACCTACGAGGCGTTCGACGACTCCTCCGGTGTCGATGTGTTCCGCTATCGAGTGCGCGACCGCCTCGGCAAGGAGGGCATCGCCACGATCCGCGTGGGCATCGCTCCGGGCGAGCAGGTCAACCAGAGGCCCTTCGCGGTGAAGGATGCCGTGGTCGTGCGACCCGGCCGTGAGATCTCGGTACCGGTGATGCTCAACGACTCCGACCCCGAGGGCGACAAGATCAGTCTCGTCAAGGACGGTCTCGAGGTTCCGACCGACACGGGGATCACGGCCCGCGTCTCGGGTGACCGCGTGCTGGTGCAGGCGCCGAACCGCGAGCTCGAGACGTCGCTACAGTACACGATCCGCGATGCGCGGGGCGCGGAAGCCACCGCGGCCCTGCAGATCACGGTCGACGAGGACGTGCCGTTGCAGGCGCCCGTCGCGCGAGACGACCGCGTGCGCCCGACCGACCTCACCGACGGCACGATGAGTGCCGACCTCGACATCCTCAAGAACGACGAGGACCCGGACGGCACGACCGACCGCCTCAAGCTCGCGCTCGGTGAAGGCGCCACGCAGCTCGAGAACGGCAAGGTGCGGGTCACCGTGACGGAGAACCTGCAGCTCATCCGCTACACGATCACCGACCAGGACGAACTGGCCGCATCGGCCTTCATCTTCGTTCCCGCCGAAGCGGACCTCCGGCCGATCCTCGACTCGACGAAGCCGCTCGAGGTCATGAGCGGCGAGACCAAGGAGATCCCGCTCTCGAAATTCGTCACCGTCGCCGGCGGCGGTACGGCTCGGATCACCGAACACGCCAAGGTCACCGCCGTGTATGCGAACGGCGACGACCTCGTGAAGGACGAGACGACGCTGGTCTACACCTCGGCCGACGGGTACTTCGGACAGGACTCGCTCACCTTCGAGGTCACCGACGGCACGGGCCCCGACGACCCCGAGGGCCGCACGGCGACGCTGAGCATCCCGATCAACGTGCTGCCGCCGGAGAACCAGCAGCCGGTGTTCACGGGGGCAGAGGTCATCGTCGCCCCGGGGGAGAAGGCGTCGACGCTCGACCTCGCTGCGCTCACGACCGACCCTGATCCGGAGGACGAGGGCACGCACAGGTACAAGTACGTCAGCGGCGCCGGCAAGGGCATCACCGCCAAGATCGATGGCTCGAAGCTGCTCGTGGAAGCGTCGTCGGATGTCGAGAAGGGCACGGTCGCCTCGCTCAAGCTCGAGATCACCGACGGAACGACCGAGGCGGTCGAAGGCACCGTGACCGTGCGCGTCGGCGCGTCGACCCGCCCACTGCCCGCGGCCAACACCGACACGATCTCGGAAGCGGATCAGGGCAAGAGCATCACGGTGCCCGTGCTCGCGAACGACTACAACCCGTTCCCGGAGACGCCGCTCAAGCTGATGACGGCCGCCACGGAGTCGGGCTCCGGCGGCGCGGCCGTCAAGGGCGATCAGGTGGTCGTCACGCCCGACCCCAGCTTCGTCGGGACCATGGTCGTGCGCTATCGCATCCAGGACGCGACGAAGGATGCCGAGCGCGAAGCCAACGGGCAGATCATCGTCACGGTGCAGGGTGTTCCGGACGCGCCGGGAACCCCTCTCGTCTCGAGCGTGCAGGACCGTACCGTCGTCGTCTCCTATGGGGCGCCGGCGAACAACGGCGCCGAGATCACGAAGTACACGGTGAAGTCCGTCAGCGGCAACCCGTACTCGAAGGAGTGCCGCTCCACCACCTGCACGCTGGACGGCTTGACCAACAACGTCGAATACACCTTCCAGGTGACCGCGACGAACCGCGTCGGCGAGTCGAAGCCGTCAGGCTCGTCGGCGGTCGCCCGTCCGGACGCTCGGCCCGACACCCCGAACCCGCCGACCCTCGCCTTCGGCGACAAGTCCCTCAAGGTCTCCTGGGCCACCCCGACAACTCCCGGATCTCCTGTCGAGAGCTACACGCTGGAGATCTCCCCGGCTCCGCCGTCCGGGGTCTCGCAGAAGCAGGCCACCGGGAACTCGATGACCTGGGAGGGGCTCGAGAACGGCGGCATCTACCAGGTGCGCGTGCAGGCTCACAACCGCGCGCCCGAGCCGTCGAGCTGGAGCGGCTGGTCGGCGTCGGAGGTACCGGCAGGTCCTCCGATGCCCGCGGCCGCCCCCACCGTCGCGCAGCTGCAGGCCGTGGGCAGCCAGGCGCAGATGCAGGTGAGCTGGGTGCCGGGGAATCCCAACGGTGATCCGATCGACTCCTTCGAACTGCAGGTATGGGAGGGCGGAACGCTCCGCAACACACTCACCCCGGGGGCGTCCATACGGTCGCAAGCGGTCTCGGTCCCGACATCAGAGGTGCCGTACACCTACCGCATCCGTGCCCAGAACAAGGCGGGCTGGGGCGACTGGAGCCCCATGTCGGCACCGCGCCGCGGTGTGAACAAGCCCGACGCTCCTGTTCTCTCGGCCGTCACGCCGGGCGATCGCTCGCTCACTCTCACCTGGTCGCGGAGCGCCCTCAACGGCGCGAAGACGACCGAGGTGCAGTACCAGTACTCGATCAACGGCGGCAGCAGCTGGGCGGCGATGCCGGGCAACAACGTGGTCACCGGACTCGCCAACGGAACCAACTACAACGTGCGGGTGCGCGCGGTCGCGACGGTCGACGGGTCGACGTACGCGAGCGATCCCTCCGGACAGATCGTCGGCAACCCGTACGGTCCGCTGAAGCAGCCGGCGGTCAGCGCTTCGCAGAACCCCACCAGCGTCACCTTCAACTGGGACGCGGGGCCCGCCGCGAACGGCCGCTCCATCAAGACCGTCCGCATCCGCATCGACGGCGGCGGCTGGCAGAACGTCGGCGCCAGCGGCAGCCGTACGGTCGGCGACGGGTACAGCCAGCGACACACGATCGACGTCGAGGTCACCGACCAGGCAGGCCAGCAGATCACCCGATCCGCGGAGCAGACGTCCGGACCGAAGCCCGACCCGCGCGCCTGGGTCACCTCGACCGGAAACGCGAACGGACAGCCCAACTGCAACGACGGCACGTGCGCATACTTCTACCTCACCGGCCGCGGCTTCCCGGCGAACTCCAGCATGTGGGTGCAGTGCGCCAGCAACGCGCCGCCTCCCTACGGCGGCACATTCGGCGGACGGACCGTCACGACCGACGGCAACGGCAACATCGATCAGCAGCTCGGCTGCTACCTCGGCATGCGCCGCGGGACGATCGAGGCCTGGGTCGTGATGGACGGCAAGGAATACGAACACAAGGTCTGGCAGTGATGCCGCGCGACACCTCTCCACGAGAACAAGGAACGACACCCTCATGACAATGACCCCCGAGCAGGCCGCCTGGTTCCAGGGCACCTTCCAGCGCCTCGTCGAGAACATCGACAAGGCCGTGCAGGGCAAGCAGGAGATCGTCGGCCTCGTGCTGGCCTCGATGCTCGCCGAGGGCCACGTGCTCCTCGAGGATGCACCGGGAACGGGCAAGACCAGCCTCGCCAAGGCGCTGGCCGCGACCGTGCAGGGCACCAGCGCGCGCATCCAGTTCACGCCCGACCTGCTGCCGTCCGATGTCACCGGCGTGACGATCTACGACCAGCAGTCGCACCGCTTCGAGTTCCACAAGGGCCCGATCTTCGCGTCGATCGTGCTCGCCGACGAGATCAACCGCGCATCGCCCAAGACCCAGTCGGCGCTGCTCGAGGTCATGGAGGAGTCGCGCGTCACGGTCGACGGCGTCACGCACGAGGCCGGTCGCCCGTTCCTCGTGATCGCGACGCAGAACCCCATCGAGCAGGCGGGCACCTACAAGCTGCCCGAGGCGCAGCTCGACCGCTTCCTGATCAAGACGTCGATCGGCTACCCCGACCTCGCCGTGACCGAGAGCATCCTCGCCGGTGCCTCCGACCGCAACCCCTCGGCCGGCCTGTCCGCGGTCATCACCACGAGCGCGGTGGCCGATATGGCCGACCTCGCCGCGACCGTGCACGTCGAGCCCGCCGTGCTCCGCTACGTGGCCGAGCTCGCCGAGGCCACGCGCGAGGACGGCGCCATCCGTCTCGGCGTGTCGGTGCGCGGGGCGATCGCGATGGTGCGCATGGCCAAGGTGTGGGCAGCGGCCCAGGGGCGCCACTTCGTGCTTCCCGACGACATCAAGGCCCTCGCCCGCCCGGTCTGGCAGCACCGCCTGCTTCTCGACGCCGAGGCCGAGTTCGCCGGCACCAGCAGCGACACCGTGATCGCCCGTGTTCTCGACGCGGTGGCGGCGCCCCAGGCCCGAGTGGCGGCCTGATGACCGCTGAGGCCCTTCCGGCGTCGACGCCGCAGACGGAGCGCGACGCCGGTTGGCGTGACATCGCGGCCGTCCTCGGTGCGCGCGCCCTGACGCGCCTCCGCAAGATCACCTCCGCCGTCCGCCCGCTCGCCTGGGTGCTGATGGCCCTCGCCGTCGGCTTCTGGGTGCTCGGCCAGACCGCCGGGTGGGCGGAGTTCACCATCGCCGCCGTCGTCATCGCGATCGCCGTGGTCCTGTGCGCGCTGTTCCTCATCGGCCGCACCGCCTACGACGTCGCGCTCGACCTCGCCCGCACCCGTGTGGTCGTGGGAGAGCGCGCGGTCGGTGCCCTGACCCTCGCCAACCGCGGCACCAGGGCCATCCTCCCGTCTCGTGTGGTGCTCCCCGTCGGTTCCGGACGCGGCGAGTTCGGCATCCAGCGACTCGCGCCGGGGGAGGAGGCGGAGGAACTCTTCGCGATCCCCACCCAGAAGCGCGGCGTGGTCAAAGTGGGGCCGGTGAGTGTCGTGCGCGGCGACCCGCTCGGCCTGTTCGAGCGGGCTCACCGTCGTGACGACCCTGTCGACCTCTTCGTGCACCCGCGCACCGTGCTGTTCGACGGTCAGTCGCTCGGCTACCTGCGCGACCTCGAAGGGCTTCCCGCAGCGGATCTGTCTCGCGACGACGTCTCGTTCCACGCCCTCCTGGAGTACCAGCCGGGCGACGACCTGCGTCACGTGCACTGGCGGTCGACGGCCCGCACCGGCACCATGATGGTCCGGCAGTACGAGGAGACCCGACGCTCGCACTTCGTGATCGGGCTCTCGCGCTCGCTCGCCGACTACGCCACCGAAGACGACTTCGAGCTCGGGGTCTCGGCTGCGGGGTCGATCGGCCTGCGCGCTCTGCGCGACTCTCAGCGCGTCGACATGCGCGTGCAGGGCCGGGAGCTTCCCGCGGGCACCGGCAAGCAGCTGCTCGACTCGCTCTCGGCCGTGGAGAACAGCAAGCCGAAGGAGGGTGGCATCGCCGAGCTCGCGGGCGTCGTGGCCGCCACCATGCCGTTGGCGAGCGTGGTGGTCCTGGTCTGCGGCGCTCGGGTGAAGTCCGACGATCTCCGCCTCGCGTGCGCGCGTCTGCCGTTCGGCGCCCGTGTCCTCGTCGTGGTCGCCGACACCACGGCCTCCGCCCCGGCGCTGCGCCGCATCGGCGATGCCGACGTCGTCACGGTGGGTGCGCTCGAACAGGTCCCGCTCGCTCTGCAGAAGGTGCTCGCATGACCGGGTCCTCCGCCGCGTTCGGCGACCTCCCCCTCCGCCGTTGGATCCTCGACCTGGGAGCGACGGCGCTCCTGGTCCTCACGGCCCTCGTGGGCTTCTGGCCGACGTTCGCCGGTCCGTCGTTCCTGCCCGCCGTCATCGGTGGAATCCTGATCGGCCTGGCGATCGCGGTCATCACGACCTGGCGTCATTCGGGCATCCTGATCATCGCGGGTCTCACGATCGCCGCGTACTTCGTGTTCGGCGGAGCTTTCGCTCTGCCGCAGACGTCGATCCTCGGCTTCATCCCGACCATCGAGACGCTGCAGAAGCTCGCGCTCGGGACGGTCACCGCGTGGAAGCAGATGCTCACCACGGTCGCCCCCGTCGCGGCGGCCGACGGACACCTCGTCGTCCCGTTCCTGCTGGCGCTGGTCGTCACCACCGTGACCGCCTCCCTCGCGCTCCGGCTGTCGCAGGTGGCGTGGGCCCTGATCCCGGCCGGCGTGCTGCTCATGCTGGTGATCGCGCTCGGCACGCCCGAACCCGCGTTCCCGCTCGTGCAGGGACTCGTCTTCGCGGTCGTGAGCATGTCGTGGCTCGCCCTTCGCCAGTTGTGGGCACCGCAGAACACGGCGATCTCCGTCAGCGAGGTCGATCCCTCCCGCGCCGCGCACATGCGCACCCGGCGTCTGCTCGCCGGGGTGGCCGTGTTGGCGATCGCCGGCGGCGCGGGGGTGGCAACGAGCGCCGTCGCGAACCCGGCGCAGCCACGACACGTGTTCCGCGACGTGATCATCCCGCCGTTCGACATCCGGGATTACCCGAGCCCCCTGCAGGCGTTCCGGAAGAACGTGCGCGACGAGGCGGACCAGACGCTGTTCACGGTGCAGGGCCTGCCCAAGGGCGCGCGCGTGCGCACCGCGGTCATGGACCAGTTCGACGGGATGGTCTACAACGTCACCGACGGCGGGCCCACCTCGTCGAGCGCCTTCAGCCCCCTGCGCTCGAACATGTCGCCGGATGCCGAGGGCGTCCCGGTGACTCTCAACGTCGAGATCGGTGCGTATCGCGGAGTATGGATGCCCACCGCGGGCGAGCTGTCCGAGATCAGGTTCTCCGGCGACGATGCCGAGCAGCTGCGCCGCGGCACCTACGTGAACACCGAGACGGGCACCGCCGTCTCCACCACGAAGCTGACGAAGGGTGACGAGTACACGGTGGATGCCGTGATGCCGAACGTACCCGACGACGAGCAGCTCGCCGAGGTGCCGTTCGGCAAGGTGTCGATGCCGAAGCCGAGCAACGTGCCGGAAGAGCTCACGGCCCTCGCCGCCGAGACGATCGCCGGTGCCGAGACGCCGATCGAACGGGTGCGGGCCCTCGAGAACTTCCTCTCCAAGGAGGGCTTCTTCAGCCACGGGCTCGAGGGAGAGGTCATCTCCCGCGCCGGCCACACCGCCGAGCGCATCTCGACGCTCGTCGGCGGGGAGCAGATGATCGGTGACGACGAGCAGTACGCCGTCGCCATGGCGCTGCTCGCCGGGCAGGTCGACATCCCCGCCCGGGTGGTCATGGGCTATTACCCCGACGAGGACAAGGCAGGCGAAGCCACGTTCGCCGCCACCGGCGACAACGTGCACGCCTGGGTCGAGGTCAACTTCGAGGGACTCGGGTGGATGGCGTTCAACCCCACCCCGCCCGAAGACCAGGTGCCGAACGACCAGAACACCAAGCCGCGCGTCGACCCGAAGCCGCAGGTGCTGCAGCCCCCGCCTCCGCCGCAGGAACCCGTCGACCTGCCACCCACCCTGCCCGACGACCGCGAGGCCGAGGACGAGAGCCTGAACCTCGCGGGCATCATCGGGGCGATCCTCGTGATCGGCGGCATCTCCCTCGGAGTGATCGCACTGCTGGCATCGCCCTTCATCGTGATCGGCGCGTGGAAGGCGGCGAAGCGTCGTTCCCGCCGCGCGGCCGCGCGCACCGCGGACCGCATCAGCGGCGGCTGGGACGAGCTCACCGACCGTGCCGTCGACTACGGCGCCCGCATCCCTCCCGGAGGCACGCGGATCGAAGAGGCGGCGGTCGTGGCGTCGTCGCTCACGGTGCCGCAGGTCACCGCCCTCGCCGAGCGGGCCGACGCCGACGTGTTCGGCCCCGCCGAGCCGAGCCCGGAGGATGTCGAGTCGTTCTGGCACGAGGTCGACGACATCGTCGGCGGACTGGGCAAGGAGGCCGGCTTCTGGAAGCGCCTCCAGGCGCGACTGAGCGTCCGCTCCCTGATCGGCGGCACCGCCATCTCGAACGGATTCCAGAACCTGAAGGACGCGGCGGCCGTGCGCGTCCGCCGCGAACCTGGCACCATCAAGAACAGCACGACGCCCCCGTCCCCCGAGAGCGAGACCTCATGACGCAGCCCGCGCCCGACCAGATCGCGCCGGTCTCCCGTCGCGCCGTCGCCTATCTCATCGACGCCTTGATCGCCGGGGGCCTCGCGATCGTGCTCGGCGGCGGACTCCTCGTCGCCGTGTCGCTCGCCGGCAGCGTCGAGGCCGGCCTCGGAGTCCTGCTGATCGGCGGCCCCGTGGTGGGCCTGGTGCTGCTCGGCTGGTTCTTCGTCTACACGGTGATGCAGGCGGGGGCCGGCTCGATCGGCATGCGCGCTCAGAGTCTGAAGCTCGCCTCGGCCGCGGACGGGAGTCCGCTCGGCTTCGGACGCACGCTGCTGCGCAACGTCATCTTCGGCCTCGCCGCCTCCGTCGTCGTGGGGTACTTCACCCCGCTCTTCGACGGCTCCGGACGGTTCCAGGGGTGGCACGACAAGGTCGCCGGATCCCTGATGCTGGACGCGCGGGTACCGGCGCCCGTCGGGGCGGACGCCGCGGCGCCCGCTCCGGCTCCGACGGTGCGGGCTGCCGCGGTCGCGCCGGCTGCGGCTCCGACGGCGC
>NZ_SSDK01000029.1:0-98813 GCF_004794435.1 Microbacterium sp. K27
CGTCCGGGGTTCGCCGCGAGCACGGCACCCAGCGCGCCGGCGAGGACGTCGCCCGTCCCCGCGGTGGCCAGCCAGCCGGTCCCCGCTTCGACGGCGATGACCGTCCCGTCCGGCGCCGCGATCAGCGTACGCGCGCCCTTGAGCAGCACGGCGCCCCCGAGCGTGTCCGCCATGTGCCGCGCGGCCTGCGCGCGATCCTCCGCGGTCGAGGACATTCCGAGCCTCTCCTGCAGCCGGACGAACTCCCGCGCGTGGGGCGTCACGAGGAACGGCGCCGTCGCGCGTTCGGCGAGATCGAGCGCTCCGGCGTCGATCACGACGGCGGCGGTGCCGGAGAGGATCTCCCGCAGAGCACCGGATTCCGTGTCGCTGCGGTGCGCCGGGTCCGTCCCCGATCCGATCACCCAGGCGTCGACCCTCGAACGCCCCGTGTCCGCCCCGGCGACGGTCTCCGGTCGCCGGGCGAGAACGGCATCCGCCACCCGCTCCGCGCCCACGTAGCGGACGAAGCCCGCCCCGGCCCGCCACGCCGCCTCGACGCCGAGCACCGCGGCACCGGGATACGCGGGCGATCCGGTGCGCAGCGCCACCACGCCACGGGCGTACTTGTCGTCATCCGCGGTCGGCGCACGCAACAACCGCGCCGTGTCGCCGCGTGTCCACTCGCGCACCTCGAACATGACTCCACGTTAGTGCGACGGCCCGTCCTGCACCCGCGCGGCGGTACCGTCGAACCGTGAGTCTTCTCTTCTCCCCGCTGCGCATCCGTTCCGTCGACTTCCGCAACCGCCTCTGGGTCTCGCCCATGTGCATGTACAGCGCGGTCGACGGCGTGGCCCAGGAGTGGCATCACACGCACCTCGTACAGTTCGCGTCCGGCGGCGCGGGACTCATCATCGCCGAGGCGACGGCCGTGGTCCCCGAGGGACGGATCTCACCGCGTGACCTGGGGCTCTGGGATGACGAGCAGCGCGACGCCCTCGTCCCGATCGTCCAGGCGATCCATGACCGCGGAGCCCACGCCGGCATCCAGCTCGCCCATGCCGGCCGCAAAGCATCGACGTGGTGGCCCTGGGCACCCGAACGCGGATCGGTGCCGGCCGCCGATGGCGGGTGGACGACATCCGCCCCCTCGGCCATCGCCTTCGACGGCTTCGACGAGCCGGTCGCCCTCGACCTCGCCGGGATCGACCGTGTGGTCGACGCATTCGCGTCCGCAGCACGGCGCGCGACGGACGCCGGGTTCGACGTGCTGGAGGTGCACGGGGCGCATGGGTACCTCCTGCACCAGTTCCTGTCTCCCCTGTCGAACCTGCGCGGGGACGAGTACGGCGGCTCGCTCGAGAATCGTGCCCGCCTGCTGCTGCGCGTCGTCGACGCGGTCCGCGAAGCCGCAGGAGCCGATGTGCCGTTGTTCGTGCGCATCTCCGCCACAGATCATGCCGACGGCGGTTTCACGCCCGAAGAAGCGGCGATCGTCGGCGACTGGGCAGCGCAGCGTGGTGCCGATCTGATCGACGTCTCGAGTGGCGGCCTGGTCGCGCACCAGCGGATCAGCGTCTTCCCCGGGTATCAGGTCCCGCTCGCCGAAACCGTGCGACAGGGTGGCCGGATCCCGGTATCGGCGGTCGGTCTCATCACCGCGGCGGCCCAGGCCGAGCAGGTGCTCAGCGAGGGAGCCGCGGATGCGATCTTCGCCGGACGGGAGTGGCTGCGCGACCCCCATTTCGCGCTCCGTGCCGCGCACGAGCTCGACGCCGAGATCGTCTGGCCACCGCAGTACGAGCGGGCCCGCCTGCGCTGAACAGTGCTCGGACGACGAAGGCCGCCGATCCCCTGAGAGGGGTCGGCGGCCTTCGTCGTCCGAGCGACGATCAGCGTCCGCGGAAGCGGCGGGTCGCGTCCTGCACCTCACCGACCAACTCCTCGAGGATGTCCTCGAGGAACAGCACGGCGGTGGTGTTGCCCTGCGCGTCACGCACCTTCGCCAGATGCCGACCCGCGCGACGCATGACCGCGAGGGCGTCCTCGAGATCCGTGTCCTCCTGCACCGGCACCATGTGGTGGATGCGCTTGGCCGGAACCGGCTCGACCATCTTGGCCTCGGCGTCGGGGCCTTCGGATGCGCGGAGGATGTCTTTCAGGTGCACGTAGCCGATCGGTACGGATGCATCGTCGACGATCACGTAGCGCGAGAACCCGTATCGTGCGACCGCCTTCTCGATGTCGTCGGGCGTCGTCGACTGGGGCAGCGTGACCAGATCGCTCAGTGGCACCGCGACGTCCCGCGCCTTCTTGTCGGTGAACTCGACCGCTGCGGCGACTGTTCCCGCCGTGTCCATGAGCACGCCTTCGCGACGCGACTGGCTGACGATGGTCGCGACCTCATCGAGAGTGAACGTCGATGCGGCCTCGTTCTTGGGCTCGACCCGGAACAGGCGCAGGACGCCGTTGGCTGCCGCGTTGAGCACCCAGATCACGGGCATGAACACCTTCGACACCCACACCAGCGGTGGGGCGAGGATCAGCACGGCACGGTCCGGCACCGAGAACGCCAGGTTCTTCGGCACCATCTCGCCGAACACCACGTGCAGGAAGGACACGATCACCAATGCGATCGTGAACGACACGGCGTCGACCGCACCGTCCGGCCACCCGAGCGCGTGCAACGGCACGGAGAGCAGATGGTGGATCGCCGGTTCGGACACATTGAGGATGAGAAGCGAGCAGATCGTGATGCCCAGCTGCGACGTCGCGAGCATCAGCGTCGCGTGTTCCATCGCGTAAAGCGCGGTCTTCGCGGCGCGTGAGCCCTGGTCGGCTCGAGGCTCGATCTGCGATCGTCTGGCCGAGATCACCGCGAACTCGGCACCGACGAAGAACGCATTCGCGACCAGGAGCACGACGAGCCAGGCGAGTCCTGCCCAATCGCTCATCGGGTCACCTCCTCATCGCCATCGAGCGGATTCGGCACGTAGCGCACCCGATCCACCCGTCTGCCATCCATGCGGACCACCTGCAGCACGCCGCTGTCGAGAGAGACCTCGTCGCCCACCGCGGGCACGCGCTCGAGCACGCTCATGACGTAGCCGCCGACGGTGTCGTACACATCGCCCTCGGGTACTTCCACACCGGCACGGCGACGCAGCTCGTCCGGGCGCAGCTCTCCGGGGAACGTGACTCCCTCCCGGTTGCGGATGACTCCCGCGCGGGTGCGATCGTGCTCATCGGCGACTTCTCCGACGAGTTCTTCGACGAGGTCTTCCAAGGTCACCAGCCCCGCGGTCCCGCCGTACTCGTCCACGACGATCGCGAGTTGATAACCGCGCGCACGGAGTTCCGCGATCAGGGCGTCGACGTGCACGGTCTCCGGAACGCGGAGCGGTTCCGTCGCGAGAGCGCCCACCGGCACCTCCGTGCGCCGCTCGCGCGGAACCGAGATGGCGGCTTTCAGGTGCACGACGCCCGTGATGTCGTCGAGGTCGTCGTCGTACACGGGGAAGCGGCTGTGGCCCGTGCGTCGCGCGAGCTGGATGACGTCGTCCACCGAGTCGCCTGCAGCGATCGCGTGCATGCTCGGTCTGGCCGTCATCACGTCGGCGGCCGTGAGGCGCGAGAACATGAGGGTGCGGTCGAGCAGCGAGGCGGTGTCGGCCTCCAGCAGGCCCGCGTTGGCGGACCGCCGCACGAGCGATGACAGCTCCTCCGCGCTGCGGGCGCCTGAGAGCTCTTCCTTCGGCTCGATCCCCATGCCGCGCAGTACGCCGTTCGCACTGCCGTTGAGCACCACGACGGCCGGTTTGAACACGGTCGTGAACGCGATCTGGAACGGGATCACGAGCTTCGCCGTCGCCAGCGGCAGAGCGAGGGCGAAGTTCTTGGGCACGAGTTCGCCGAGGATCATCGAGAGCACCGTCGCCGCCAGCATCGCCACGATGGTCGCGATCGGCGCGACGGCCGCTTCAGGGAGGTTCCAGGCGATGAGGGTCGGGCGCAGGAGGTTCGACAGCGCCGGCTCCATCGTGTAACCGGTCAGAAGCGTCGTGAGCGTGATGCCGAGCTGGGCCGCCGAGAGATGCGTCGATGTGTGCCTGAGGGCGCTGATCGTGAGCGAGAGCCGCGATTCGCCGCGTGCCTGCCTGGCTTCGAGTTCGGCGCGATCGAGGTTCACCAATGCGAACTCGCTCGCCACGAAGAGGCCGGTGCCGACCGTGAGCAGGAGCCCCACGCCCAACATGATGTAGTCCATCAGAGGTTCCTCTCCTGTGAGAGAGGCGGACAGTGGGGCGATGTTCTACAACTGGGAGGGTCGTCCATTATGCCGACGATTGTACCGAAGACGACGGGGAGTGCGCTCGCGGTCACCAGCTGACCGGCAGCGCCTTGCCCTCTTCGTAGCCGGCCGCCGACTGCAGGCCCACCACGGCGCGCTCATGGAACTCCGGTACAGACGAGGAGCCGGCGTAGGTGAAGGATGAGCGGACACCGGAGGTGATCATGTCGAGAAGGTCTTCGATCCCGGGACGGAGCGGGTCGAGATAGATCTTCGATGAGGAGATGCCCTCGGCGAAGAGCTCCTTGCGAGCACGCTCGTAGGCGTCGAGGCGACCGAAGCGCGCCTGGACGGCCTTGGTCGACGCCATGCCCCAGGACTCCTTGAACAGACGGCCATCGGCATCGCGCTGCAACTCCCCCGGCGCCTCGATGGTGCCGGCGAACCAGGATCCCACCATGACGGAGGCCGCGCCGGCGGCGAGGGCCAGAGCGACATCGCGCGGATAGCGCACGCCACCGTCGGCCCAGACGTGCGCACCGAGCTCGCGTGCCGCCTGCGCGGTCTCGAGCACGGCGGAGAACTGCGGGCGGCCGACCGCGGTCATCATGCGGGTGGTGCACATGGCGCCGGGGCCGACGCCGACTTTGAGGATCGACGCCCCCGCGTCGACCAGATCGGCCACGCCGTCGGCGGTGACGATGTTGCCTGCGACGACGGGGAGGCCGAGGTCGAGCTCGGCGACCGCGCGCAGAGCCCGCAGCATCCCCTCCTGGTGGCCGTGGGCGGTGTCGACGACCAGAACGTCGACGCCTGCCGCTGCGAGTGCCTTGGCCTTGGCCGCGACGTCGCCGTTGATCCCGACGGCCGCGGCGACCGCGAGGCGCCCATCGGAATCGACCGCAGGGCGGTAGAGCGTCGAGCGCAGCGCACTCCGGGCGCTCAGTGTTCCGACGAGGTGTCCGTGGTGCACGACGGTCACCATCTCGACGCCGGCATCGGTGATCACATCGAACGCGTGCCGCTCCGAGCCGATGTCGTCCGCGTCGATCGCCGGCGTGCCGTGGTGCACGAGATCGCCGAGCTGCGCATCGGGGAGCGCCGTGGCCAGGCGGGTCGCCGGGAGGATCCCGAGGATGCGCTCGACGCCGATCGGCGCCGTGCCGCGGGCGACGACGATCCCGTGACCGCTGGTCGCCGGGAGCAGACGGAGCGCATCGGCCGCCGATGCTTCGGGAGGCAGCACGATGGGCGTGTCCCAGAGCACGGGCTGCGACTTCACCTCGCGGATCGCCGCATCGAGATCCTGCAGCGGCAGGTCCTGGGGCAGCACGCCCAGCGCGCCACGCCGCGCGAGCACGGCTGCGATGCGCGGGCCGGTCACGGAGTTCATGTTCGCGGCGACGAGTGGCAGGGTCGCCGGGGTGCCGTCCTGCGGGGCGAGGTCGACCTGGAGACGGCTGGTGACCGCGGATCTGCGCGGTACCAGGAAGACGTCGGAGTAGGTCAGATCGACGGTCGGCTGCTCTCCAGAGAACTTCATGCTTCCACGGTACCCAGATCGCGACGCGGTGGGCGCTCAGCTTCGACGATTCCCATAGCGAAACACGTTAGGCTTGTTGGTCGAGAGTGTGCGGGCCCGAACGCATCCTGCGTCGACGTCCGCACCAGAGAGCTTCAGCGATGAAAGAGGGCGATCGAGAGTGTCGAACCAGGTGACCGGCGTCAACGGCGACGGGGGGTTCGGAGCCAATTCCTGGCTCGTTGAAGAGCTCTACGAGCAGTTCAAGGTGAACCGCGACTCCGTCGACAAGGAGTGGTGGCCCATCCTGGAGAAGTACCACTCCGAGACGGCTTCCGCAGCTCCCGCGGCAACGCCCGATGCGCCGGCGGCGGCTCATCCCGTCACCGCACCGATCCCGGTGATCGGTTCGCAGCCGGTGGCGCGCACGACGGCCAAGCCCGCCGCTGCCGCGCCGATCCCCGCCCAGGCCCCGAAGCCGGCGAAATCCGAGTCGAAGGACGCTCCGGCGCCCGCCGAAGAGGACAAGGTCACGCCGCTGCGCGGTCTGCCCAAGACCCTCGCCGCGAACATGGACGAGTCGCTCACCGTCCCGACCGCCACCAGCGTGCGTACCGTGCCGGCCAAGCTGATGATCGACAACCGCATCGTCATCAACAACCACATGGCACGCACCCGCGGCGGCAAGGTGAGCTTCACCCACCTCATCGGTTGGGCGCTCATCCGGACACTCGACGAGTTCCGCAGCCAGAACGTGTTCTACGCGGAGGTCGACGGAAAGCCCTCCGTGGTCGCGCCGGCGCACGTCAACCTCGGCATCGCGATCGACCTGCCCAAGCCCGACGGCACACGCGCCCTCATGGTGCCCAGCATCAAGCGCGCCGACACCCTCACCTTCACCGAGTACCTCTCCGCCTACGAGGACCTGGTCACCCGCGCCCGCGGCAACAAGCTGACGGCCGGCGACTTCCAGGGCACCACGGTGTCGCTGACGAACCCGGGTGGCATCGGAACCGTGCACTCGGTGCCGCGTCTGATGAAGGGCCAGGGCTGCATCATCGGTGCCGGTGCCCTCGAGTACCCCGCCGAGTTCCAGGGCGCGAGCGAGAAGACGCTCAACGAACTCGCCATCGGCAAGACGATCACACTGACCAGCACCTACGACCACCGCGTCATCCAGGGCGCCGGCTCCGGCGAGTTCCTGAAGAAGGTGCACGAGCTGCTCATCGGCCAGCGCGGGTTCTACGACGACATCTTCGCGGCCCTGCGCATCCCCTACGCGCCGATCCGCTGGAACCCCGACATCGCCGTCGACCTCGCCGAGCGCGTCGACAAGCAGTCCCGTGTGCAGGAGCTCATCAACTCGTTCCGTGTGCGCGGACACCTGATGGCCGACATCGACCCGCTCGAGTACGTGCAGCGCTCGCACCCCGACCTCGAGATCGAGAGCCACGGCCTCACCTTCTGGGACCTGGACCGCGAGTTCGTCACCGGCGGGTTCGGCGGTCGGCGCATCGCGAAGCTCCGCGACATCCTCGGGGTGCTCCGCGACTCGTACTGCCGCACGCTCGGTATCGAGTACATGCACATCCAGGACCCGGAGCAGCGTCGCTGGTTCCAGGAGAAGGTGGAGGTCAAGTACCAGAAGCCCGGCCACGACGAGCAGCTGCGGGTTCTCCGCAAGCTCAACGAGGCCGAGGCCTTCGAGACCTTCCTGCAGACCAAGTTCGTCGGTCAGAAGCGCTTCTCGCTCGAGGGCGGCGAATCGCTCATCCCGCTGCTCGACGAGATCCTTCAGGGCGCCGCGACCGCCGGCCTCGAGGGCGCCGCGATCGGCATGGCGCACCGCGGCCGTCTGAACGTGCTCACCAACATCGCCGGCAAGACCTACGGCCAGGTGTTCCGTGAGTTCGAGGGCACGCAGACCCCGGGCAACCAGCGCGGTTCCGGCGACGTCAAGTACCACCTCGGCACCGAGGGCACCTTCGTCGCCGACGACGACTCCGAGCTTCCGGTCTACCTGGCCGCCAATCCCTCGCACCTCGAGACCGTCGATGGCGTGCTGGAAGGCATCGTCCGCGCCAAACAGGACCGCAAGCCGATCGGCACCTTCGCCTGGCTGCCGATCCTCGTGCACGGCGACGCGGCCTTCGCCGGTCAGGGTGTCGTGGTCGAGACGCTGCAGATGTCGCAGCTGCGCGGCTACCGCACCGGTGGCACGATCCACGTGGTCGTGAACAACCAGGTCGGATTCACCACGACGCCGAACGACGGCCGCACGTCGATCTACTCGACCGACGTCGCCAAGACGATCCAGGCGCCGGTGTTCCACGTGAACGGCGACGACCCCGAGGCCGTCATCCACGTCGCGCAGCTCGCGTTCGAGTACCGCGAGCGCTTCCACCGTGACGTCGTGATCGACCTCGTCTGCTACCGCCGACGTGGTCACAACGAGGGCGACGACCCCTCGATGACGCAGCCGTTGATGACCGACCTCATCCAGGCGAAGCGTTCCGTCCGCCGCCTGTACACCGAGTCGCTCGTCGGCCGTGGTGACATCACCGAGCAGGAGTACGACGAGGCCAAGGCCGATTTCCAGAACCGCCTGGAGATCGCGTTCGCCGAGACGCACGCCGCCGAGACCGGCGCTCTGCCGATCGCTCCGGAGCAGGCCCCCGTCGACGACCAGGTCGGTGCCCCCGAGATCACCGGTGTGCCGAGCGAGGTCATCCAGATGATCGGCGACGCCTTCGTGAACAAGCCCGAGGGCTTCACGGTGCACCCGAAGATCCAGCAGCTGCTGGACAAGCGCCTCGACATGAGCCGAAACGGCAATATCGATTGGGGCTTCGGCGAACTGCTCGCATTCGGTTCGCTGCTGGTGGAGGGAACGCCCGTCCGGCTCGCCGGCCAGGACGCTCGCCGCGGCACGTTCGTGCAGCGACACGCGACCCTGCACGACCGTGCGAACGGCCAGGAATGGCTGCCGCTGTCGAACCTCTCCGACGCTCAAGGGCGCTTCTTCGTCTACGACTCGCTGCTCAGCGAGTACGCCGCCCTCGGCTTCGAGTACGGCTATTCGGTGGAGGCTCCGGAGGCGCTCGTGCTCTGGGAGGCCCAGTTCGGCGACTTCGTCAACGGTGCCCAGTCGGTCATCGACGAGTACATCTCGGCCGCCGAGCAGAAGTGGGGACAGCAGTCCAGCGTGACCCTGCTCCTCCCCCACGGCTACGAAGGCCAGGGGCCGGACCACTCGTCGGCACGCATCGAGCGCTTCCTGCAGATGTGCGCGCAGGACAACATGATCGTGTCGCGTCCGTCGACCCCCGCGTCGTACTTCCACCTGCTGCGCCGCCAGGCCTACGCCCGACCGCGCAAGCCGCTCATCGTCTTCACACCGAAGGCGATGCTGCGTCTGCGCGGCGCGACGAGCCCGGTCGAGGCGTTCACGCAGGGTCGTTTCGAGCCGGTCATCGATGACGACCGCGGGCTCGACCGCACCGCCGTCAAGCGGGTGCTCGTGCACTCGGGCAAGGTGCACTGGGATCTGCGTGCCGAGCTCGAGAAGAACCCGAACCCCGAGGTCGCCCTCGTCCGGCTCGAGCAGCTGTACCCGACGCCGATCGACGAGCTCAAGGCCATCACCGACTCCTACCCGAACGCCGAACTGGTGTGGGTGCAGGAAGAACCGGAGAACCAGGGCGCCTGGCCGTTCCTGGCGCTCGCCTTCGCCGACGTTCCCGGAGACCGCTCGTTCCGCCCGGTGTCGCGCCCGGCCTCGGCATCGCCGGCGACCGGATCCTCGAAGGTCCACGCGGCTGAGCAGGCCGCGCTGATCCGCGCGGCGGTCACCCTCGGCTGATCGTCAGACGAGAAGGGGCGCCGCGACTTCGGTCGTGGCGCCCCTTTCGTTTCCCCTCCGGACTCAATACCAGATGTCGAGCGACGGTGCCGGGAAGGCGACGAGCGCGCGATCGAGCGCCTCGACCGCCGCGGATTCGGCGGAGATCCGTCCGGCACCGTGCAGTGTGGACGCACGGACACCCCCCGCGTAGAGCACGGAGAGCGTCGAGACGTCGAGTGTGACGTCGACCGCGGAGCCTCCCGCGGCCGCGTCCACCGTCGCGACCCCGGCGTCATCGACGCGCAGACGCCAGTCGCCGCTCGCGAAGCCCAGAGAGTCCTCCACGCGAAGGACCGTGTCGATCGGTGCGGAATAGCGGCGTGCGGTCAGCGCGGTCGGCAGATCGAGGATGCGGAGCCACCCGTGATCGTGCACCTCCTGCTTCACCCCGCGGGTGTCGTGGACCAGCCACGGCAGCGGGTCGTCGATCGGGCGGAGGTCGGCGACCACCTCGTCGACGAGATCGTGCTGCAGCGCGAAACGCCACAGGGCGGTGCGCGCATCGTCGGTCTCGGCGACCAGCAGGCGCACGTCCATCCGGAAGCGGAAGGTTCCGCCGGCCTCCCCCACCGTGTACGCCATCACACCGCGCAGCGCACCCTCCTCGTCGAGGTAGCGCACCCCGCGGGCCTGGTCGCGATCCGGGGTGGGCGCGACGCCCGCGTACCCCTCCCATCGCCCCTGCCAGCCGGGGATCTGCCCCGATGCCCGGCCCCGGGCGCGCTCGTGCACCGTGCCGAGATCGGCGGCGAGGGTTTCGCCATCGATGTACTCGAGCCGGCCGGTCGGCGTCGGTCCGCTCCAGCCTGCGCGTCGGGTGTCGACCGTGTGACGCGCGACCGGGATCGCCGATCCGAACCCGTACCGACCGTAGATCGTCGCCTCGGACACGGTGAGCCCCGCGATCGGCACCCCTGCGGATGCTGCCGCGCGCAGTTCGCCCTCGAGCAGTGCCCGGGCGATCCCGCGACGCCGGTGCGTCGCCGAGACCGTGACCACGCTGATGGCCCACATGGGGATCTCGCCGCCGGGGAGGGTGAGCGGAGTCACCCAGCTGTTGATCGTCGCCACCGGCAGAGCGGTCGCCGGCGGTGTCTTCTCGAAGACACCGATGTTCCGTCGCTCGGCGAACGTTTTCCGCACCTGAGCCCGCATCTCGGCGTTCGGGTCGGACCCGAGGAACCCTCGGTCGACAGCGCGGGCGAAGGCGGAAGCGCTCGCCTCGTCGCTCAGATCGACGACTCGGTACTCGAGCCCGGATCCGGCCAGTCTTTCCGTCGAGGTGTTGTCAGCGGGAACGTCGCGCGCATCGATGGAGTTCATCCATCCACACTAGCGACGGCCTCAGACGCGTGTGTCAGTGCTGTGTCGCCTGAACGGCCCGCAGACGCGCGAACACCTGGTCGCGCAGCTCCTCCGGAGCCGTCTCCTTGCAGGCACGGGCGATCACATCGGTGAGGGTGGTGGCGACGAGCGCCTCGTCCCGGCACGACGGGCAGTTCTCGAGATGCTCGCGGATCTCGGTGTGTTCGGTCTTGCACACCTCGTTGCGGAGGTATTCCTCCAGATCCTGACGGGCTTTGTCGCAGCCGCAGTCGCTCATTTCTTGCTCCTCGTCTCAGCCGCGGCGATGCCCCGCTCAGCGGCGTAATCTGCCAACAGCTCCCGCAGCATCCGCCTGCCACGGTGCAGACGGCTCATGACGGTGCCGATGGGGGTCTTCATGATGTCGGCGATCTCCTGGTACGCGAAGCCCTCGACGTCGGCGAGATACACCGCCAGTCGGAAATCCTCCGGAACGGCCTGCAGCGCGTCCTTGACGACCGACGCGGGCATCCGGTCGATGGCTTCGGCTTCGGCCGACCGGCTGTGCGACGCCGTGGTCGACTCTGCTCCGCCCAGCTGCCAGTCCTCGAGCTCGTCGATCGTTCCCTGGAACGGCTCCCGCTGGCGCTTGCGGTAGATGTTGATGTAGGTGTTCGTGAGAATCCGGTACAACCACGCCTTGAGGTTCGTGCCCTGCGAGAACGTCGCCCAGGACCCGTAGGCCTTGACGAAGGTCTCCTGCACGAGGTCGGCGGCGTCGGCCGGGTTGCGCGTCATGCGCATCGCCGCGGCGTAGAGCTGATCCATGAAAGGGATCGCCTGCTCCTCGAACTCGCGCCGAGGGTCGCTGACGGTGTCTGCGGTTGCGGTGTCATCCATCATCGGCCAGTCTAGGCCGCTGAGGTCGAACACCTCGCGCTCCAACGTCGCCGGCATACTCTCTCCTTCGCGTCGGGATGCCTGTCTTTCGCGACGAAGCTCCCTGTGTTTACTAAGGTGAGAACCGATGAGCGCCAACAGGTATTCCCCTTCCCGTGTGCAGGGCGCCTATGCCGCGCCCACGACCGACGTGCCGGTGCACGCCGAGCTCACGATCCCCGGTTCCAAATCGCTGACGAACCGCGAGCTGATGATTGCCGCGATCGCCGACGGTCCCGGCCGCCTGATCTCGCCGCTGCACTCCGACGATTCCGCGCGCATGGTCGACGCTCTCCGCGCTCTCGGGGTCGGTATCGAGGAGGTGGACGCCGGACACGAGTTCGGACCCGATCTGGTCGTCACCCCTGCGAAGCTCCGTGGCGGCACCACGATCGATTGCGGGCAGGCCGGAACCGTGATGCGATTCATCGCCCCGCTCGCCGGACTCGCGGAACATGACGTGCATCTCACCGCCCATGAGACCGCCCTCCACCGTCCGATGGGCGGCCTGATCAGCGCGCTGCGCGATCTCGGCGTCGACATCGACGACGAGGGCACCTGGGCCCTCCCCTTCACGATCCGCGGTCACGGTCGGATCCGCGGTGGACGGGTCGAGATCGACGCCTCGGCATCCAGCCAGTTCGTCTCCGGGCTTCTGCTCGCCGCTCCTCGGTTCGACGTCGGCCTGCACCTCGTCCACACCGGCGAGCACCTGCCGAGCCTCCCGCACATCGACATGACGATCGAGGCCCTCAGCCGACGCGGCATCCGCATCGAGCGCCCCGCTGTCGGCGAATGGCTGGTCGAAGCGGGCGTGCCGCGCGCCAAGGAGATCGCGATCGAACCCGATCTCTCCAACGCCGCACCGTTCCTCGCCGCGGCACTCGTCACCGGCGGATCGGTGTCGATCACGGGCTGGCCCGCCCACTCCACCCAGCCCGGTGCGCTGCTGCCCGAGATCCTCCAGGCCATGGGAGCGCACGTCGGCCGTCACGGCGGCACGCTCACCGTGCGCGCCGGCTCCGGAATCCGCGGCCTCGATCTCGACCTCTCCGCGGCCAGCGAATTGACGCCGACCCTGGTCGGCCTCGCCGCCTTCGCGGAGTCTCCGACCACGATCCGCGGCATCGGGCACATCCGTCTGCACGAGACCGACCGGATCGCCGCACTGATCGGCAACCTCCGAAAGCTCGGCGGCGAAGCCGAAGAACTTCCCGACGGCCTCCGCATCATCCCCCGCCCACTGCAGGGCGGCGGATGGGCCGCGCATCACGATCACCGGATGGCCACCACCGGAGCGCTCATCGGCCTGCGCATCCCCGCCGTCGAGATCGACGACATCGGTACGACCGCCAAGACCCTCCCGGAGTTCACGATGCTCTGGGAGCGGATGCTGCGGGGCTGAGGATGAGCTGGCTCGACGACGCCGACGACCTCGAAGACGACTTCGAGGACTTCGACGAGAGCAGCATCCGGACGCGCCCCAACCCGAAGGCGAACCGCCCGCGCACCAAACGTCGCCCAGCGCACGAGGATGCGCAGGTGGGTCGAGTGCTCGGCGTCGACCGCGGCAGGTACTCCGTCCTCCTCGGCGAGGACACCGCCGAGGAGCGCATGATCACCACCACGCGCGCCAGGGAGCTGCGACGTATGCCGATCGTCACCGGCGATCAGGCACGGGTCGTCGGCGACACATCGGGAGACGAAGGCACCCTCGCCCGCATCGTCGGCATCATCGACCGCACCTCGTTGCTGCGACGCAGTGCCGACGACACCGACCAGGTCGAGCGCGTGATCGTCGCCAACGCCGATCAGATGCTCGTCGTGGTCGCGGCTGCCGACCCCGAGCCCCGCGCCCGACTCGTCGACCGCTATCTCGTGGCCGCGCTGGATGCCGGCATCCGCCCACTCCTCGTCGTCACCAAGACCGACATCGCGGATCCCACCGAGTTCCTCACGCACTTCGACGGGCTCGACCTGCGGGTGTTCACCAGTGCGCAGGATCAGATGCCCGTTGACGAGATCGGCGAATCCCTCGTCGGACACTCCACCGTCTTCGTCGGCCACTCCGGGGTGGGCAAGTCCACGCTCGTCAACGCGCTCGTCCCGACGGCGCTGCGCGCCACCGGCCACGTGAATCAGGTCACCGGACGCGGGCGGCACACCTCGTCGTCGACGGTGTCGCTGCGCTACGAAGGCCCCCGCGGGACCGGCTGGGTCATCGACACCCCCGGCGTGCGCTCGTTCGGTCTCGGACACGTCGATCCCGCGAACATCCTTGCGGCGTTCACCGAGCTCGCCGCGATCGCCGAGAACTGCCCTCGCGGCTGCACCCACCTCGCCGACGCCCCCGACTGTGCCCTCATCGAGGCCGCGGAGAGCGGCGAACTGGGCGAGACCGGTCGAGCGCGGCTCGACTCCCTGCAGCGGCTCCTGCAGACCTTCGCGGACAAGGCGGAGCAGGCGCCCGGCCGTTAGGCTGGACACGTGACTCAGCGCCTCGAACCCGGAACCGCCGCCCCCGACTTCTCCCTCCTCGACCAGGACGGGAACACCGTCCGTCTGGACGACCTGCGCGGCCAGAAGACCGTGCTGTACTTCTATCCGGCTGCGATGACCCCCGGATGCACCACCGAGGCCTGCGACTTCCGCGACAGCATCTCCTCGCTCCAGGGCGCCGGCTATCGGGTGATCGGCATCTCGCGCGACGAACCCGCCACGCTGACGAAGTTCCGCGAGCGCGACGGGCTGACCTTCCCGCTCCTGAGCGATCCCGACCACGCGGTGCACACGGCGTACGGCGCGTGGGGCGAGAAGATGAATTACGGCAAGCGCATCGAGGGCGTTATCCGCTCGACCTTCGTGCTCGACGAAGAGGGCAAGATCGCTCTCGCGCAGTACAACGTCAAGGCCACCGGCCACGTCGCACGACTGCGCAAGCAGCTCGGCATCGACGCCTGAGCCGCGACTTTCGATCCGAGGCCGATGGGCCCCGCGGCCCGCACGGCGCTGAGGTCACTCGGCAGCGCGCTGCGGGCCTTCCAGACGCGCGCTCGAGATCAGCAGGACGAATCCGACCAGCCCGGGAAGCCCGACACCGAGGGTGAATGTCCACGCGATCGGCTGCAGCGTGAGAGACGCCAGCGCGAGAGCCACGGCGAGCACCTGGAAGACCACTCCCCCGGACCGCGCCCACGACTTGCCCACGCGTGTGCCGACGGCGAACGCGACGAGGGCTGCGGCACCGATCAGCGTGAGCACGATGAGTGCCAGCGCCGTCGGCAGCGAGGCCGCGTCGCCCGCACCGAGGCCGGCGAGCTCGATCACGGCGAAGACCAGGAGAGCCACCGCCTCGAGGGCGAGGACCGCCGCAGCTGCGAGGGCGATTCCGGGTGCGCGCACGGTGTCTCCCAAGGATCGAAAGAGGAGAAAACCCTTGATTTCACGGTTTTCATGTAACAGAATAGAGAAAGTCATGTGCTCCCACAGCGGCGTGGGGCGAGCGTTCACGCTCGCATCACAATTCGCGGGCATTCCGTCCGCATCTCAACAGGGTAGCGGAACCCGAACTACTACCCGAATCCGAGAGGTCGCATCGCGACATCTCTTGAAATCCACACCGAGGAGCCCCCATGGACTGGCGCGATAAGGCCGCCTGCCTGACTGTCGACCCCGAGCTTTTCTTCCCCGTGGGGAACACCGGCCCGGCCGTCGATCAGATCGAGAAGGCGAAGACTGTGTGCGCCACCTGCACCGTCACCGAGATCTGCCTGCAGTACGCCCTGGAGACCAGCCAGGACTCGGGCGTGTGGGGCGGTCTCTCCGAAGACGAGCGCCGCGCTCTGAAGCGTCGCGCCGCCCGCGCCCGCCGCGCCTCCTGATCGTCCGGAAGCGGCCTGAGATCGACTCTCAGGCCGCTTCCGTCTGTTCGGGAGCGGCCGTGCTCACCTCTCGAGCCAGCGCAGCGGGATGTCGATGACCACCTCGGTGCCTTCTCCGTCGCTCCCGTGCCATTCGATCGTTCCACCGAGTTCGCCCTGGATGAGGGTGCGGATGATCTGAGTGCCGAGCCCCTGGCCGATCCGCCCCTCCGGCAGGCCTAGTCCGGTGTCCCTCACCGTCACGCGGAGGTTCTCCTCGGTGCGCTTGGCGTCGATCGTCACGACGCCCTCCTGCCCGGCGAGACCATGCTCCACCGCGTTGGTCACGACCTCCGTCAGCGCGAGTGCGAGCGGAGTCGCATACTCGCTCGGCAGCACTCCGAAGCGTCCGGTCGACTGTGTGCGTGCGCGCGTGTTGGGCGCAGAGGCGACCTCGGCGACGAGCTTGAGCACGCGGTGGAAGACCTCATCGAAATCGACCTTCTGCGTGAGTCCCTGAGCGAGCGTGTCATGCACGACGGCGATGGCATCCACGCGGCGCATGGCCTGCGTGAGCGCGTCCCGCGCCTCGTCGGAATGCGTACGACGTGCCTGGATCCGCAGCAGGGAGGCCACCGTCTGCAGATTGTTCTTCACCCGGTGGTGGATCTCGCGGATCGTCGCATCCTTGGTGATGAGCTCCTGCTCCTGATGGCGCAGCTCCGACACATCGCGACAGAGGACGATCGCCCCGATCCGGGTACCGTGGTCCTTCAGCGGAATGGCGCGCAGCGACACCGTCACCCCGCGCGCCTCGATATCGGTGCGCCAGGGCGCGCGTCCGGTGACGACGACGGGCAGAGACTCGTCTACCTGTCGGGAAGGCGGCACCAGCCGAGTGGTGACCTCGGCGAGCGACTCCCCCTCGAGCTCGTCGTCGAAACCCATCCGGTTGAAGGCGGAGAGCGCATTCGGGCTGGCGAATGTGGTGATCCCGTCGACGTCGATGCGGATGAGTCCGTCGGAGGCTCGCGGGGCGCCGCGACGCGGTGACGTCGGTGCGGTGAGGTCGGGGAAGCTTCCGTCGGCGATCATGCGGAAGAGATCGTTCGCGCACTCGTCGAAGGTGATCTGCTGACGGGAGGGCGTGCGCACCTCGCCGAGGTTGGTGTGCCGGGTGACGACTCCGATCACGGTGGACTGGGCATCGGCGCCGCGGCGGACGCTCACGATCGGCACGGCTCGCACTCTGGTCGGCGTCTCTTCGAACCAGTCAGGCGAAGAGGAATCGACGATCTCGGCGGACTCGAAGGCGCCCTGGACCTGCGTGCGCCACTGCGGCCGCACCCGTTCACCGACGATGTCGCGATAGAAGAGGGTCGCGGCGCCGCTCGGTCGCGCGTGTGCGACCGCGATGAAGGAGCCGTCGTCGGTCTGGATCCAGATCACGATGTCGGCGGAGGCCAGGTCCGCGAGGAGCTGTCCGTCGCCGGCGAGACGATGGAGCCATTCGACATCGCTGTCGTTCAGGAGTCCCTGGGCATGGGCGAGATCGCTGAGGGTTGACACCTGACCAGCCTACGGTCACATGCCTCAGAGAATCGCCAGCGAAGTCGCGCGCCAGCGACGATCCGTCCCTTCCAGGCGCACCGCGACCGCCCGGGTTCGACCGGGACCCGCGACCACCACCACGGCTTCGATGACACCGTCGAGGGGCTCGGTGACTCGTAGCGCGCGGATCTCGAAGGTCGGACGTGCAGGAGGCACTCCGCGTGCACTGCGTGCTCGCGCGGAGAGGTTCGATCGGGTGACCAGGCTGCGGAACGCCTCTTCGCTGAACCATCGGGCGAGCTGATCGATTTCTCTGACACCCGCAAGTACCTCGAGCACGCCGTGCGTGAGGCTGCGCAGAAGCGGAACAGGGTCGGGCAGCTCGATGGTCGGTGTCGGCTGGGGTGCGAAGTACTCGTGCGGCATCATGTCGAACTCTCGATCGGGGAGGTCTGCGAGTGAGCAAGTACAGCACCGCGATGCCCGGGCGAGGGCGGAAAAGGTGGAGGAATGTGGATAACTCGTACAGCCGGGGAATGGTGTCGCCTACGCTCTGTCGAATGCACTGGGACCGACTGTTCGAAGACCTCGAAGGCCAGCTGGCATCGGAATGGGAGGCCGAGCGCGCGGTGCTGGACGCCGAGTCGGAACGGCTTCGCATCGCGCGATTGGATCTGCGCTCTCGGCTGCGCGCGCTGTGCCGCACCGGTGCGGACGCCACGATCGACCTCACGAACGGGAGACGAATTCCGGTCTCGCTGCAGTGCCTCGGTGCGGATTGGGTCGCGGTTTCCACGCGCGGCACTGGCGCGGCACACGGCGACTCCACCGCCCTCTTCCTTCCGCTCGCGGCCGTCAGCGGTGTCGCGACGGATCACGGCATGCTCCTGGCGAGTCTCGACGCACCGCCGTCTGCTGACATACCGCTACGGGAGCGGATGACTCTCGGTTTCGTGCTGCGTGACCTCGCGCGGCGACGCGTCCCGGTGCACATCAGCACACGGGTGGGCGACGACGTCCATGGCACGATCGACCGCGCCGCTGCCGATCACCTCGATCTGGCCGTGCACGACGCGGGCCAGGCTCGGCTCGCCGGGGCCGTGCACGGGTTCCGCATCATCCCGTTCTCAGCGCTGGTCGCGGTACGCGCCCCCGGCGATCAGTTGCGATGAGCCGATGATGTGCCCCAGACCTCGGGGAAGCTCGCGGTCTGGGACTGATGCCACAGCGCCATCCGTCGGGAGTTCTCGGACTCCTCGGCCAGATACCCCTCGAGACTGGTCTCCTCCACCCGCCACCGAGGCGGCGATCCGAGTTGTGCTCCCCGAAGTCGTCCCTCATGCACGAGCGCGATGACCTCATCCACCTCGATGCTCAGCAGCTCGGCCACCTGTGCCGGCGCGAGATAACGCGAGGCGCGAACAGGAGAGGCGGACATGTCCTCATTCTCTCCCGCGGAGAGCCAGAATTCCGGTCCGATCGCCTCCTGTGGATAACTCACGGACCATCGACGCCGTTTCTGTGACGATATCGCCATGGCATCCCTCCCTCCTCCTCGGCGTGCGTTCTGGGGCGACGTCCGCTTCCTCGTGGGCATCGCACTGGTAGCGCTCTCCATCGCAGGCGTCTGGCTGATCGTGTCGGCATCAGACCATGCAGTACCGGCCCTCCAGGCCACGCGGACGATCGCGCAGGGAGAGGAGCTGACCTCCTCGGACTTCCAGGTCGTCGACGTCGGTCTGGGCTCGTTGGCCGACGACTATCTCGGGCCCGAAGACGTCCGTCCTGGCAGCGTGGCGGCGCGCACTCTGCAGAGCGGCGAGCTCGTTCCGACGTCAGCCCTGACCGACGCCGACAGCAGCCGTTCCACGACCGTCGTGATCCAGAGCAGCACCGGGATCCCGGAAGGAGTCGAGGCGGGCACGGTTGTGGAGATCTGGCAGGCGCCGCCCCTCGACGAGGGCAGGTCCTACGATGTCCCGCGCATCCTCGTCGCCGACGTGATCGTGCACGACGTGCTCGACCAGGAGGGCGTGCTCGCCGATACCGGAAGCCAGCTCGAAGTCGTGATCGACCGCGCCGATGTGGCCGACGTGCTCGCCGCGACCACCGGTGGGGCCGCCCTCTCGGTCGTGCCGGTCGGGTCCGGATCGTGACGGCTGTCGTCGTGGCGGTTCCCGAGCCCCGCGCGAGCGTGCTGGCCGCGGAACTCGGACTGGAAGGCATCGAGGTGGTCTCGATCGTCGTGCCCGCCCCGGGCGTCGAGATCCCTCCCGGCACCGAAGCCGTCATCGTCCCTGCCACGCGCGCGGTGCTGACCCCAGAACTGATCTCCACGTGCGATCGGGCCGGCGTGCGCATCCTGGCTCTCGGCGGAGCGGACAGCCGTTTGCTGGGCCGTCTCGGGCTGTCCGCGGCCCTGCGCGCCGACGCCGCGGGATGGGAGGTCGCAGCGACGTTGGCGACAGAGGCGGATGCGGCGCCGCGGCCGCCGTCCATCCTCCCCCACCGCGTCATCGCCGTCTGGGGTCCGCACGGCGCCCCGGGGCGATCCACGCTGGCTATCCAGCTGGCGGCCGAGCTCGCCCGCACCGGACGCCGGACCGCTCTGGTCGACGCCGATACCGTCGCTCCGGCTCTCGCTCTCCTGCTCGGGCTCGGCGACGACTCACCGGGCGTGGCCGCCGCGTGCCGGCGGGCGGAGCGCGGGGCTCTCGACTCCGCCGAACTGACCAGACTCGCCACCACGGTCTCCACGGGCGGAGGGGACATCGAGGTGCTGCCCGGCATCAACCGTCCCAGCCGTTGGCCGGAGCTCTCTGCGACGCGCCTCAGAGCGACGTTCGCCGCCTGCCGCGAGTGGATCGAGGACACCGTCGTCGATATGTCCGACGCCTTCGATGCCGACGACGAGGTCACGCACGATCTCGCGGGGCCGCGTCGTCACGCGGCGACCTCGGCGACATTGGAAGAGGCTGATCTGATCATCGCGGTCGCCTCGGCCGATCCGCTCGGAATCAGCAGATTCGTGCGCGACCATGCCGAGCTGCGACGCATCGCCGCACGCACTCCCGTGGTCGTCGTGGTCAATCGGGTGCGATCGGGGCCCCTCGGGATCGATGCGCGAGGGCAGGTGCGGCGCACGCTCGAGAGGTTCGCGGGCATCACCGACGTCGTCTTCCTGCCGTTCGACCAGCGCGCGGCCGACGCGGCGCTGCTGCATGCGCGCCCCATGACCGATGTGGCTCCCCGCTCGCCCTTCGCTGCCGCCGTGAGACGACTGGCGACGACGCTCTGTCCCGCCGAGGCGGAGACCGCTACTGCCGGTAGCTCGAGAGGAAGTTCCCCAGTCGTTCGACGGCTTCGCTCAGCACTCGGGGTTCGGGGAGCGTGACGAGCCGGAGGTGGTCCGGGGTCGCCCAGTTGAAGCCGGTGCCCTGAACGAGCAGGATGTGCTCCGAGACCAGCAGGTCGTACACCAACCGTGCGTCATCCCGGATCTCGTGCACATTCGGGTCGAGCCGCGGGAATGCATACAGGGCCCCCTGCGGCTTGACGCAGGAGACGCCGGGGATCGACTCGAGCCCCTCCCACGCGATGTCGCGCTGCTCGTGCAGGCGACCGGTCGGAGCGATCAGCGCCTCGATCGACTGCACTCCGGAGAGCGCCGCCTGCACGGCATGCTGTGCCGGGACGTTCGGGCAGAGTCGCGTGGACGCCAAGAGCGTGATGCCCTCCAGGAAGCCCTTGGCGTGGTCCTGCGGTCCCGTGATGACCATCCATCCCGACCGGTATCCCGCCACCCGATACGTCTTGGACAGGCCGTTGAAGGTCAGGCACAGCAGATCGGGAGCAAGGGTCGCCGTCGGGATGTGCACGGCGCCATCGAACAGGATGCGGTCATAGATCTCGTCCGACAGCAGCAACAGCTGGTGCTCGCGGGCGATCTGCACCAGCCCCTCGAGGATCTGACGGGAGTACACGACGCCCGTGGGGTTGTTCGGGTTGATGATGACGAGCGCCTTGGTGCGTGGCGTGATCTTCGAGCGGATGTCCTCGAGGTCCGGCTGCCACTCGTCATCCTCGTCGCAGAGGTAGTGCACGGGCGTCCCGCCGGCGAGGCTGGTCATCGCCGTCCAGAGCGGGTAGTCCGGCGCCGGGATGAGCACTTCGTCGCCCTCATCCAGCAGCGCCTGCATGGTCATCGTGATGAGCTCGGAGACACCGTTGCCGAGATACACGTCATCGGGGTCGAATCGAGGGAAGCCCTCGATCTCCTCATAGCGGCTCACGACAGCACGCCGGGCGGAGATGATGCCCTTGCTGTCGCTGTAGCCGTGCGCCGTCGGCAGCGCCGCGAGCATGTCGCGCACGATCTGGTGCGGAGCGTCGAAACCGAAGATCGCCGGATTGCCCGTGTTCAGCTTGAGGATCTTGTGTCCCTCGGCTTCCAACCGCGCCGCCTCGACGAGGGCGTTTCCGCGGATCTCGTACAGGACGTTCTTGAGCTTCGACGACTGGTCGAAGTTGCGCGTTGGGGTCATCGGCCAAGCCTACAGCGACGAAAGGAGGGCCAATCCACGCGGACTGGCCCTCCCTGCGCTGACGCTACTTCTTTTTCTTGCCCTGGGCGCGACGCTGCTCGCGGTTCCCGGCAGCGGGCGCCTCTGCATCGGTGCGCTGACCGAAAGCCCCGCGCGGCGCTTCCTCCGGCTCGGTCTGCGGTGCCTGCGCGCGAGCCGCCGCCTGGCGTACGCGATCGGTGGCCGCCTGCTGGACCTGACCGCGGTCGTTGCGCACCTCGACCTCTCCCGCATCGTTCGCGGCGGAGTACTCGAGTCGCTGCTCGCCGCCGTCCGTGGCGAGGCCCTTCGCCTCGACCTCTGCGGTCTGCGAGTCACCGGCACGACGCACCTCGACCTCGAGGTTGTAGAGGTAGCCGACCGACTCCTCCTTGATCTGCCCCATCATCGACTGGAACATCGCGTAGCCCTCGCGCTGGTACTCGATGAGCGGGTCGCGCTGAGCCATCGCACGCAGGCCGATGCCGTCCTTGAGGTAGTCCATCTCGTAGAGGTGGTCGCGCCAGCGGCGGTCGAGCACCTGGAGCACGACACGACGCTCGAGTTCACGTGTGGCGGCTTCGCCGAGCGACTCCTCGCGCGCCTCATACGCGATCTTGGCGTCGGAGAGCAGCTCACGGGTGAGTCCATCGGCATCGATTCCGCCCTTGCGGTCGGCGGCCTCGGCCACCACCTCATCGATCGTCACGCCGACGGGGTAAAGGGTCTTGAGCTCGGTCCAGAGAGCATCGAAGTCCCAGCTCTCGTTGTGACCTTCCCCGGTGTGATCCTTCACGACGCCACTGATGGCGTCTTCGATGAAGTGCTGCACCCGGTCGGCGATGTCATCGCCCTGGAGGATGTGTCGGCGGTCGGCGTAGATGGCCTCGCGCTGGCGGTTCAGGACGTCGTCGTACTTGAGGACGTTCTTGCGCATCTCCGCGTTGCGGGATTCGACCTGCGACTGCGCGCTGCGGATCGCACGGGACACGAGCCCCGACTCGATCGGCACGTCGTCCGGGAAGTTCGTGCGGGCGAGGATCGCCTCGGCCGCCCCCGACTGGAACAGACGCATCAGGTCGTCGGTGAGGCTCAGGTAGAAGCGGCTCTCACCGGGGTCGCCCTGACGTCCGGAACGGCCACGGAGCTGGTTGTCGATGCGGCGGGACTCGTGACGCTCGGTGCCGAGCACGTAGAGGCCGCCGGCCTCGATGACCTTCTCGGCCTCCTCCGCGACGACGGCCTTCATCGCCTCGTAGGTCTCATCCCACGCGACCTCGTACTCCTCGGGCGTCTCCACGGGGTCGAGGCCCTTGCCCTTGAGCTCCTGGACGGCGAGGAACTCGGCGTTACCACCGAGCATGATGTCGGTTCCTCGTCCGGCCATGTTCGTGGCGACGGTGACGGCTCCCAGGCGACCGGCCCGAGCGACGATCTCGGCCTCGCGTGCGTGGTTCTTCGCGTTGAGGACCTCGTGCTTGACGCCCTTCTTCGCGAGCAGGCGCGACAGGTATTCGCTCTTCTCGACGCTCACCGTTCCCACCAGCACCGGCTGACCGGATGCGTGACGCTCGGCGATGTCCTCGACGACCTGTGCGAACTTCGCCGTCTCGTTCTTGTAGACGAGGTCGGACTGGTCCTTGCGGATCATCGGACGGTTCGTCGGGATCGGGATGACACCGAGCTTGTACGTGGACATGAACTCGGCGGCCTCGGTCTCGGCCGTACCGGTCATGCCGGCGAGCTTGTCGTACAGGCGGAAGTAGTTCTGCAGGGTGACGGTGGCGAGAGTCTGGTTCTCGGCCTTGACCGGCACGCCCTCCTTGGCCTCGATGGCCTGGTGGATGCCCTCGTTGTAGCGACGACCGACCAGGATTCGGCCGGTGTGCTCGTCGACGATCATGACCTCGTCGTTCATGACGACGTAGTCGGTGTCCTTCTTGAACAGGGCCAGCGCCTTGATCGAGTTGTTGAGGAAGGAGATCAGCGGGGTGTTCGCGGACTCGTAGAGGTTGTCGATGCCGAGGTAGTCCTCGACCTTCTCGATACCGGGCTCGAGCACGCCGACGGTTCGCTTCTTCTCGTCGACCTCGTAGTCCTCGCCGACTTCGAGCGTGCGGGCGATCTTCGCGAACTCGGCGAACCAGCGGTTGGCCTCGCCCGACGACGGACCCGAGATGATGAGCGGCGTGCGCGCCTCGTCGATGAGGATCGAGTCGACCTCGTCGACGATGGCGAAGAAGTGCTCGCGCTGCACGAGGTCTTCCTTGCGCCACGCCATGTTGTCGCGCAGGTAGTCGAAGCCGAACTCGTTGTTCGTGCCGTAGGTGATGTCAGCGGCGTACTGCTCGCGGCGCACCGCGGGAGTCTGACCGGAGACGATGATGCCGGTGGTCATCCCGAGCGCGCGGAACACGCGTCCCATGAGCTCGGCCTGATAGCTGGCGAGGAAGTCGTTGACCGTGATGACGTGGACGCCCTTGCCGGCGATCGCGTTCAGGTAGGCCGGGAGCGTGGCGACCAGCGTCTTGCCCTCACCGGTCTTCATCTCGGCGATGTTGCCGAGATGGAGGGCGGCGCCGCCCATGATCTGCACGTCGTACGCGCGCATTCCGAGCGTGCGCTTGGCGGCCTCGCGCACCGCGGCGAACGCCTCGGGCATCAGCTGGTCGAGCGTCTCGCCCTTCTCGAAGCGAGCACGCAGCTCCGTGGTCTCGTTGCGCAGCTCGTCGTCGGTGAGCTTGGAGATGTCCTCTTCCAGCGCCCCCACTGCCTTGACGACCTGATTCAGGCGGCGGATGACCCGCCCTTCGCCCGCACGCAGCAGCTTCTCAAGAGGATTGGCCACGGATGTCATCTCCCTGTCAGTGGGTAAATCGCCGGTCATCGGTGAACCCGACGCCAGGCATACTTCGCCATGTTACCGGGCTGTGACCTGCACGTCGCCTGCATGGCGGTCCCGCGCGTCGGATCGTCGGGTTGCCCGGTAACCATATACTCGGTATCGCATTCCAAAGAACGGTCACGGGGGACGAACGATGTCAGTACGCCAGAGCCTGCTCGCCATCCTCGCGCAGGGGCCCTGCTACGGATACCAGCTCCGCCACGAATTCGATCGCCGCACCGGATCGGTCTGGCCGTTGAACGTCGGGCAGATCTACAACACCCTCGAGCGCCTCGAACGCGACGGCCTGGTGTCGCGCGGCGAGGCCGACGATCGCGGACACGTGTACTGGCGGATCACGGATGCCGGGATCGCCGACGTCGACGAGTGGCTCTCCTCCCCCGTCGTGCGCCCCCAGGGCACCCGGGACGAACTCGCGATCAAGCTCGCGGTCGCGGCGACTCTTCCGGGCGTCGATGCGACCGCAGCCATCCTCGCCCAGCGATCGGCCTCCCTGCGACAGCTGGAAGCTCTTCGGCAGGAGCGCCGAGAACGGGGCGACGCCGACGATCCCGAAGGACTCGCGTGGGCCCTCGTGACCGACTCCATGATCTTCGCCGCGGAGGCCGAGGTGCGCTGGCTCGATCACACCGCTCAGCGCCTCAGCGGGCGTCCCCGCCATGCGATGGCGCTCGAGCTCACCGCCGATCGCCCCAAGCGCGGGCGACCCGCGAAGACCGTGTCGGCGATGTCCGACGCCCTCCCGGCGCTCTGACCCACGTCACAGGCACGCTCCGCACGCCGGGACCGACACGGGATCGCCGTTCGCCCCGAGCGGATGCTCAGCCATCCCTGTGCCCGGGGAAACTAGGATCGGGTCATGGCTGGATTTTGGGGCAGACGCAAACGCGAACAGGAAGAACTCGCCGCACAGGATGCCGATCTGGCTCGACGTGCTGAGCAGGCCCTGGTCAGCGCCGACGAGCGGATCCGCACGACCTCCGACGAGCTCTCCTTCGCGGAAGCCGAGCTCGGCGAGTCGCTCACTGCTGATCTGCGCACGGCACTCGCTGCGGTGCGCACCCACTTGCGCGAAGCGTTCCAGCTCCACCAGCTGAACCACGACGAGATCCCGGACACCGACGAGGAGCTGCGTACGCGCAACGCGCGCATCCTCCAGCTCTGCGACTGGGCGCAGGACCTGCTCGACGAGAAGACCTCCGTCCTCGCCGAGTCGGTCGCCAAGGTACGACGCGCCCCGGAGATCATCGCGCAGGTGCGGGCCGAGGCAGCCGCGCTCAGCGCCCGCATCCCCCAGACCAACGAAGCCGTCTCCCGTCTCTCGGCCCGGTACGCCGATTCCGCCATGCACCAGATCACCGCCAGCGCGGCGGAGGCGGAGCAGCTCATCAGTTTCGCTACGCACAGCGCCGACGTGTCGGAACGCCGTCGCGCGGCGAAGCAGAACGAGGAGGCCAACGTCGCCCTCGAGACGGCGACGGAAGCCACCCGCCGTGCGTCTGCCCTGCTCGATGCGGTGGAGGACTTCGAGATCGAGGCCCTGCGCGCCGAATCCACCCTGGCCGAGGTGGTCGCCGACTCCCGCGGCGATCTCATCGCGGCGCGGACAGCCCCGAACGTGCCTGCCGTCGCCCAGGCGGTCGCCGCACTCCAGGCCGCGCTGGGCGCGCTGACGCCCTCCGGACAGCCCAACGATCCGTTCGCCGAGCTGTCCCAGCTGCGCGACGCGAACTCGGCCCTCGACCAGGCGATCGCTCAGGCCCGTCACCGCGCCGAGAACCCTCTCCCGAGCATCGCTCAGGTGCAGCACGCGATCGACGATGCCGACCGGCAGCTGGGGGTGGCGCGCGGCCTCATCTCCGGACACCGCGGCTGGATCGGTGCCGACGCCCGCACCCGCCTCGCCGAGGCGGAGCGCCTTCGCGTCGATCTGTCCGACCTCCTCCCCGCCGAGGACACTCGCGAAGCGGCGCTCGTCCAGGCGCGTCGCGTCGCGCACCTGGCCTCCGAAGCGCTGCAGCTCGCGCAGCGCGACATCGATTCCTCGCGTCCCCAGGATCAGAACTGGGGCGGCGGTGGCGGCTGGGGCGGCGGCGGACGGCGCGGCGGTGGCGGCGGCGATCTCGCCTCGGGCATCCTCGGTGGCCTCGTGATCGGCAGTCTGCTGGACGGCATCTTCGACTGACATTCAGTCTCCGCCGCATCCCTCGACACAGAAACGGCCCGGTCCCTCACGGGATCGGGCCGTTCTGCGATTCAGATCAGGAGGCGAGCGCCTCGGACGGCGGAGCCTGAGTGCTCAACGCGATGACACCGTAGTCCCAGCCCTTGCGTCGATAGACGACGCTCGGGTGGTCGGTGCGGACGTCGACGAAGAGGAAGAAGTCGTGTCCGACCAGCTCCATCCTGTCGACCGCCTCTTCGACGGTCATCCATTCCGCATCGAAGCTTTTCGTGCGGATGACGACGGGCGAATAGTCGTCTTCTTCGGTCTGCTGCACCAGCACGCTGCCGGTCGCGACCGCGTGGAGGATGTCGGCCGATGCCGGCTGGACGTCGATGCCCTCGAGCGCTCCACTCTCCTTCTCGAAATGCGCGCCGCGCGGATGCTGTCGTCCGTCGACTCGCTTCTCCTTCGCGCGACGCAGCTGCTCGGACATCTTGTCGACCGCGAGGTCGAGGGCCACGAACTTGTCTCCATCCGTCGCCTCTGCGCGGACGACCGGGCCCTTGCCGATCAAGGTCAGCTCGACGGTCTCATCCGGGACATGACCGTTGCGATATACGCGATGGGTGACTTTCACGTCCAGCCGTTGCGCGCGAGACGCGAGCATCTGGATCTTGGCGATCTTCTCTTCGACAACGGTTCGGAAGCGATCGGTGATACCCACTCCGACGCCAACGATGCTTGTTTCCATTGCTGCCTCCTTGTCCCGGTCCTCCCGGCCAAGGGCGGACCGTGGTCGCCTTGTGTCCCCCCACCGTAGTCCGCCCGCCGACGGATGTCACGGGATCATTCCGCTGTGTCGCCGGTGCATTCCCGATGAGCTTCATCAGAATCCGCCACGACGCGGCGTGGCGGCGAGCGCGACCGCCGCCACGACGCGGAAGCCGGTCGATTCCAGTGCTCGTGCCGCTTCGTCGAGGGTCACCCCCGTCGTGACGACGTCGTCGACGACGACCGCCTCTGCGCCCCCACCTGACCGGCGTGCCTGCATCGCACCATGCACGTTGGACTCTCGTGCGCGTGCACCGAGGCCGCGCTGATCGGCGGTACCGTCCGCAAGCGAGAGCAATCGCTGAGGCTCTGCGTGCGCGCGACGGATCAAGAGCTCGGGCACGCGGTATCCGCGACGCCGAAACGCGCTTCTCCTGGTCGGGACCGGCACGATCCACGTGCTCGGCGTGACCACAGGCTCGAGCACCGCCGCCAGGGCGGCGCCGAGGGGGCGGGCGAGAAGCGTCTCCCCCTCTCCCTTCAGACGGCGGATGCAGCGCGCGGCCACCCCATCGAACACGAGGGCGGTTCGGACCGGAATGCCTCGAGGGGTCTGCCCGAGCTGCAGGGCGGGCCGGAGCGCCGCTTCACACCGCCCGCACAGGAGCGTGGCCGGCTCATCGCATCCGGCACACGTGGCAGCGAGGAGGAATGCGGCGATCTCGGCACCGACGCCGCGGGGACCCCTTGTCTTCCACATTCGAAGATTCTGCGCCCTCGACCTCCGCCGGAGTTGCCGATCATCCCCGTTGCGCGAATGAGCTGAAGGCAGGTCCCCTCCGTGCAGGGAAGGTCATTCACCCACGCGTGTCGCGAGCACGGAGACGTCGGAGGCGACCTCGCGCCAGGCCGACCCCGCGTGCGCGAACAGCTCGCCGTTGGAGCCGAGGATCCTCACCCCGGACGCGGTGCGTGCGCCGGCGATCGAGAGGGCGTTGCTCGGTGCGGCCTCCGCCGACCCCGGACCGCCGACCACCTGGGTGAGGAGACGCGGGCTGCTCTGGTCGGCGAGCACACCCACACGATCGGCCCCCAGCCACACCAATCCCATCGCCGGCTCGGAGAGCTGGGTCAGCTGCGTGAACTCGCCGAGCTCGATCGGGATGCCGGCGGCGTCACGGACGACCGCCGCGACGACCACCCACATCTGCTTGCCGACGGTCACCACGGCCGCCACCCTGGCGCCGTCTGCCGATACCCGCAGATGAGAGATCGTCGATGCGCTCGGCCATGCCTTCGCGATCTGATGCCCGACGGCATCGCTTCCCGCCGCCTGCACCGCCGCCGGTGCTCCCGCGGGGACCGACCAGGTGTAGCCGTACGGATCGAGTGAGGGCTTGATGAGACCGGGACGGGCGTCCAGCTCGTCGAGGCTGCCTTCGCCGATCAGATAGACGTGCTGATCGGCGAGCTGCACGGCGGCGCGGGAGTCATCGGCGGCGACGTCTATGGAGACGATCGGCTGCGTGACGGCGCTGATCTCCGAGCTGATACCGGGGATGGGCGAGATCTCATCGCCGACGATCCGCCCGAACGCGCCGTTCTGCAGCACGAGAGTGCCCGTCGTGGCCGACGGGGGGACGACATCCGCCACCCCGGCCTCGAGGTTGCGGCCGTCCACCGTGAACCGGACCTCGGTCACCGCGACGCCGGCAGCGCGGAGGGTCGCCTGGAGCTGGGTGCGCATCCGGGAGAGCGTGGCGGCGTCGAGGCCCGAGGCGGGCCGGGTGAGCGCGACATCCGCCACCTGGCCGACGATGGGAACCGCGTCCTGCGCCAACTGCACGTCGGCGGGGAAAGCGTTCTGCACTGCGGGGTCCAACCACTCGCTGGGCTCGCCGCCGATGAGCGCCCGTGTCACCGTCGTCGCGGGGCTCTGGCGCCGCGGGAACCAGCGCATGTCGGGCACCAGCCTCGACCAGCCGAGGTCGAAGTACTGCAACGGATACCCTTCGAACACCTTGGTGAATCGCGTCTCATCGATCACCACGCCGTCCGGCGCCTGCGTGATGCGCCATTCGCCGTTCTCCATCCGCTGCAGCGTGAATGCCACGTTGGACGATCCGAGGGCCTCGGAGTACTCTCCGGCGTCATCGACACTCGCGACCAGGTCGAGCGTGACCTGGACCTCTGCGGTGTCCGCACTCTCCACCTCATCGTCGGGGACCGAAGAGGTGACGGTCCTGGTGTCCGTGCCGATGTCGATCGACACCCCTGCCGACGGGCTCCAGCTGCGCTGCAACGAAGGCGCGAGGAAGTCGCGTGCGGTGTCCCAGTTGTCGGTCGTCGTGATACCGGCCTCGAGGAAGCCCTCGACGATCTCCTCGGGTCCCGCACCGGTGATCGGGCCGGAGGCCACGGGGAGGATGTCGACGTCCTGCGGGGACTCCCCCAGCTTGAGACCGACCGCGACGTCACCGCTGGTCGGCAACCCCGCGCATGCGGGAAGCAGCGCTGCGACGAGTATCAACGCGAGGCCTCGCAGCCGCCGATTCGGTCTCCGCTCGGTCACGACCAGTCCTCCTCATCGAACATGCCGGCGGGCGCGTCCGTCAGCGAGATCGGCTGTGTCGCGTCGCCGAGCTCCGCGAAGGGCTCCTGGGGTTCGATCGGGATCGGGCTCGGACCGTCCAGCACTCCACCGTGTCGGGGAATCGTGAGCACGAAGTTCGTCCCGACGCCGAGTTCGGACCAGACGTCGAGGGTACCGCCGTGCAGGGTCGCATCTCCCAGGGCGATCGAGAGCCCGAGTCCCGTCCCCCCGATCGTGCGCTGACGCGAAGGGTCGGCGCGCCAGAAGCGATCGAAGACACGCTCCGCATCGGCCGGCTCCATGCCCAGGCCGAAATCCCGCACCCCGGCGGCGACCGCGTGCTGGTTGCTGTCGACCGTGACGACCACCGGGCGTCCCTCGCCGTGCTCGATCGCGTTGCCGATCAGGTTGCGCAGCACCCGGCGCACCCGACGCGGATCCATGTCGACGGGCGAGTAGCCGCCCGGTGCCACCAGCCGCAGCTCGGTGCCGTGCCCCTCGGCCAACGGACGCATCTGCTCGATGATGTCCTCTGCCAGGTGGGTGAGACTCGTCGCCTCCAACTCGAGCTGCACCGATCCCGCGTCGTAACGGCTGATCTCGAGCAGATCCGACAGCAAGGTCTCGAAGCGCTGCACCTGGGCGTGCAGCAGCTCGGCCGTGCGGGCGGTGGTGGGGTCGAACTCCTCACGCTGATCGTTGAGCATGTCCGCGGCGAGACGGATGGTGGTCAGCGGAGTCCGCAGCTCGTGCGACACGTCCGACACGAACCGCTGCTGCACCATCGACAGCTCGCCGAGTTCCTTGATCTGCGACTCGATGCTGTCGGCCATCGCGTTGAACGACCGTCCGAGAGTGGCGAGTTCGTCTTCTCCGTGTACTTCGAGGCGCACGCCGAGATCCCCCGCCGCCAGCCGCGCGCTGGTCTCCGCAGCCTGCACGATCGGGGTCGAGACGGCGCGGAGGACGATCCAGGAGATCGCGGCGACGATCGCCACGAGACCGATCCCCGCGATCCACAGCGTTCGCTGCACGAACACCAGGGTCTGGTCCGCGTCGCCGAGGTCGTAGGCGAAGTAGATCGCGAACGCCCCGGCTTCCGGCACCTGGAGCTGCTGCCCGACGATGATTCCGGGAACCTCTCCCCCGTCCGGGGAGGGCAGAGCCACCGACTGCCAGGCCTGGCGGTCGTCGAACTCCACGACGCGCGCCTGGAGTTCCGGGCTCAGCAGGCTCCTGCTCAGCCCGGCCTCGAAGCCGTTCAGTCGGACCCCGTTCGCATTGTCGATCTTGAAGCCGGCGAGCTGATCGGTGCTCGACGTGCGGGTGAGGTTCGACTGGACGCTGTTCCACAGTTCGGTGAGGGCCGCGGAGTCATCCCCCACCTCGGCCACGTCCAGGATCCCCTGCGCCTGATCGACCGCGCGGCGGGAGTCTTCGAGTGCGACGTCCTTGCGGGAGATGAAGAGATCGTTCTGGATGACGAGAGCCATCGTCACGCACGTGATGAAGATCGCCAGGGAGGTCGCGAGCAGGGTGATCGAGAGCGTGCGGAACCGCAAGGAGCGGCGCCACAGGATGCCGAGCATCGTCGGCCAACCTCGCCAGTCGCGCAGGACAGCGACCGTCGCGGTGGTCGCTGTCGTCGCGGCCATCGTGCTCCTAGCCGACGCTCCCGGCGCGGTAGCCCACGCCGCGCACCGTCATGACGATCTTCGGGTTGTCGGGGTCGAGCTCCACCTTCGCGCGCAGGCGCTGCACATGCACGTTCACCAGTCGGGTGTCGGCCTTGTAGTGGTAGCCCCACACCTGCTCCAGGAGCATCTCCCGGGAGAACACCTGCTGGGGCTTCGACGCGAGTGCGACGAGAAGCTGGAACTCCAACGGCGTGAGCGCGATCGGAGCCGTCCCCCGACGGACCTCGTGCGCATCGACGTCGACGGTGAGGTCGCCGACGCGGAGCTGCTCGCTCGTGGCCTGCGGCGTGGGACGAAGCCGGGTGCGGATGCGGGCGACCAGTTCCTTCGGGTTGAAAGGCTTGACCATGTAGTCGTCGGCGCCCACCTCGAGCCCGCGGACGACATCGGCGGTGTCGCTGCGCGCGGTGAGCATGATGATCGGCACGCCGGACTCGGCACGGATGCGGGTGCAGATCTCGATCCCGTCCATGCCGGGGAGCATGAGGTCGAGCAGCACGAGGTCGGGTCGCTGCGCTCGCCACTCGTCGACGGCGCGCGCACCGTCCGCGCAGAAGACCGGCTCGAAGCCTTCGGTCCGCAGCACGATCCCGATCATCTCGGCGAGCGCGGTGTCGTCGTCGACCACGAGAATACGTGAGGTCATAAGAGTTACCTTATGGCACCGAGTCCCAGCGATCCCAGGTCTGCGCACCGTGTGCGGGATATGACGCGCCGCGCGAGGGATATGACACGATGGGAGCGCACGATGGAGAGGGAGTGCCTGTGACCGGACAGACGTGGACGCCTGCCCCGAAGAAGGGCATCATCCCCCTTCATCCGCTCTCGTTCGGAATGCTGCTGGGAAAGGCCTTCGCCGCGCTTCGGCACAACCCGAAGGTGCTCTTCGGCTTCGCCGTGGTCACCCAGCTCGTCGTGGTGGTCGTCACGGCCGTGGTCATGGGCGTCGTCTTCTTCACGACGTTCAGCCGCCTGGAGACCGTCTCTCCCTCTTCTCCGGACTTCGAGGCGGTGATGGCGGGGACCATCGCGGTGAACCTGATCGCCGGGCTCGCCGTGGGTGTCGCCTCGATCGCCTTCACGGCGATGATGCAAGGCGTCGTCGCCGCGGAGATCGGCTATGCCGCGATCGGAGTGAAGGCGACGCTGCGGATGCTGTGGCGCCGGATGGCCCCGGCGTTCTGGCGACTCGCCGGCTTCGCCTCCCTCTCCGTCGCGGCCGTGTTCGGCATCTTCATCATCGCTGCCGTCGTCATCGCGGCCTTCATCGCCGGCGGCATGGGCGGGAGCGCCGAGATGGTCGGCGTCGTCGTGCTCGTGGTGATCGTCATCGTCCTCGCCTGCATCCCGCTGGCGGTGTGGCTCACCACGAAGCTGCTGCTCGTACCGTCGATCCTGGTCCTCGAGCGTGCACGTTTCCGAGACGCTTTCGTCCGCTCCTGGAGGCTCACCCGCGGGCGCTTCTGGGTCGCGTTCGGTGTGACCTTCCTCATCAGCGCGATCATGGGCATCGCGGCCCAGGTCGTCAGCGTCCCCGCCACGCTGCTCGGCTCTCTCCTCGGCTCGGTCGTCGCGCCCACAGGAGCAGAGGACCCGAGTGCGGTGGTCGCCTTCGTCGTGACCTTGATCGCCCCGCAGATCCTGCTCCTCGTCATCCAGGCGATCACCCTCGTGGTCCAGAGCACCGGATCGGCGCTCGTCTACCTCGACTGCCGGATGCGCTACGAGGGTCTGGACCAGACCTTGATCGCATACGTGGAGCGCCGTGACCTCGGCTGGACCGACGAGCAGCAGGACGATCCGTTCCGCGTCGATCCGTCACGGGCCGTCACCTCTGCACCGCCGCCCCGCCAGGTGCCGGAGCACGTCATGATGTCGCAGGGCTACGGGTATCCGCCCTACGGCGCACAGCCGACGTTCGGAGAGCCGGGAGCGCCTCAGGCATATCCCGCACAGCCGTACCCCGCGCAGCCGTACCCCGCACAGCCTTCGATGCCGTATCCGGCGGCGGCGCCCGTGACACCGCCTGCCGTCGCGTTCCCGCCACCGCCGCCTCCCGCGCCGACCGCCGCATCGGGAACATCCACCATGCCGAGCGTCCCCTCAGCGGAAGCAGCACCCGATGACGGCGGGTGGGCCGCGCCCGGCGCAGACGGCACCGCATGATCCGACCGTTCGACGACCTGTTCGTCCCCGACGGGGACGAAGCCCGACGCTGGGCGGAGGAAGAGCTCTCCAACCCTCGCTACGCCGACGCGAAGCCCACGTGGTTCGATCTCCTGGCACGTGACATCGGCCGTTTCCTCGCCGACCTGTTCAGCTCCGGCAACGGGGCGGGCATCGGGCCGTCCGCCCTCATCATCGTCATCGTCATCATCGCGGCCGCGCTGGTCGCCGCGCTCATCATCTGGGGCAGACCGCGCAGCTCCCGCGCCGTCAGGCGGGCACAGGGAGACCTCCTCGGAGCGGCCGACGACCGCAGTGCGGCGCAGTTGAGATCGGACGCCGAGCGGGCCGCCCGCGAACGAGACTGGGACGCCGCGACGATCCTCCGGTACCGGGCGATCGCGCGCAGCCTGCGGGAGCGCGATCTGATCGATCCGGCGCCGGGCGCGACGGCGCAGTCGATCGCCCGCGAGGCGAGCACGGTGTTCGTCGACGAGGCAGCCGCCATGCGTCGAGCAGCCTCCTCCTTCGACGACGTCCGCTACCTCGGGCACACCGCGAGCGCCGAGACCTATCGGGATCTCGTCGACATCGATGATCGGATCCGCGCACGCCGCCCCGAGGCGGTGCCGGCATGACCGTGATCGAGCCTGACCACGCCGCCTCCTCTCCGGCTGCCCCTTCCACAGCGGAACACCGCCTGAGCCGGGCCAAGACGATCATCGGATGGACAATCGTCGCCGCCCTGGTCCTGATCGTCGCTGCGGTCGGACTGCGTGTCGCCGTGACCGCCCCCGGCGCGCGCGGTGCCCTCGACCCCGAAGCCCGAGACGACGGCGGCGCCCTCGCGCTCGCGGACATCCTGCGCGATCAGGGCGTCGAGGTCGACGTCCGCCGCTCGCGGGCCGAGGCGCTCACAGCGATCGACGAAGACACGACACTCGTGATGGCCAACCCGTACACCCTGACCGACGAAGCCCTGGAGACGCTCACCGCTCCGGCGGGGCGCGTCGTGTTCCTCTCGACCGGCACGCACCTGCTGAACGAGCTCGGCATCGGAGAGAACGCCACGGGAACACTGCCGGCGGCGGCCCCCGACTGCGACGTCGCCGAGTTCGCGAGGGTCGGGACCATCCGTGCCGACCGCCTGTTCACCCCGGCTGACGGCGTGCAGGCCTGCTTCGGCGATGCCGAGGGCGCCGCCGTCCTCGTGGACCGCCGTTCCACGCCCGAACGAGTGGTGGTGGAGGGCACCAGGCTCTTCGGCAACGCCTATCTCGCCGAGAACGGCAACGCCGCCCTCGGGTTGGCGCTGCTGGGTCAGACCGATCGCGTCGTCTGGTACGTCCCCAGCTTCGCGGACTCCGACATCGAGGCCGAGCCGGTCGACACCCTCGGCAGTCTCACGCCTCCCTGGGTCACACCTGCGATCCTGCTGCTGATCATCGCGGGGATCGCCACGGCGATCTGGCGTGGTCAGCGGTTCGGTCCCCTGGTCGCCGAGACGCTGCCGGTCACCGTGCGGGCGTCGGAGACGATGCACGGACGTGCGCGTCTCACGGCCAGAGCCGCAGATGCACCGCACGCCGGGCAGGCGCTCCGCGACGGAACCCAGCGACGACTGGCTCGACGGCTCGGACTCCCCGTCCACGCGGGCGCAGACGAGGTCGCGGATGCAGCCTCTGATCGTCTGCGGATTCCCCGGGGCACGCTCCAGGCGCTGCTCGCCGGGCCGCTCCCCGAGAACGACGCCGCTCTGGTCGACCTCGCCAGACGCCTGGACGAGCTCGAGACCGCAGTGGACGACAGCACGCACGTCGACCGATCAGAACCGACCACCCATCCCCGAGAAGCAGAGGGAAACACGTGACCGTTGAGAACCTTCCCACCGACGACGCCGCACTGCGCCAGGCCATGCACCGGGTGCGCACCGAGGTCGACAAGGCGGTGGTCGGCCAGGCCGGCACCGTCACCGGGCTGCTCGTGTCGCTGCTCGCCCGAGGCCATGTGCTCCTCGAGGGTGTGCCGGGCGTCGCGAAGACGCTGGTCGTCCGCTCCTTCGCACGAGCGCTCGGCCTCGACACCAAACGCGTCCAGTTCACTCCCGACCTGATGCCGGGCGATGTCACCGGCTCGCTCGTGTACGACGCGCGCACCGGCGAGTTCGACTTCCGCGCCGGCCCGGTGTTCACGAACATCCTGCTCGCGGACGAGATCAACCGCACGCCGCCGAAGACCCAGGCCGCGCTCCTGGAAGCCATGGAGGAGCGCCAGGTGTCGGCTGACGGCGTCAGTCGCCCCCTGCCCGACCCGTTCCTCGTCGCCGCGACGCAGAACCCGATCGAACACGAGGGCACCTACTCGCTGCCCGAGGCGCAGCTGGACCGCTTCCTGATGAAGCTCGTCGTCGGCATGCCCGAACGCGACGCGGAGGTCTCGGTGCTGCGTCGACACGCAGAGGGCTTCTCGCCGCGCGAGCTGACCGGTGTGGAGGCGGTGGTCACCGCCGACGAGATCCGCGCAGCCCAGCAGGCGGCCGCCGCCGTCGAGGTCACGGACGACGTGCTCGGCTACGTCGTCGACCTCGCTCGGGCGACCCGTCAGTCTCCGTCGGTCGAACTCGGTGCCAGCCCGCGCGCATCGACCGGTCTGCTCGCGGCGGCGAAGGCGTGGGCGTGGCTCAACGCCTCCTCCGCGGTGACCCCCGACCACGTGCAGACGATGCTGGTGCCCGTGTGGCGTCACCGCCTCCAGTTGCGACCCGACGCGCAGATGGAAGGCGTGTCCGCCGACGCGGTGCTCACCTCCGTGGTGCAGCAGACCCGGGTGCCGATCTAGGTGTTCGTCACCGGCCGCCTCGCCGTCGCCCTCGCCGTGGGCGTCTTCCCGCTCGTCATCGCCGGACTCGCGGGCTATCCGGCGTACGCGGTCCTCGGCGCCTGGATCGGCCTGTGCGCGCTGCTCGTCGCCGTCGACGTCGCGCTCGCGGCGAGCCCCCGATCGGTGACGGTGAGTCGCAGAGTGCCCGCGCGTGTGCGCATCGGGGAGCCGGTCCCGGTGAGCGTGGCCGTGCACAACCACGGCACCAGGCCACTGCACGCCCTGCTTCGCGACGCATGGCAGCCGACGGCGGGGGCGCCGTCGGACCGGCAGCACCTGGTCGTCCCGCCGGGTGAGCGCGGCCGTGTCGCCATTCCGCTCCTCCCCCGCCGTCGCGGGGAACTGGCCAGCGAGTTCGTGATGATCCGCTCCCGCGGACCACTCGGCATCGCGGGCCGGCAGGCACGGCATTCCGTCCGCGGAGCGATCCGCGTGCTCCCTGCCTTCTCCTCGCGCAAGCACCTTCCGTCCCGCCTCGCTCGGCTGCGCGAGCTGGATGGCAACACGAGCATCCAGGTGCGCGGTCAGGGTACCGAGTTCGATTCATTGCGTGAGTACGTGCGCGGTGACGACGTGCGCTCGATCGACTGGCGGGCGACCGCCCGCGCAGGAACGACGATGCTGCGCACCTGGCGACCGGAACGGGACCGTCATGTGGTGATCATCATCGACACCGGACGTACAGCGGCAGCTCGTGTCGGCGACGGTACGCGCGTTGATGCCGCGCTCGAGGCGGCACTGCTGCTGGCGGCACTCGCCTCGCGTGCCGGTGATCACGTGCACCTGCTGATGTACGACAGGGTCGTCCGCGGTCGGGTCACCGGGGTCGACGGCGCCGCGTTGCTTCCGGCTCTGACCGACGCCATGGCTCCCGTGCACGCGCGGCTCGTCGACACGGACTGGCACGGCGCATTCGCCGCCGTGCGCTCGCTCACGACGCGGCCCTCGCTGATCGTGGCCCTGACGGCGCAGGACGCGGCCGAGTCGGCCCGTGGCTTCCTCGGCGCCTTCCCGAACGCCTCACGTGCGACCACGGTCCTCGTCGGATCCGTGACCGACGACGGCATCTCCGCTCTCGCGCGCCGTCGTGATTCCCGCGAGGACGTGTATCTCGCCGCGGCCGCCGAGCGAACTCTCCGCGACGCGGAGAACGTCGCCGACGCGATCCGCAGGGCCGGGGGCGAAGCGATCGCCGCCGATCCGGAAGACCTCCCACCGCGGATCGCCGACCGCTACCTCGAGCTGAAGGCCGCCGGTCGACTCTGACGCCCAACCGATCGCGTCAGCCGACGACCAGGCGCGGGGTGCCCGCTTCGTATTCGACGAGGTCGCCGGTCTCACCCGCGCGATGCGCCCTCCCGCCGATCACCAGCATGTAGATGAGGAACACGGCGAGCGCGGCCGCACCGATCCCGATCTTCACCGGCCAGGGCAGTGCCCAGCCCGTCACGAATCCCTCGACGAGCCCGGCGAGGAACAGCGCGAAGACCAGACCCATCGCGACGGTCGCCAGCGCCCTTCCCTGCTCGGCGAGCGCCTGCCCACGCGTACGGTGCCCCGGGGCGACCCAGGCCCAGAAGACGTGCAGCCCGGCGGCGGCCGCGACGAAGATGCAGGTCATCTCGAGCATCCCGTGCGGAAGGATGTACAGCACCATGAGGTCGGCTTTGTCGTGGACGGCCATGATCGCCCCGGTCGTGCCGAGACCCATCGCGTTCTGCACCAGCACGTACACCGGCCAGATCCCCGTGACGCCGAAGAGCACGCACTGCATGGCGATCCAGGCGTTGTTCGTCCAGACCATGCCCATGAACGCCGCTGCCGGGTTCTCCGTGTAGTAGCCCGTGAAACTCTCCTCCGCATACTGCGCGAGGGCCGCAGGCGGCCCCAGGGTGGCCACGATCGCCGGGTCGCTCGCGATCCATGCGGCGGTGCCGACGGCGACCGCGATGAACGAGATCGCGATGACCAGCGTCGTCCAACGCAAGCGGTACAGGGCCGCGGGCAGCTGCCACCGGAAGAAGCGGCTCGTCTGGGTGAGGATGCTGTCGGATGCGCCGGTGAGCCGCAGCCGGGCGCGGACCAGGATCGTCGACAGGTACGCGCCCTGCGGCGAGTCGCCGACGGACGTCTTCAGTTCGGCGAGATCGGCGGAGGCCGCCCGATACCGGACGATGAGCTCATCGACCCCGTCGCCGTCGAGACGGGCGCGACTGAGCTGGTCGAGCCGCTCCCATTCGGCGCGGCGTGCATCTGTCAGCGCATCGGCATCCACCTGATTTACTGTACTCATGTCCGTCCCGATCGACGTCTCCGACGAGGTCCTGTCCGGCGAGGCCGTCGCGCTCGATGTGCAGCCCGTCGGGTTCCTGCTGCGAGCGCTCGGCGCCGCGATCGACATGCTCCTCGGCTACGCCGTCTTCATCCTGTGGATCTTCCTGCGCATCTGGCTGCTGGACGCGGGCGTGCTCGATGAGACGACGGATCGCATCGCCGTGGTCTCGGCGTTCGTGGTGAGCTTCGTCGTGCTCCCGATCACGATGGAGGTCGCGTTGAAGGGACGCAGCCTCGGCAAGCTCGCGGTCGGTGGACGGATCGTGCGCGTGGACGGCGGCGCCGCGGGTTTCCGTCACGCGTTCATCCGCGGGCTGCTCGGCGTCCTCGAGATCTACATGACCTTCGGCGGGATCGCCGTGCTCACGGGCGCGTTCACCGCGCGATCGCAGCGTCTGGGCGACCTCGTCGCCGGGACCTACAGCCAGCGCGTGCGCACACCCGCTCTGAGCTCGCACGTCCCCGTCCTTCCCTCACCGCTGGCCGGCTGGGCGCAGATCGCCGACGTCGCCCGGTTGCCCGACCGTCTCGCACGCCGGATCTCCCAGTTCCTGCAGAGTGCCCCGCGCATGATCCCGGCGGCGCGGGCACGCGTCGCCCAGGATCTGCTCACCGAGGCGAGCCCGTTCGTCTCACCGCTGCCCTCGGCGCCGCCCGAGCAGGTTCTGATCGGCATCACCGTTCTGCGTCGCGAGCGCGAGCGGCGCGCGCTGGAGAACTCCGATCGTCGTGCCGAACGGCTCACCGGCCGTCGGGTCGGCGTCTAGCGGACGTCCGCAGGAACCCTCCCACCACCACCGGGCGACCCGATCGAGCCCGCCGGTGTGTCAGAAACGGATCGCGTCGATCACCTTCACCCGCAGGGCGACGAGGGCGGGGATGAAGCCCGACACCGCGCCGACGATGACGGAGGCGAGAAGCCCGATGAGCGCCGCCCGCATCGGGAACGGCGGGATGTCCTGGATGCCGTAGAACAGCGACGTGATGACCCATTCCGACCGCAGCACCGCGACGACGATCGCGATCCCGATCACGCCGGCCACCGTCGTCGCCACCAGACTCTCCAGGAACACCGCGAAGAAGACCCGCCCCGAGCTCGCCCCGAACGCGCGTCGCACACCGATCTCGCGCACGCGCTGGCGCATCGCCACGAGCTGGATGTTGATGAGGCTCAGCGCTCCGAGGGCGAGGATCAGCGCGGCGATTCCTCCGGTGATCATCTCAAAGGTCGCCTGGGCGTCCATCGCGCCGGGCTGCGCCGCCCAGTCCGATCTGTTCACCGTGACCGTCTGTCCGGCAGGCAGGCCCGCCCGGAGGTCCATCGCGAGCACCGGGGCGATCTGGTCGACCTGCCCCGTGCCCATCCAGATCTCGTACTGGGTCCACGCCTCCGTGGGCAACGCGTCCACGCGAGCCCGGTACGCGTCGTAGAGCAGATCGACGCGAAGCTCTTCGTCGCCGAAGCCCTGGCGAGGTGTGACTCCGATCACCTGGTACGTGCCACCGGCCGGACCGCTCAGGGTCACCGTCGGGTGCTGCGACAGCGGCACACGCCCCAGACGGTCCCAGAGGGGCTCGGTGATCACGACGGGGGGTGCCATCGCCTCGGTGTCCGAGTCGATGAACCAGCGCCCGTCCAGAAGCCGCTCGCGATGGATCTGCGAGAACGCAGGATCCATGATGCGCGCCGGAACCGGCGCTATGCCGTCGGGAAGCTGCAGGTCGACCGTCAGCCCCTGGGAGATGCGCGCGGTGTGGCTGAAGCCGAACCGCTCGGACACACGACTGAAGCGGGCATCGAAGCCGTCGGCGTCGACGGGAGAGCCGTCATCGCTGTTGACGGAGACGACGACGGTCGCGGCGCGCCCGCCCCACCGGTCGGACTGCTCGGCCTGGAACTGGCGCTGGTACTCGGAGAACGCGACGACCGCGGTCAGAGCGCCCACCGACACCGCGATGCCGATCAGGCTGAGCAGCACACGCAGCTTGTGCACCCGGATCTCGGCCCAGGCGTCGGAGAGAGCACCGAGGAAGCCGGTCATGCGATCACCTCCGGCGGCGCCGAAGGCACCGACGCCGCGAGGGTCGACGCTTCGAAGGCGCGGCTGAGGTCGGCGGCTTCCAGGCGGCCCGCATCGAGGCGATAGTGCCGACGTGCCCGTGCCGCGACATGGAGGTCATGGGTGATCGTGACCAGTGCAGCGTCCGTCTCGGTGGCCACCTCGTCGAGGAGCGACATCACGGATGCGCCGGTGTCGATGTCGAGCGCGCCCGTCGGCTCGTCGGCGAGGATCAGGACGGGTCGGCGTACCAGCGCCCTGGCGATCGCGACGCGCTGCTGTTCGCCGCCGGAGAGCTTGTCCGCGATCTGCTCGACACGATGCCCGAGGCCGACCCGCTCCAGCATGTCGGCGGCGATCTGACGACGGTTCCAGAACATCTTCCCCTTGGCGTGGCCCAGCGGCATCATCACGTTGTCGATCGCCGTGCGCCCGGGAAGAAGATTGAACTGCTGGAAGACGAAGCCGACGTTGTCCCCGCGCAGGCGGTCGAGCCGACCGGAGCGCATCCTGCGCACCTCGCGTCCTTCGAATGCGACGGAGCCCGATGTCGGTGCGTCCAGCATGCCCAGGATGTTGAGCAGCGTGGATTTCCCGGATCCCGACCGACCCACGATCGAGACGTGGTCACCGGCTCCCACCTCGAGGGTGATCCCGCGGAGGATCTCCAGCCGGGAGTCGTCCGCCAGGAGCACGCTCTTGGAGACGTCGTCGAGCGCGACGAGACTCACCAGTTCATCCCGCTGTCGCACTGCTCGACTCCCGGGGAGACCTCGTAGCAGAACTCCTCGACGGGAGCCACGAAGCCGGGGACGAACTGACGGATGCTGTCCCCCTCGGCCAGCCCCTCCGTCACCTCGACCGTGACGCCGTCGTTGACGCCGAGCGTCACGGCGCGCTCCTCGGGGTCGGATCCGTCGCCCGCGTCCACCCAGACCTTGCCGGATCCCGCGCCGCCCTGGACGGCGGTGACCGGGATCACCAGAGCATCGTCGACCTGGCCGAGGGCGAGGTCCATCTTCGCGGGGAGTCCGGCGAAGACGGTCTGATCGACGGGGATGGCGCAGCGCACACTCGCCGTGCCCTCCGCGGTGACCTGCACCCCGACTCCGGTGCACGCGAACGGCGCGGGACCGCCGGTGATGGTGACCGTCGCCTCCGTGGGCGCGTTGACGAGGCGGTACAGCTGCACGGGGTCGACCGTCGCGAGCAGGTGGTACTTGGCCGGGGTGAGCTTGTACGCCTCTGTCCCGACCGTGGTGGCCTGGCCTTTGACCATGGCGAACTCCGACACGTCGCCCGCTTCCGGCGCGACGACGTCGATGTCCTTGCGCGGCTCTTCCTGGCGCACGGTGTAGAGCTTCTGGCCGGCGGCCACCGCTGCTCCTTCACCCACGTGCACGGCGAGGACGGTGCCGTTGAGCTCGCCGCGGACGACGTAGGCGTCGTCGCGGGCCACGTTCCCACTCAGGCTCAGCGCGTTGACCACCGAACCGCGTTCCACCATCACCACCGGATCCGTGATCCCCGCCTCAGGGCTGACGACGCTCTCCGCGCGGTCGGGGAAGAACGCGATCTTGACGAGTGCCGCGGCACACGCTCCGAAGACCACCACGAGAAGCAGGGGGAAGATCCAGCGGCGCCAGACGATCACGAGTGCCTTTCCGGCCGTGCCGCCCTGGCACGCCTGCGGTCAGCGTATCCAGACTTCGGATCCTCGCCGACGGCTGCGTCCGCGTGTCGACGCAACGCCGTCAGGCGCGGAGGGCCTCGTGACGGACGACCAGCCAGCCGGCGGGAACCGAGAGCCGGTCCGCGTGCGGTGAGCACAGATCATGTGCCTGCGGGTCGTTCGCGGCGCCGAGCGGGCCGAGCGCCGCCATCTGATCGCCGTAGTCGTAGGTGAGGGTGGCTACGGCTTCGCGCGCGCAGCCGACCTTCGAGCACAGTCGTCCGTCCATCTCCGCCAGCGTACGGCGCGCCCCGGGTGAGCGCCGGATGCCGCGCCGAGTGATCCTGGCACCGCCTAGACTTTCGTCATGCCCCGCCGCCGCACCGCTCATGCCTCCGCTGCCCCGCGGCGCGGTGCACGCCACGGACGACACGGGCGTCTCGGCCGCAGCGAGGTCGTGCGACCGCCGCTGGCTCCGCTCGACGGCCGCCTCGACAGATTCGACCTCACCGTCGGAACGGCCGTGGAGTTCCTCCGCGGGACGTGGCCAGAGTTGCAGGACGTCCGGTTCGAGATCGGCGCGATCCCGGGTTTCGACGCCGGCGAAGAGGTGCCGCGCTGGTACCTCGATCGCGACAATCGACGTATCGTCCTGTTCCGACTTCCCATCGAGCGGCTCCTGCCTCCGGGGCACGACGATGCCGCCCACAGACGCATGGCCATCGAGAGCGCGGTGTTCCGGGCCGCCGCGGAGTACGTCGGCCGTGAACCGTGGGATCTCGGTCACGAGCACTGACACTCCGGCGGCCGGGCCACCCGCATTCCGTCAGGGATAGACCGTGATCGGCTTCTCTCCGCCGCTGCTCGCCTGCACCGGGAGCACTGCGAGCGCCCCGGGTGCCGTGAGGGTCACGGCCGCGTGCACGGGCGCCGTCGTCCGCATCCGGTACGTCGTCCGCCCCTCCACCGCGATCCCGCCGGTCTCCCCCGCGGGGATGACGACCTCCTGGGCCTGACCGCCGTCGACCCGCTCGAGTGTGACGGTCGCGTCCCGGTCCGAGGTGTTCGACACCTGCAGTCGTGCATCGGGACCGGAGGGCACGGCGAAGACCACCTCGGCGTCGATCTCCGGCGCGGGGGTGACCCACGCGAAGTCCGAATCGAGACCGAAGCCGTCCTGCTGCCTGACCCCGGCGAGGAGCGGCACGTCGGATTCGACCTCGACGGTGTACCGACCGGGCTCGAGGCCGGAGAGCGAGACCTGAGCGGGAAGATCCGCCTCGACGGGCACGGTGAACTCGTCTACAGGCACCGTGGCGCCCTCGGCCTGCACCTTCACCTGGACCCGAGCGTCGACGCCGGGGGCCAGCACCCGGAGAACGGCCATCTCCGCGTCATCGCCGTTGGCCGGGAACGCCTGCACTCCGGTGAAGACGAGTCTCTGCTGGGGTCCCGCGACCGAGTCCTGGAGATCGATGCCGGCAGGATCGAGGACGCGCACGAGCGAGGACTGGAGGGCCGCTCTCACCGGGGCTCCCACCGCGCTCACCTTGACCACCGGCAGATCGTTGCCGGTGGCGAACGAGGTCAGAGGGAGCGCCGTCTGCGAGCGCGGAGGGACGATGACCGTCCGGGTGCTGCGGGCGGCTCCGTACACGGCGAGGGTCACCGTCGACGGGACCTCGGTCGCATTGGTGAGGGTGATGATGTCTTCGGTGCCGGTGTCGATGCTCCCGCCCACGAGCCACGACTCCAGCCTCGGCACGCCGCAGGGCAGGGCGGCGTATCCCGCGAGGTCGTCCGCGGCGATCGTGACGGACTCGGCACCGGCGATCAGCGGTGCCGAACGCCCATCGACCGGGCCGGTGAGCACCTGCGGTCCACCCGCATCGGGCAGATCGGGTACCTCAAGCGTCTCTGACGACGGTCTTCCGGCCGTGCCTCCGGACGTGAGGCTCGTCGGTGCCGCGGAGAGCATGTCCAGGGGGGCCGACGCGTCACGACCGAGAGCACGGAGATCGCCGTTGCAGACCAGCACGCTGTCGCCAGGCACGGGTGTGACCTCGACCTGCGCGGGGTCGTGCGCGACGGTCGGCCACGGCGCATGGATCGCCGTGGCGACACCGACGACGCAGGCGGCGATCACGGCCACGCCCGTGATGACACGGGCGCTGGTCGCGGCGACCCGGAAGGCGCGGTTCCCGTTGCTCATCGGTCCTCCTCCATCGGCTTCGCGTGTTCGTCGTGGGGGCTCGCCGAAGCGCCGTCCGCCGACCCACCGTCCGCTGTCGCGTCGCCCACTGTCACCTCGTCCACCGGCCCAGCGGCGTCATCGATCACCGGATCAGCGATCGGCGCCAGTGCCTCGTCGTTCAGGGCGGGCGCGTCCTGGGGGTCCTCGATCACCCCGACGGGCGCTTCATCGAGGGAATCCCTGTCCTCGGCGTGCCGAGGCAGCACGATCGGCTCCTCAGGCACGCGACCGACGATGCGCGACTGGGCGCGAGCCGCACGACGCGACGCACGGGTCGGGATGGACAGCAGGAGGGCCGCGAAGACTGCGAGCAGCTGCACGGTGATCACGAGGCGAGCAGTGCCCTGCTGGGCGGATGTCAGCGGTGGCTGTTCGGCGGCGTCGGCATCGAGACGCCAGAGCACACCGCGATCGGTGGTGCCCGCGTGCACGAGGCCGGCACGCTGATCGATCGAGGCGACAGCCGCGGTACGAAGCGCCCGCGCCTTGTCCCCTTCACCAGGAACCTCAGCGACCAGGACGTAGCTGATCCCTTCGGCGGCCAATGCTCCGGGAGCATCGAAGTCGCGGGCCGAGAGGAGATCCACGGCCAGGGCGGAGATGTCGGCTCCCTGCGGCTCGACCGCGGTGGAGATCATCGTCGACTGCGACCCCAGCGTCTCGCTGGCTCCCCAGGCCACTTCTGCGGCCAGTCCTCCGTCGTTCTGCGGGGTGAGCACGAGGGTCGCGATCGGCCGATCCCCCGCGGCCTGTGCGGCCACATACGAGGGCAGCGTCGACTCAGGACCGTTCGTGAGCACCGAGCGCCCCATGTGCAGCGCGCTGAGCGCCGGGATCGCGCAGACCGCCAGTGTCACGGCCGCGGCGACGGCCGCGAAGATCCGCAGACGCGGAAGCGTGAGCGCGGTGTCGAGCGTCACGAGGGCAGCCCCTACGACACCGATCCACGCCAGGCTGAGTCCGGTACCCGGCCAGATCGCCACCGGCGTCCCCTGCGCGAAGCTCACCGTGACCCCGACCGCGAGGAACGCCGTGGCGAGCCCGGACAGGGCGACCACGAGCAGGGTGATCCCCGCGCGCCAGCGTGGAGCGACCGCCGCACCGAGCGCCAGCACGGCGAGAGGTGCGCACAGGAGTGGTGCCCACACGGCGATGGGTGCGGGCAGAAGCGCCATCCAGCCGCCCAGCTCCGATGTCGGGAAGCCGCCGGCGATCGCGAGGCGTCCGGCGGCGTCAGCGGCGGCCTGGGGGCCCGCCCAGATGAGTCCGGGGTCGCCGAGGATCCCCAGAGGCGTGCCGTGAGCGAGCTGCCAGATCACCAGTGGTGCGAACAGGGCGATCGTCGGCACCGGCAGCCAGAGCAGTCGCCCCGCGCCACGGAACTGCGCCGTTCCCAGCACGATGCCCAGGGCGACGATCCAGAGCAGCGCAAGGGCGGGTGCCAGCGACGGTGCGCAGGCGAGCACGGCGGCGAGGAGCAGCGACGCGCTCCCGGCGGCGCCCCATGACCGATGGGCGACCACAGCGCTGTGGAAGAGCCAAGGAAGCAGGAGATGGACGAGCACCGCGGCCGGACGTCCGTCGACCAGGGCGGTGAGGAACGTGGGCGCGAGCGCCCACGCGATGCCGGCGAAGATCCGGAGCCCTCCGCGATCGGTCACTCGCGTGGCGGCGAACCACCCTCCCAGAACTGCGAGCGGGAGGGCGAGGATCCACAACAGCACCATGGCGAAGGAAGGGCCGGCAGGCCAGAGCGTCCCGAGTACCGCGACCACGGAGGCGAAGGGGTCGGCAGGGCCGACGAGGCCGAGGGCGACGTCGCGGGTTCCCCACGCCGCATCGCTCCAGAGCGCGGCGATGGTCTGACGGAGCGGCAGCAGTCCCCCGCCCCCCAGCGTCGGCCAGGCGAGCAGGCTCGTGAAGGACGCGATGCTGACGACCAGGGCCGCGAGTACGGCCCAGGCCCCACCACCGGAGAAGAAACGCAGTTCGCTGACCGCACCTCCCTCGCTTCCGTGCCCGTCATCCAGACGCCGTCGCAGCTCGGAGGACGTCACGCGCAACGGAGCGATGCTGGCCCAGGCGGAAGTGCGGAAGGCGCGGATGCCGGCGCGGGAACGTGCGACCGCACCGAATCGGAACATGGCCGTGAGGGCAGCCCCCCATTCGGGGAAAACAGCCTCGGGCCGCTTGCCGACGAGGTCGGTGATGGAGCGCCACAGCGCGAGCGGAAGCAGGCTGAGCCAGTGCAGCGGCACGGCCGCGGCCGGCGCGTACGCCAGCCGTCGGTGCAGCTGGGCCAGGCGGGTCACGTAAGCGCGGCGCGATCGACCAGGCGGAAGCGCAGCAGGACCGCCCGATGATGCTGAGACCCGCGCACTCGGCGCGAGGACGACACGGCCACCACCGAGGCGTGCACGGACCCCGAGGTCAAGTCCCTCATCGGCCCCCGCGAGGGCCGGATCGGGTCGCAGGGCATCGCGCACCTCGCCACGGATGAGCATCCCCCGCACATCGGCGCCGAGAGCATCGTCGGAACGGTCGTGCTGACCCTGATCGAGCTCTCCCGCCGCGAGTTCGACGGAGCGGCCCCACGCGGTCATGCTGACGCCGAGCGAGACGATCTCGCGCTCGTTGTCCGTGGCGACGAGCTTGGGGGCGACGATGGCGGCGGACGGCGAGCGCTCCAGCGTGCCGCTCAGACGCTCCAGCGCCCGAGGGTGCGGCGTCGTGTCCTGTGCCAGCAGCCAGACCGCAGACCCCTCGGGCACTCGAGGTCGGGCGAGCTCCACCGCCTCGGCGAAGGACGTCGAGGCACGCGCCTCGATGATCCCTTCGACGGTGCCCGCCACGACCTCGCTCTCGCGCACGGACGACGCATCGCCGCATACGACGAGGGTCACCGCCGCCGCGGGGGTGGTCTGCGTGCGAAGGGCGTCGAGAGTGCGGAGGAGTTGCGCTCGGGAAGAGGATCCAGTGCGCGCGACGATGATGGCGTGAACTCGGGCTGGCATGACGTCGTCAGCCTATGCGCGCGAGGGGCGACGTCGACGCACCGGATACGGCGCGCCCGCGAAGCCGGTGGCATCGTCGCTCTCGCGCCGATGCGGGTCCGTTCAGCTCGCGCGGCGCTTGAGCTTCCGGCGCTCGCGCTCGGACAGGCCACCCCAGATGCCGAACCGCTCATCGTTGTTGAGAGCGTATTCCAGGCACTCCCCGCGGACGTCGCACGACGTGCAGATCCGCTTGGCGTCCCTCGTCGATCCACCCTTCTCGGGGAAGAACGCCTCCGGGTCGGTCTGCGAGCAGAGAGCGTCGCTCTGCCAGGCGAGAGCGTTGTCGTCATCGCCGGCATCGGTGCGTCGAACCCCGGGAACACCGAGGTTGATCGGATCGACGAACCAGTTCTCCGGTACGTCTGAACGGTAACCCGTCATCTCGATCTCCAACCCTGTCTCCGCCCCCCGGCGGGCCGTGCGCATGACTAATTACACCCGTGTCATTCGCTCCGGTCAAGTCGCGGATCGTAAACCCTCAAGCGACTATTGAAGGTTCATGGACCATCACCGGCGTGTCGGGATGCGGTGATCGGCCGCGGGGATCATCGCCCTGGACCGGCGATGAAGACCTCGCCCACGCCCGAGAGCGTGACGGTCGCCTCGTCCGTGTCGGCGAAGGCGACCGTGCCGACCGCGAGCACGAGTTCGTCCCCGGAGGCCGAAGAGACGGTGACGTCTCCCGCGGTGGCGAGCACCATCGTCGGCCCGGAGACGTCGAGGGTGAGGACGGCTCCGTCGACCACGACGCGCTCGAGGGCGAAGTCGGATACCGGAACGGGATACGGCGTGACCGGCCCCGCGCTCTCTGCCCGCAGCACCGGCACCTCCCCGGGAGTGGTGTCGAGGATGGTCAGGAGCTCGGGCACATCGATGCGCTTGGGCGTGAGGCCGCCGCGGAGCACGTTGTCGCTCGCGGCCATGATCTCGACGCCGAGCCCGGAGAGATAGGCGTGCAGCAGACCGGCGCGCAGGAACACGCCCTCTCCACGCTCGAGCACCACATGGTTCATGAGGAGCGCCACGACGACTCCCGGGTCCCCCGGGTACGTCGCCGCGACGTCGGCGATGGCGCGGAGCGTCGTGCTCCACTCCCCCGCCTCGCCCCGAGCCGCGGCGGTGACGATCGCGCCGATGATCTCGTCGACCTCGTCGTCCGCCTCCCCGCCGAGCAGCCAGGCGATCACGTCGCGCAGGGCGTCGCCCTCGGCACTCAGACGTGTGCGCAGCTGTCGGACCCCACCGCTGTCATCGAGCGCATCGAGCAAGAAAAGCGTGTCGGGGACGGGACGCAGTCCGCTCAGCGACTCGAATCGATCGCTGAGCGCCACCAGGAGTTCGGGTTTGTGGTTGTCATCCCGATAGTTGCGCTGCGGGTCGTCGGCGTCGAGACCGCTCTCCCGCGCCCACCCCGCTCGCGCCTGCTCGATCGTCGGATGCACCTGGATCGAGAGCGGGCGTCCCGCCGCGAGCAGCTTGAGGAGGTAGGGAAGTGTGCCTCCCGTGACCTGATCGAGTGTGCCACCGCCGGCGACGTCGGCCGGGTCACCGGGGTGATCGCCGAACCAGACCTCCGCCTCCGGAGCGCCGGTCGGTGTGCGTCCCTCGAGTCCGGCGAGGAGGGAGTCCGATCCCCAGGCGTAATCACGGGGCGTGTTGGTGAGGCTCAGCAGCATGCCACCAGCGTAGAGCCGCGTCGCCGCGTTCAGCGACGTCGGGAGCGCGGGACGGTAACCTGAACGCGATGGCCCAGTACACGAAGCATCCGGTGTCTGCCCCGCCCACCGCGCCGGAGCGCGAGTCGACGGGGCATCTCATGCTGCGCGGGTATGCGATCGTCGTGCTCTTCGTGACCTTCGCCCACTCGGCCGTCTACAACCTGCTCGGGCCGGAGGGCGCCGCGATCACGCTCGCCGTCTTCACGCTGGCGACGCTCGGCATCGGCGTCCCGATGCTCGCCCGCAATCGGCCGCAGCCTTTCCGCTGGCGTCGCCTGCCATGGACCGCGCTCGGCTACACGACCCTCGCGCTCGTATCCGTGGCCTGGTCGCAGTGGCGCGGGCCGACGCTCATCACCTGGGTCCTGCTCGCGTCGGTCACGGTCAACGCTCTCTTCATCGCCCACGTGCTGACCTGGCATGAGATCGTCCGCGCTCTCTCCTCCGCGTTCAAATGGATCCTCGGCCTCTCCCTGGCGATCGAGCTCTGGGTCTCTCTGGTGCTTCATGGACCGCTGCTGCCGAACTTCCTCGAACTCCCGGACGGAAAGATCGATCCGCAGTGGTACTGGGTGCGCGACAACCTGTTCGACGGGGGCAGGATCCAGGGCATCGTCGGAAACGCGAATCTCCTGGCGATCATCTCGCTCTTCGCGATCATCACATTCGGAGTGCTGTTCGCCGCCAGAGCGCGGTGGCGCACGACGCTCGCCCTGTGGATGCTCCTCGCCGCGTACTTCCTGTTCCGTACGGCATCGGCCACTGCGATGGTGTGCGCAGCCGCCGTCGCGGTGGTCCTCGTCGTCGCACTCCTGATGCGCCGCGCCCGCACCCCCGGCGCACGCACGCGCATCTACATCGTGGCCATCGGCGGCGCGGCGATCGCGGCCCTGGGCGTCTGGCTGCTGCGCGAGCCGCTGCTCGGTCTCCTCGGCCGCAGCGCCGATCTGACCGGCCGTTCGGACAAGATCTGGACCAAGGTGCTGCAGCGCGCCGGTGAGCACCCGATCTTCGGCAACGGCTTCTCGAGCCCCTGGATCCCGACGGACCCCGCTTTCGACGAGTGGATCACCGACCACGGCATCACCGTGTTCCACGCGCACAACATGTGGTTGGACGTCCTGCTCCAGCTCGGTGTCGTCGGCGTTGTGCTCATGGCGGTCGCGTACGGCACGCTGCTGTGGCGCTCCTGGTTCTTCGCCGTCGACCGTCCCCGCTGGGATCTCGACGGCGCACGACCGTTCTCCCCGCTGACCCTGCTTCCCAGCCTGTTCACGGTGGTGCTGCTGGTGCAGGGCTTCTCCGAGTCCACGCCGATCATGCTGTGGGGGTGGATGCTCCTGGTGCTCCTGTCGTTCAAGCTCAAGTCGGTGCCGCTGGTCGGCGTCGGCGAGCGCGACCTCCTGTTCGAACGCGGCGCTCGGCAGCGGCGGGTGCCGTGACGCCGGCGCGCCCGATGGTCCGCCTGCTCGCATCGGTGGAGCTGGCTCGTGCGTTCACGCTCGCTGCCCTGACCGCGGTGTTCGGATCGTACGCGATCCGGCAGATGACGTCAGCCGTCACGCTGGCGACGATCATCGCAGCGCTGTGCCTGCTCGGCGCGGCGATCCTGTGGGTGCGCAGGGACGAGCTCTCCCTTCTGCGCATCGCGCCGTCGTCGCTGCTCGCATTCCTCGCGTGGGCCCTCGTGAGCGTCTTCTGGAGCACGGACAAGTCCGACACGATCTTCGGCTGGATGTCCCTGTTCGGCTATGCGTTCCTGGCGATCACGATCGGACACATCCGGGACACCCTCCAGACCGTGCGGGCGATCGGAGACACGCTGCGGGTGCTCCTCGCCGCCTCGCTCGCCGTGGAGATCCTGTCGGGCGTGCTTCTCGACCTGCCGTTCACATTCCTCGGCGTGCAGGGCGACCTCGCGGCGGGCGGCCCGATCCAGGGGCTGTTCGGCAGTCGCAACATGCTCGGGTTCATCGCGGTGATCGCACTGATCACGTTCGTGATCGAGTGGCGGACGCAATCGGTGAACGCACCGCTCGCCGTGATCTCGATAGGGCTCGCGGGGTTCCTGGCGGTGCTCTCCTCCTCTCCGACCGTCCTGGTGCTCGCCGGTGCCGTGGGCGTCGTCACGGTGGCGCTCACGATCGTCCGGCATGCGCCTCCGGAACGACGGACGATCGTGCAATGGATGCTCGGGGTCGTGGTCACCCTCGCTCTCGCTGCCGGCTTCGCGCTGCGCCACCAGATCATCGCCCTGCTCGACGCCGGATCCGACTTCTCGCTCCGCGCCTCGCTGTGGAACACCATCCTGGACTTCGTCGCGGTGAAGCCGATCCAGGGCTGGGGATGGTTCGGTGACTGGGCTCGCGGCGAATACCCGTTCACCTACATCAACTTCCAGCTCGACGATCGCCACCAGAGCGCGCTCAACGCGTTCTTCGACGTGCTCCTGCAACTCGGCACCGCGGGCCTGGTGGTGTTCCTGCTCCTGGGCGGTGTCGCCCTGATCCGCTCCTGGCTCGTGGCGAGCACACGACGATCGGTCGTCTACGCGTGGACCCCGATCATGCTCGTGACCCTGGCGGTCGACTCGATGTTCGAGAGCTTCACGCTCGTCGGCGCCGGGTGGTTCATGCTCGTGCTGTGCGCCCTGCGTGCCGGGCAATCGCGGTCGTGGCGCGAGAACATCGATGCGGCGCATACGGGCGCCATCCCGACGCTGCGTCCGCAGGAGTAGCCGGAGAGCGTCGTCAGCGCACCGAGGGAAGCTTCGCCGCCCAGGTGATCGCGTCGCGCACGCCGTCGTCCACAGAGCGCTCCGCACGCCAGTCCAGGACATCCGCCGCGCGATCGACGATCGCGAAGGCGCCCGCCTGGTCTCCGGGGCGGCGATCGGTGTCGATCGTGGGAAGGGGCTCACCGGTGACGCGCTCGAACGCCGCCACGAGCTCGCGGACGGTCACGCCCTCCCCTGTACCGATATTGATCACCTGGTAGGGCTCATCGGGTGTGGAGACGTCGTCGAACCTCTGGACAGCGGCCACGTGCGCGAGCGCAAGGTCCCAGACATGGATGTAGTCGCGCAGCCCTGAGCCGTCGCGGGTGGGCCAGTCGGTGCCCGTGATCGAGAACGGCTCACCGGTCGCGCGGGCCCGCATGATCTTCCCCAGCGCGTGCGAGGGCAGGGGGTTCTGCAGGCCGGTACGCATCTGCGGATCGGCTCCGATCGGATTGAAGTAGCGGAGAGCGATCGCGCGGAAGTCGTCGTTCGTCGCCGCGTCCTTCAAGATCTGCTCGACCATGGCCTTTGTCGTGGCGTAGGGGCTGGACGGTGCGAGGGGGCTGTTCTCGTCGGCGCCCTGACCGCTCTCCCCCGCGTACACCGCCGCCGAGGAGCTGAACACGATGCGGGAGACACCCGCGTCACGAAGCCGCTGGAGCAGCACGATGGTCCTGCCCACGTTGGTGTCGTAGTAGCCGAGGGGGTCGGTTACCGATTCGGCCACCACGATGCGGGCCGCGCAGTGGACGACAGCATCGATGTCGGGGTGATCCGAAAGGAGACGGGTCAGGATCTCCGGGTCGGCGATGTCGCCCTCATAGAGATCGCGCCCCTCACAGAACGCTCGAAGGCCCGTGGACAGGTCGTCGAGGATGACCACTTGCATCCCCGCCTCGATGCACGCGGTGGCGACAGTGGATCCGATGTATCCGGCGCCGCCGGTGATCAATACCTTCATCGCAGCCAGTCTAGCCATCGTCTCTCTGCGGCCGAGGTGAGCCTCTCCGCTGATCCCGAGGGAGCGGACGGTAGGCTACTCACTGCTCGTCATGTCCCGCATCGTCCCCGACGGTGACACGTGGTGACGGAGCCCTCAGCCCCCTGAACTGCCATCGATCTTCGAGGAGAAGGTATGACCGCGGCGCCCGCTGCATTCGATCCGAAAGCGGCGACGATCGTCGTCGTCACCTTCAACAGATCGCATCTGCTCACCGGACTTCTCACCAGCATCACGGCGATGGACCCGAAACCCGGGCGCGTCGTGATCATCGACAATGCCTCCTCCGACGACACGACCGACGTGGTCGACTCCTTCCGCGACACCATCGGCACCGAGGTGGTGTATCGCCGCTTGGAGACGAACACGGGAGGCTCCGGCGGGTTCAGCGAGGGCATGCGCACCGCGTATGAGCTCGGATCCGAGTGGATCTGGATGATGGACGACGATGTCGAGGTCGTTCCTGACGGTCTCGCGAAGATGGGCAAGTGGGCCCCTCGTTTCAAGAGCATCCAGGGTCGCCGCTACGACTACGACGGCAGCGAGTTCTACTGGCAGTACCGCATCGCGGAGCGCATGGGCATCCCGATCCCTTTCGCTCCCTCGGGCTTCGACGACTCCGGCTTCAAGGAGATGAACAGCGGTTGCTTCGAAGGCATGTTCATCCACCGATCGGTCGTGAAGCAGATCGGCCTGCCCGACCACCGCTTCTTCATCTACTGGGATGACCAGATGTACGGGTGGCTGGCCTCGCGAAAGACCACGGCCGTCATCGTCGACGAGTTCGTGCTGCGCCGCACACGCGAGATCAAGCAGTGGGACATGGGCATCCGCCACATGAACGCCTCGAGCAACGCCTACCGCTTCTACATCATGCGCAATCGCGCCTACATCAAGCACTACTACCGTGTGCACGACAACTACAACCCCGTGCTGTTCGGACTCGGCACCGGGATGACCTTCGCGAAGGAACTCATCCGCCTCTTCTTCGTCGAGCGCACCGTTCGCGGCACGAGCAACCTGTTCCGCGGGCTCAAGGAAGGCCGCAAGATCAGCCGCGACCGCTCCTGGAAGCCCATGCCCGCGCTGGAAGACGCCTCATGAGTGAGCCGTCCCCCGAGCTCCGGTGGGCACCGATCGAACCGAAGCCGAGGAACAGGGGCCGAATCTGGCTGATCGTCGGCCTCGCGATCGCCGGGCTCGCTATCCTCGGCGCGCTGGTGTTCTTCCTCCTCCCCCGCGGCGGGTCTCTGGAACCGAGGGCGAGTGATTCTCCCCGCCCGACAGCGACCGCGTCACCGTCGTCGCCCGCAGAGGAGCCGACACCGCAGACCACACCTCCATCTCCGGCCGATCCGACCGTCGACACCTTCCGCGAGCAGGTCGGGGGCTGGCTGTCGGATGCACCGCAGGGCCTCGACATCGTCTCCGAGTCGAACCCTGACGACGCCCTTGCCGTCGTGGACTCCCTGCAGCAGGACGCACGTCGCCTATCCGACGCGCCGCCGCCCTCGTCGATCGACCAGAAGTGGCGTGATGGCGTCATGGCTTATTCGCAGCGCCTCACGGAGCTTCGAGCTGCCATCCTCTCGGAGTCCGACACGGCCGATTCCGTGGATGCCGCTCGCGCGGCCGTTCAGGATCTTCAGAGCCTCGTGGGGCTCTGACCACACGCGCCCCGAGCCACGACTAGGAGTTGTAGTCGGCGTTGTACCTGTCGAGCACCTCGGTGATCGGTGCGTCCAGGACCAGCGCACCCTTGTCGAGGTACAGCCCTCGAGTGCAGAAACGCCGGAGGTCGCGCTCGTTGTGACTCACGAAGAAGAGCGTGCGCCCCTCGGCCAGCAGCTCGTCGATCCGGGTGTAGCACTTCTCACGGAAGGCCTTGTCCCCGACCGCCAGCACCTCATCGACGAGCAGGATGGGTTCGTCGAGCTGCGACACGACGGCGAACGCGAGCCGCACCTTCATCCCGTTTGACAGGTGCTTGTACGGGGTGTCCTCGAATCCGGCGAGCTCGGCGAACTCGATGATGCCGTCGTAGCGGCGGGTGACCTCGTCGCGTGACATGCCGTGGAGGCCGGAGGTGAGACGGACGTTCTCTCGCACCGTGAGATCCCCGACGAATCCTCCGGTGATCTCGATGAGGGGAGCCACGCCGCCGTTGACGGCGACCGTCCCCTCGTCGGGCAGCAGCACCTTCGCGACCAGGCGGAGAAGGGTCGACTTGCCCTGACCGTTGCGCCCGACGACGCCGATGGACTCCCCGGGTTGCACCGAGAAGGAGACATCGCGCAGCGCCCAGAACTCACCCGGACGGGAGCGACGCGATGCCCCGGCGAAGAGATCCTTGAAACTGCGGTTTCCGCGTCTGTTACGACGGAAGTGGACGCCGAGCCCCCGCACTTCGATGGCCGCGCCCATCACAGCTCCTTCAGGACGGGTCGTTCCAGGCTCCGGAATGTCCAGATGCCCAGTCCGAGGACCAACAGACTCATGACGACGCTGATCGTCAGAGTGAACGGATTCCACTGATCAGGGAAGAACGGCATGCGATAGAGCATCATGATGCCCGCGAGGGGGTTGAAAGCTCCGAGGGTCTGGAAGATGCCGGGAAGATCGGTGACGTTGTAGATGATCGGCGTGGCGTAGAACATCGCCCGCAAGATCAGCGCCGTCGTGCGTTCGAGGTCGACGAAGAGCACGCAGAGCGGGGCGACGAGCAGGCCCAGGCCGACCAGGAGGATGGTCTGCAGAATCATCGCCACGGGCATCCACAGGATGCCCCAGCCGACATGCACGGTTCGTCCCGGGTCGAGCTCGACGAACAGGTTGACGACGATGAACAGCACGAGCACCGGCAGCGAGAACAGGTACTCGATGCCCTTGCTGAGCACAATGCGATTCACCCAGATGGAGCGCGGGATGGCGGTCGATCGCACCAGCCGCGCGTCTTTCTTGAATGCACGGGTGAAGTCCGAGACCGAGGCGTTGAACCACACCCAGGGCAGCAATGCGCTGATCAGGAAGATGATGTAGGGCTCTTCACCGACGTCGCGCTTGAAGACCTGGGTGAACACGAACCAGTAGATCGCGCTCATGACGAGGGGATCGAGCACCGACCAGAGATAGCCGAGGAGGCTGGTCGAATAGCGGACCTTCAGGTCGCGGGACGACAACAGCCACAACGAATGCAGATATCGCCGGGGCGTCCCGGGCGCCCCGACAGCAGCGTGACTCACGATGTCGAGTCTACGAGAGACTGTTGTTCCACATCGACAGCGCCGAGCCGATGGCCATGTGCATGTCGAGGTACTGGTAGGTCCCCAGACGCCCGCCGAAGTGGACATCTGTCTCGCCCCGAGCGAGCTCTCGGTAGGCCAGGAGACCGCCACGGTCCGCGGCGGTGTTCACGGGGTAGTAGGGCTCATCCCCGCGTTCAGCGAACCGAGAGAACTCCCGCATGATCACCGTGCGGTCCGAGTCGTAGACGTCCCTGCGCTCCGGGTGGAAGTGCTTGAACTCGTGGATGCGGGTGTAGGGCACATCCATGTCGGGATAGTTCATGACGCTCGTGCCCTGGAAGTCCCCGACGTCGAGGACCTCCTGTTCGAAGTCCAAGGTCCGCCAGCTCAGCGCGCCTTCCGTATAGTCGAAATAGCGATCGACGGGACCGGTGTACACGATGGGAACCTGTCCGACCGTGTCCTTCTTGTTGAACGGCTGGGACTCGTCGAAGTAGTCCACATCCAGCTGCACGTCGATGTTCGGATGATCTGCCATCCGCTCGAGCCACGCGGTGTAGCCGTCGGTCGGGAGGCCCTCCCACGTGTCATTGAAGTAGCGGTTGTCGTAGGTGTAGCGCACGGGAAGGCGGCTGACGATATCACCGGACAGCTTCTGCGGGTCGGTCTGCCACTGCTTCGCCGTGTAGTCGCGGAAGAAGGCCTCGAACAACGGGCGCCCCACGAGAGCGATGCCCTTCTCCTCGAAGTTGGCGGCGGTCTTCGCATCGAACTCCCCCGCCTGCTCCCTGATCAGCGCACGCGCTTCGTCGGGCGTGTATGCGGACTGGAAGAATTGATTGATCGTGCCGAGATTCACCGGCATCGGAAACACAGTGCCCTTGTGGGTCGTGTAGACGCGGTGCACGTAGTTGGTGAACGACGTGAAGCGGTTGGCGTACTCCCACACCGTCGGGTTCGACGTGTGGAAGAGGTGCGCTCCATAGCGATGCACCTCGATGCCCGTCTCCGGCTCGGCCTCGCTGTAGGCGTTGCCACCGATGTGAGAGCGACGGTCGATGACCGTGACCTTGCGGCCGGCGTTCGCGGCGCGCTCGGCGATCGTCAGGCCGAAGAAGCCGGAGCCGACGATGAGGAGATCAGTGCTTCTCGCGCCCAATGCGCACCAGCCTTCCGCCGTCGCGCGCGGATTCGAGGGCGGACTCGACGACCTCGAGGGTGTGGACCGCCTCGCTCATCGTCGACAGTTCGCTGGGCTGGCCGAGGACAGCATCACGGAAGGCCTCGAGCTCCGCGCGGAGCGGTTCACGCCTCGCGAAGGCGAAGCGCGTCACATCACCTTCGGACACACCGCGGAACGTGGAGACCGAATCCCATTCGAACAACTCGGTCCCATTCGCGTGGAACGTGAGGTCCCCGGTGGCGGTGTCTGCGACGAAGGTGCCGCGCTCGCCCGTCACGAGAGTGACTCGCTCCTTCATGGGGCTGAGCCAGTTGATGAGGTGGTTGGTGATGATGCCGCTCTCGAGACGTCCCGTCATCGCGATCATGTCCTCGAACTCCCGACCGCTCTTGAACGCGGTCTGTGCGCTGATCGAGGAGTACACCGACTGAGCGACCCACGCCGTGAGGTCGATGTCATGGGTGCCCAGGTCCTTGGCCACACCCACATCGCCGATACGGGCTGGGAACGTGCTCTGGCGCCGGGTGGCGATCTGATAGACCGCTCCTGCATCCCCCTCGGAGAGTCGACGACGAAGCTGCTGGAGCGCAGGGTTGAAGCGTTCGACGTGGCCGACGGCACCGACGAGTCCGCGTGCTTCGAACTCCTCGCTCACGCGGTGCCCCGAGACGCTGTCGTCCGCGATCGGCTTCTCTACCAGCGTGTGCACGCCCGCATCCGCGAGAGCGAGAGCGGCTTCAGCATGGAACCTGGTCGGGATGGCGACGACGGCGATGTCGATACCGGCGGCGATCAGCTCCTGGACGTTCGCGAGGAGCGGGATTCCGCCAGCGACACGATACGGATCGCCACCGGGATCTGCGACCGCGACGAGTTCGACGCCCTCGATGTCGCGGAGGATGCGCGCGTGATGGCGCCCCATGGACCCCACGCCGAGGAGACCGGCCTTCAGCGCGGCCATCAGCTGCCGGCTCCGGCGAGAGCGTTCACCGCAGCGATGATCCGTTCGAGGTCGACTGCCGAGAGTGAGGGGTGCACCGGAAGCGAGACCGCCTCGCGGGCCGCCCGCTCGGTCTGCGGGAGGTCGAGGCCGGGCGCGTACTGCTCGAGAGAGGGAAGCCGGTGGTTGGGAATCGGATAGTAGACCCCGCTGCCGATCGAGTGCTCCTCCCTGAGCGCCTTCACGAATCCGTCCCGGTCGTCCTCGACACGGATCGTGTACTGGTGGTACACGTGCCTCGCGCCCTCGGCGATCGGGGGGACGGTGACGCCCTCGAGGTTGGCATCCAGGAACGCGGCGTTCGATCGACGCGTCTCGGTCCAGGCATCCACCTTCGTCAACTGCACGCGCCCGATCGCGGCGTGGATGTCGGTCATTCGTGCATTGAAGCCGATCAGCTCGTTCTCGTACTGACGTTCCATGCCCTGGTTCCGCAGCAGCCGCACACGGCGCGCGGTCTCCTCATCGGCGGTCACGACCATGCCGCCCTCGCCGCTGGTCATGTTCTTCGTCGGGTAGAGCGAGAACATCGTCATCGTGCCGAACGTGCCCACTGGGCGTCCGTTCAGCGCGGCGCCGTGCGCCTGTGCCGCATCTTCGTAGAGCGCGAGTCCGCGTCTCTGGGCGATCTCGACGAGTTCATTCATACGAGCGGGGTGACCGTAGAGGTGCACGGGAAGGATGCCACGGGTGCGATCGGTGACCGCCGCGTCGACGGCGGCGGGGTCCAGCGTGAACGTCTCGGGCTCGATGTCCGCGAAGACGGGCGTCGCCCCAGTGAGCGCCACCGCGTTGGCGGTGGCCGCGAAGGTGAAGGACGGGACGATGACCTCGTCGCCCGGGCCGACGCCGGCGGCGAGCAGGCCGAGGTGCAGACCCGAGGTGCCAGAGTTGACCGCGATGACGGGAAGTCCTTCCACGAAGTGGTCGGAGAACTCGCTTTCGAATGCCGCGACTTCGGGCCCCTGAGCCACCATGCCGCTCAGCAGCACGCGGTCGACGGCCGCTCGTTCCTCGTCGCCGATCAGCGGCTTCGCCGCGGGGATGAATTCCGTCATCGTTCCTCCAATGCGAGAACGCCATCCGTCTCGAGATAGCGGGAGCCGGTCGTCGGGCACACCCAGACGCCGGGTTCGGTTTCCGTGAGGGGCACGCCGGCCTTGCCGACCCATCCGACCCGACGCGCCGGCACTCCGACGACCAGCGCGAAATCAGGGACGTCTTTCACGACGACAGCGCCGGCCGCGACCGTTGCCCACGCGCCGATCGTGACCGGGGCCACACAGGTCGCACGCGCACCGATGGACGCGCCGTCTCCGATGACGACGCCGACGGGTTCCCAGTCGTGTGCGGACTTCAGCTGGCCGTCGGGGGTGACGGCGCGAGGATACGTGTCGTTCGTGAGAACCACCGCAGGTCCGATGAACACGCCGTGACCGAGCACGGCCGGCTCGTAGACGAGCGCGTAGTTCTGGACCTTGCAGTTGTCGCCCATGCGCACGCCCGTACCGATGTACGCACCGCGTCCGACGATGCAGTTCTCTCCAAGGATCGCGTTCTCTCGGACCTGCGCCAGATGCCAGATCGAGCTTCCGATTCCGATGACCGCATCCGGCGAGACATCAGCACTGTCGGCTATCCGAGTTCCGCCGGCGACAGGCACCGCAGGGTCAACGTGTGGAGAGGGTGTCACAAAGAAGAACCTTACCCTCCCCCGCCCGGGAACCTGTGTGAGCGCGCTGCCCGACAGCCGGCGCCCAGACCCGCCGAGTATCATTGCGGCGGCGCAGATACCGGTGCGCCCACGCGTCGCGCCCGCATGAGCGCGCGAACAAGGTCAGGAGTATCGGCAGATGGCTGAGAACGAATCGGCGATCGAACCGCGTCCAGAGGCACCGGGGATGCGCTCTCACGTTCGCACTCACGCGAAGGCCCTGATGGCTGTGGGCGTCGCCAGCGTGCTCGGCATCGTGGCCTCGTTCGCGTTCCAGCTCGTCAGCGCTCGATTCATCTCCCCCGCAGATCTCGGCCTCCTCGCGGCCTTCCTCGTGATCGTGAACGTCGCGGCGATCGGCAGCGCATCCCTTCAGAGCACCATCACCGTCCAGACGGCTCATGCTCTCTCCGCGTCGGAAGACACGCCCAGACGAGAACAGCACTGGCCGCTCGATGCGATCTTCCTCGGACTCGGAGGCGGCGCCGTCGTCGCGGTCCTGTCGCCGTGGCTCGCATCGACGCTCAACACCACGCCCCTCGTCATCCTGGCCGCCGCAGCGACGATTCCACTGAGCTTCGTCTTCGCCGACGCGATGGGACTGCTGCAAGGATCGGGCAAGGTCGCTCAGGCCGTCTGGTGGTCCACCTTCTCGCAGGTGGCCCGCGTGCTCTTCGCCGTTCTGGCGATCTCCGTCGGTACCGGTCTCGGCGGGATCATGGGGGCGGTTCTCGCGGCACTCGTCGTCGCTGTCGTCGGCGGCGTCTGGACAGCGAGAAAAGTGCCGCGGCCCCGGAACGGCGTCTTCACCTCGTCCGGGATCGCGATCGTGGTGCTCAGCGTCGCCTTCGCCTGGTTGACGAGCTCCGATGTGATCTTCCTCCGGGCCGGTGCCCCCGAAGATCTGGCAGGTTTCTACGCCTCGGCCATCGTGCTCGTGAAGACAGGGTTCCTGCTGCCCTCGACCCTCTCCCTCTATCTGCTCCCGCGCTTCGTCAAGCACCGCGACAACCCGGCGCTCTCCCGCATCGGAGTGCTCGCCACACTCGGGCTCTCCCTTGCGACGAGCATCGTGATGATCCTGGTGTTCCTCGTGCTCGGCGACTGGATCATCGGCCTCATCTACAAGCCCGACTACGCGCCGGCGGCGGACCTGCTCGTACCGACCGCGCTCGCGTATCTCCCCTGGATCGCCGCTCAAGGAATGATGATCAAGATGACCAGCTCGGCATCGCGAGGCGCAGCAGCCCTTCTCGTCGCCGCCGCCGTGGCACAGTGGATCGCCTTCACTCTCACGATCCCGAACCTGACCGCGATGCTGATCTCCTACGCGGCGATCGGCACGGTCGTGCTGGTCGCCTTCTTCGCGATCGACATGCGCAACGCACGGCGCCTCCGGCGCACGCTCGTCGCCTAGGGCTCAGACCGCGGGCTTCGCGAGGCCGCGAGAGATGAGATCTGCCACGATGATGTCGGATGGCGATGCCCCCGGGTCGACGTCGATGACCCGATAGTCGTCTGCGTTCGCCAGGAAATCGGCGACGGCCTTCTGCTCCCAGCCCGACAGGACCGCGCTGGTGCCGATACCCTCACGGCTCTCGGACACCTTACGGTGAACGAGGGTCGGAATGCCGAACACGGCGGCCTCCTGCTGGATTCCCCCGGAGTCGGTCACGACGAAGCTGGCCGAGCGCAGTGCGGCGACGAACTGGCTGTGCTCGAGTTTGGGCATCACCGTGAACTTCGTCAGACCGAGGTCACGGATCGTCTGCTCGATCGCGTCTCGCGAGTATGCATCGACGATGAGACGCAAGGGCAAAGGTGTGTTCGCATCCAACGTCTGCAGCGTTTCGGTCACCAGTGCCGCGTTGGAGATGAACTCGAAACGGTGCAGCAGGACCAGGCCGTAGGGTTCCGTCTCGGCGGCGGCGTCCCCCGCCGCATCCCGCACGGCATCCTTCGCCGTGTTCCCGTGCGTCAGCACGACATTGCGCTGCTTCGTGAGGTTTTCCGCTGCCTCTTCAGTGGGCACGTAGTGGATATCGGCGAAGCGCCCGACGATGCGTCGGTCGAGCTCCTCGGGGAACGGGTGTCGCCAGTTGCCGGAGCGCAGACCGGCCTCGACATGCGCGACCGGCACTTTGAGTCGACGTCCGATGAACGTTCCGAGCACCGTCGTCATGGTGTCACCGTGGACGATGACGACCGAGTCCGCAGGGAGTGTCTTGCGGATGCGGCGGATGTTACCGACCGACCAGCGGGCCACGTCGAACATCCACCCGAGCATCTGCACCGGAGACTTGAGGGGCTTGCCGCGGAAGCCGTTGGCGATCACTTCGGTCGGCGCGGGGAAGCCCAGCTCGGGCATCGCCTTTCGCAGCGACTCGGTGTGCTGCTGGGTCACCCAGTGCTGCACCGGGATCCCCTTGTCGGTCAAGCGGCGGACGACCGGGGCGATCTTGATCGCTTCGGCGGTCGTTCCGTAGATGAAGATGATCATTGATGCGCCTTTCCGGCAACGGGTCCCTGGGATCTCGATCGATCGAGGAAGGCGCCACGATGGACGACGATACCTCGGAGGAGGCCGCTCCAGAACGGGACGAGGAAGACCAGGATGTAGGTGACGTATGACAGCAGGGCCTGCGGCGGGCATCGATTGATCGCCGCGGGGATGAGTGGGGCGAGCAAGAGGAGCACCAGGACCGCGACGAGGGCGAGAGCCACGACTCCGCTCCCGGCGACGGCCAGCCACACGATCGCGGCGATCGCGAGGATCGGGCCGATCGCTGCGAGCAGCAGCACGATCGAGCGGACCGCCGAGGTGCCCGCATAGCTGTCGACGAACAGCGTCCCCCGGTCGAATGAATGCCGCACGAAGCCGCCGACTGTGGTCCGAGGACGGTACGTCGCAGAGAAGCCGGGATCGAGGCGGATTCCACCGTTTTGGGCTATCCACCGCAGGATCTTGGTGTCATCGGAGATGAGTTTGGCATCGCCCTCGGGCCAAGCCTGCGTGAACGCCGCGACGAGGACTTCCTTCCGGGCGAGGAAGGCGCCCGTCCCCTTCGGCGCAGAGTCGAAAGTGGCGGGCGTGAGGTCATACGGGCGAGGATCGCGCAGATACCGACCCCAGAACACGAATGTCGGGACCTCCCAGAAGCGGCCGACGAGAGGCGAGGCAGGGTCGGTGTGGACGTGAGCGTTCCACCCGGCCGGCTTCGGATCGGCGGCGACCGCGGAGAGAAGGTACGAGAGTGCGCCCGGTGCGATGATGACGCGCGAATCCAGGAGGAGGATGTGCTCCCCTCGTGCCCGCTCGATCCCGGCCCAGCGTGCGAGAAAGCGTCCACTGTTCTCTTGGCGCACCACCACGAGGTCCCCGGGGAAATCGGCGGCCAGCCGCTCGACGACACCGCCAGACCCGTCATCGCTGCCGTCGTCGACGACGATCACCTCGACGCCCGCATCGGCCTGGCGTACCGCGACGGCCAGAGCGTCGAGAGTCGACGGGAGCCATCGCGCCGAATTGTACGACGGGATGACAACGCTCACGCTCGTGTCACCAGCGAGCGTCATCGCACAGACCCTGCCGGTGATGGCGCCCGTGCAACGTCGGCGGTGCATCCAAGTGGCGGCCGGGCACGCAGATATGATGGGACACGGTAAACACGCACCACCCAACAATACCCGCGACTTTCTGTGCCACCGAAACAACTCGTCGGCAGCGTCGCTTCCCTGAACGAGGAGCCCCTCCGCGATGACCCGCCGGACTCGACAGATCGTTGCAGCAGTTCTCGCCCCCCTCGCGCTGCTTGTCGCGTTGCTCGCCTGGGGAGTCTCCTCCCCTCCGGGTTCGAGCCCGGACGAGGACTACCATATGGGCAGCATCTGGTGCGCGTCCGGTCCCGTCGATGGACAGTGCGAGCTGACCGAGGATGCGACGACCCGTGAGCTCCCTGGCGATGTCGTCAAAGCCGCTGCCTGCTTCGCCTTCCACTCCGGCCAGGCGGCGACTTGCCCGCTCGACGAGACGAACATGGAGCCGACCACCCGCGGTAACTGGCTGGACAACGGCTACCCGCCTGTCTTCTACGCGGTCATGACCACCTTCGTCGGACCGGACCTCTCGGTGTCCATCATCCTCATGCGTTCCATCAACGCTCTGCTCTTCGTCGGCGTCCTGACGGCCCTCTTCTTCCTCTTGCCGTGGCGAATGAGGCACCTCGTGGTGTGGGGCTCACTGGTCGCCCTGGTGCCGCTCGGCGTCTTCCTGATCCCCAGCGTGAATCCGAGTTCCTGGTCGATCATCCAGGCCTGCGGGTTGTGGCTGGCAACGTGGGGTTTCTTTGTGCAGACCGGGCGCAAGAAGATCGGTCTCGCGGCATTGGCCGTCCTGTTGATGGTCATCGGCGCTGGCGCGCGAAGCGACTCGGCCGCGTACGGTGTCCTCGCCGTTGCCGTCGCCATCGTGCTCGGCTGGCGTCGTGACAAGCGGTTCCTGCTCGAGCTCCTCCTGCCTGTCGCCCTCGTTATCATCGCGGCATCGCTGTTCCTGACCAGTGGGCAGTCCGGGGTCCTCACGGCCGAGACGGAGCGCGGAGCGCAGAGCCTCTACCAGCTGATCGTCGGTAACCTGCAGCTGCTCCCCCTCCTCTGGGCCGGCGCCCTCGGCTCCTGGGGCCTCGGCTGGTTCGACACGCCGATGCCGCCTCTTGTCTGGGTGACGTCGGTGTCGATGGTGGCCGGAGTGGTCTTCTGGGGCTTCAAGAAAGGCACTCCGCGCAAATGGCTCGCGCTGGCCGGAGTGGCAGCTGGTCTCATCGTGGTCCCGATGTACATCCTCGTTCGGGAGGGGGTAATGGTCGGAACCGGCGTGCAGCCGCGCTACGTGTACCCGATGATGATCATGTTCGTCGGAATCGCCCTTGTGGGCCTGCGTCGAGCGAACGTCTCGATGAGCCGAGTGCAGCTGATGATCGTCGTCGCCGGTCTGTCGGTGGCCAACAGCCTGGCGCTCAACATCAATATGCGCCGCTACATCACTGGGCTCGACAACCCCGGTTTGAACCTCGACCGCGATGCCGAATGGTGGTGGAATACGCCGATCTCACCCATGACGGTCTGGGTCGTCGGCTCTCTCGCCTTCGCCATCGCGCTGACGACCTTTGCGTGGGTCGCCTGGAGCAGTCGAAACCGCGCCGTCCTGCGCGTCATGGAAGAACCGGAGCTCGCCCGCGCGTGAAGGCGAACCCGGTGCGAGCGGCTTTCGGCCGAGGCCACGGAGTCGACACACCGTGATGACGCGGCACTGCGGAGAGACGGTGGAGCCGGCGATCATCACGGGGCCGACTGACGCGACGTTCCGCGTCAGTCGCGGATCTGATTCCCGCCAGTCGCGCCCTCGGCCCTGAGCGCGTCGACTTCCGCACGCAGGATCGCGACTTCTTCGGCCACTCGTCGCGTTTCGTCCTCTGCGGTGGAGAGCTCCCATGACTGGTGAAGGGTGACACCGACGAGGAGGGCGATCGCACCGACGAAGAGCAGGTTCGACGGCACCTGGACTCCGAGGACGTTCGACAGCCAGAAGAGCAGGTCCGGGAACACCGTGAGGATGAGCATCGCGACGCCGATGATGAGCCAGAGCACCGCATACTTTTCGCGGAGGCGCTTGCTCAGGAGCATCCAGACGATGATGGCCAGGATGAACAGGGCCGACGCGATACCGACGTAGACGATCATGCGGTGGCCTTTCGACGTCCGCGCATCAGCGCGAGCCCGAGTGCGAACACGGAACGGAACAGATAGATGGTGGAACCGATCGCACCCTGCGAAGGACGCCCGTGCACACGCGGGCGCATGGCGACGGGGACCTGCGTCACCGTGAGACCGGCATGAGCGCCGGCGACGAGCGAATCGATGGTGTCACCCAAGTACTCCGCCGGGTAGTAGCGGACGTATTGCGCGATCGCACGGGAGTTGGCCGCGCGGAAACCGCTGGTGACGTCGGTGAGCTTGGTACCTGCCACTCGTGAGACCACGGAGGCGAGGAAGAGCATCGCCCACTTGCGAGGCCCGCGGACCGCATAGTCACCGACCTCTGCGAACCGCGCGCCGATCGAGATGTCTGCCTTCTCAAGGCCTCCGAGAACCTCGGCGATGTTCGCGGGATTGTGCTGGCCGTCCGCGTCGACCTGAATCGCGCGCTCATATCCGTGCCGCTGGGCGTAGGTGTACCCCGTCTTCATCGCTCCACCGACGCCGAGGTTGAACGGCAGCGGGAGCACCGTGGCTCCGGCGGCCTTGGCGACCGCCACCGTGGCATCGGTCGATCCGTCATCCACCACGATCACGTCATATCGGTCGTCGGCATCGAGGATCTCCGCAACAGTGTGGCCGACGTTCTTCTCCTCGTTCCACGCGGGAACGATCACCAACACTCGTTCATTCACTTTCGCCACGGTTAGCCATCCTAATAGCGATGCCGTCGACGTCAGCGACGCCGATGGACTGTCCTGTTGTAGATCTGCACCTCGATCGCGCGCTGAAGATACAGCACCGCGCACAGCAGCCGCTGCCCGAGGCTCAACCGCTTCAGCCGCGCGCGTACCGCCGCGACATCTTCGGAGTAGATCGCGCGATCCCGCGCTGTCGTCGCGCTGCGGCGTTCGAAGCGGAGGGTCTTCAGACCCGAATATGCCCGGGCCGGGGTGATTCCCATGCGCAGCGCCGTGTCGAAAGAGGCCAGATGAGCATGGACGATGTCGGAGTAGTAGCGGGTCGACTTCACCGCGTGCGACACGCTGTCTCCACGCTGAAGCCAGTAGTAGAGCGCATCACTGCAGGACACGACCTTCGACATACGTTCATACAGCGTCATCGCGACGGCGACATCCTGAGCGTAGCGCCCATCAGGGAACCGGACCCCCTCGAACAGGTGCGACCGGTAGAGCTTCCCCCAGTTCGCTTCGCTGAAGTACTTGAGCTCCACTCGCAAGAGGCGACGCACGGCGACGGAGAACACCGTCTGGTAGGCCCTGGCCGCGTCGTGGAAGACGATCGACGTCCCGAACGGGTCATCGCTGTGCTTGGCCAGTTCGGCTTCTCCCTGGCTCGCCCCGATGTTCCGCCACCGACAGCAACTCATGTCGGCGCCTGTCGACTCGTTCAGGCCCACGAGGCGCTCCAGCATGCGCGGCGCCATGAGGTCATCGTTGTCGCAGAAGGTGATGAATTCTCCCGTCGCCAGATCGACACCCGCGTTCTGCGCGGAAGCGATGCCGCCGTTCGCCTGATGGCGCACGACGACACGGCGGTCTTCCAGAGCCAATGCGTCGCAGAGTGCTCCGGATTCGTCCGTCGATCCATCATCGATGAGAATGACCTCGATGTTCTCGTGAGTCTGCGCGAGGATAGAGCGGACGCACGGAAGCAGATGCACGCCCGAGTTGTAGACCGGCACGACGATCGAGACCAGCGGGCCTCGCGGGGTCTTCTCCGCATTCATGTGATGCGCACGGATGTCGCCACAGGACCGACGGAGAGAACATCGCCCAGGATCTCGAACTCCGCGCCGTTCATCAGGCCGTGCGAGGTCGGTTCGCTGATTCCCGACGCGTTCACGTTGATCGAGTAATGCCCCGGGCTGAGCCCGTCCGTCGTGAAGGTGATCGACACGTCGCGAGATGCCGTGAGCGGCGCGAGCTCGATGTCGAGCATGTCGGTGTTCGATGCGAGTGCGATCTGCCCCAGCGACGAATCGACGCTGAACCCGATCGCCCAGCGCTCGATCGGTCGAAGCATCTCGACGTCGACGCGCAGGTTGACGTCGTCACCCGCCCGGAGCTGGGCGATGTCCGTGCCGCTCTTCCCGAGGATCTCGATGGAGCGGATCTCGAGTGCGCGGGAGATCTGATCCGGTCGCGCCTGTCCGACGGCGTTCTCCGCGAGAAGTTCGCGGAACCGCTCGATCGCCGTCACCGGGATCCCGTCGTAGACGAGCTTGCCCTTGTCCATGACGACGACACGGTCGCAGAGCGAGGAGATCTGGTCCAAGGCATGGCTCACGATGATGATCGTGCGGCCCTCGGTCTGGAACTCGCGGATCTTCGCGAGACACTTCTCCTGGAACTGCTCATCGCCGACGGCGAGTACCTCATCGACGAGCAGGATGTCCGGGTCCGTGTGCACGGCGATCGCGAACGCCAGCCGGACATACATGCCGGAGGAGTAGAACTTCACCTGTGTGTCGATGAAATCGCCGACGCCGGAGAACTCGAGGATCGCGGCGAACTGCTCCTCCACCTCTTCTCTGCTGAGGCCAAGAACCGAACCGTTCAGGAAGACGTTCTCCCGGCCCGTCAGGTCGGGATGGAAGCCAGCGCCGAGCTCGAGAAGAGCGGCCACGCGCCCGCGCTGCTCGACGGTTCCCTCTGTCGGCTGGATGATGCCACCCAGCACCTTGAGCAGTGTGCTCTTGCCCGAACCGTTGTGGCCGATCAGGCCGATCGTCGTGCCGGCGCTGATACCGAGGCTGACGTCACTCAAGCCCCAGAAATCCTGACGATGCTGTCTCCCGGCGCGACCGAGGGTGACGACTCGCTCTTTGAGCGAGGAGTCCTTTCGCACCGTGAAGCGCTTGGACACGTTGGCGACCCGGATCACCTCGGGTGCGGGCACATCGAAGACGTGTGTCGTGCTTTCTGTCATTTTCAAAGCTCCTGCGCGAAGTTGCCCTGCAGGCGCAGGAAGACACGATGGCTGACGAAGAGCAGCACGACGCCGACGATCAACGCGATGAGCATGCGAATCATGAGGTTGTCCGGCCATTCGACGGCGTCGCCGGAGACCCAGAACGCCCGTTGGAACCCGAGCACCGCAAGGGTCAGGGGGTTGTCCGTGTACAGCTCGATCACCCAAGGGACGGTGACGAGCTGTGACACCATCTGCCAGGAATACACGACCGGGGAGGCCCAGAACAGCAGCATCGTGATCACGTCGACGAGGTACTGGGTGTCCCGGAGGTAGACGTTGACTGCGCCGCAGAACAATGCCAGCGCGAGCCCGAAGACGACGATGAGGGCGAGCGCGGGAAGGAAATAGATGAGACCTGCGTGCAGAGGCGGCTTGCCGATGGCGAATGTCGCGATCACGAGCACGACCAGCTGAACGCCGAAATTGAACAAGGCGGCACCCGTGCTCGCGAGCGGGAAGACCTCGCGCGGGACGTAGACCTTCTTGACGAGTCCCGCGTTGGCCAGGATCGATCCCGTTCCGCCGACGAGGATCTCCTGGAAGAGACCCATCGCGGTCAGACCTGCGAAGACGTAGATGGCGAAATCGGGGATGCCGCGAGCAGCGCCCAGGAAGTGGCCGAGCACCACGAAGTAGATCGCGAGCTGCATGAGCGGCCGTGCGAGCACCCACAGGAACCCGAGAGCCGAGTCCTTGTATCGGGCCTTGAGGTCGCGCTTGACCAGAAGCGAGAGCATCTCTCGGTGATCGACGAGTTCGCGGAAGGGTCCGAGGAAACCTCCCGAGGCCCCCTTACCTACTGCCCCGATGCTCCTCATGGGCATCTCGGCGATGCGCGCGAACCTCGCGCTCGCCGCCGACGGCGTTGCCTCTGTCATGCGTTCATGCTCCCTTGCTGCCGGGCTTCGGCAAGAGTCTGCGCACGATTCGCGAGGGGCGCAGCCTGCCGAGACGACGTCGCCACGGTGCGACTCTCGCAAAGGCAGCGCGGAATCGCGGCTCGAGCTCGGGTTTGTTCATGCGCGCGTACATGTACGCGAAATCTTCCAGACGCCCATCGCCGAAGTCGCCGGCCGCGCGCATGCGCTCGATCTGCTGCATCGTCGTGTCCATCAGGGTGCTGGACATCTGATCGAGATTGTACTCGAGTGCCGTATAGCTTCTCGCGAGGTACGCCGGAGTGGCGATCGTCCTGGTGTGATATCCGAGCTCACCCGCCGCATACGAAGGCATCCGCTCGAGCACGTGTGCGTGACCACCGTCCTTGTACTCCTCGGTGCCTCCGAAGTCCTCGAAACTCCATTCCGGCTCGAGCAGGAGACGGAGAGCCTGCGGGCGCGCGAAGTACATCGACCCGAACGGAGCGAGAGGCGAAAGCTGGTCGGTTGGAACGCGGATGCCGAGGTCGGAAGCGACTTCGACGAATCGCGCGCGGTTATCCCACCACGCGTGCCCCATGGTCCCATAGCCGATGTGCACCATCGGCGGGTAGGCGAGGCCCAGACCCGGCTCGCGCTGGAACAATGCGACCACGTTGGCGACATAGCCGGAGCTGGGCAACAGGTTTCCGAACTGCTGCCGGGCGAAGAGCCGGCCGGGGTTGAACGCGTCCTGTGGTGTCTTCTTGGAGTGGATCTTCACGACCAGCTCGTAGCCGCCGTTGAGCAGCTCCTCCCGGCAGGTGATGAGGAACGCGCTCTGGTCTCGTCCGTCGTTCGATTCGACCACTCGTACATCCACCGCGCCGCGAGGAGTGCGGGTCGCGAGAGTGGCGCGGATCTGTTCCGCTCGCCCCTCGTCCGCGGTCGTCACGATCAGGTCGTAGTCCCCAGGGAGCCGGTCGAGCCCGTCGAGCATCGTCGGTGCGAGCTCCGGGTAGTAGATGTGGGCGATCGCCAATGTGCGCAACGGCGAATTCTTGTCGTAGTTCGTGTCGTGTTCGGGGATCACGTCGAGCAGAGCGGCGTCCGCGTTCAGCGTTCTCGGCTCGACGTTCCTCGCCAGATCCTGCATGAGGATCTCCATCGGGTACCCGTAGCGCGCTGCGGCGTCCAGAGTCCATTTGCCGATCACCGCGAGGCGGTCCAGGTAGGGCGGCCATTGAAAGAACGGACGCCGCTTCAGCGTCGGGCACCCCGCGTCGAGCAGCTGCTCGGCATAGAGCACGGCGTGGTTCTCGACCTTGTCGGTGATGCTGGGGAACGCCACCTCACCGATGAAGCCGTACGACGTGAAGCGCTCGGTGAAGATCGCCTCGTGCTTGACGACCGCGTCTTCGTAGGCGTTCATGGCCGGGAGGTTGGCCCAGTAGTCGATCCATTCCACGCTGGCGACGAGTTCTTTGCGAGCCACCAGCCAATACGACTGGAGATGGTAGGCGAGGTAATCGCGGTGCGTGAAAGGGTTCGGCTCGACGCGGACGTGGTCCGTCATCCCCCAGAAATGGAGCTCCTGACGATCCATGCGTTCGAACACCGGGTCGAAGGGCCGGACAGGGCCGAACCAGGTGTCGTTGGCGAGGATGACCTCGTCGAAATCGCTGATCGCCTCGCCGACGTGGTCGAGACCGTGCTTGTAGCCCCAGATGTCGAACCCAGAATTGTCACGCTCGATCACCTCGTCTGCGACGGTCTCGAGCGTCGCGCGTCCTGCCGGCGCGAGGGCGCCGTTGGAGATGACGAGGATCGTGTCGCAGAAGCGTCGAAGATCCTTCAACGCGTACGGCACGTAGTCTTCGACTTCGCCGCGCCGGTCATAGACCACATAGATGAGCAGGCGCCGCCCACCATCGGGGAAGCGCGCGGCGTCCCGCGTCGGGAAGGTGGTGAGTTCGGCGGTTCTCATCAGAATCCTCCCCGGTAGTTGTCGATGCGGCGTTTCGCGTATCGGAGCACGCGACGGCCGAACTTGGCCACGAAGATCGCGGTGTAGGCGGCCTTGTATGCCGGGCTGGCGATCGCCGCGAGCACGGGGTGGTTCATGTTGAGATACATGCGCGAGAGCCCGAAGGCGCCACTCCCGCTCATCCTCCCCGCGCGCTGGATCAACGTGATCGCATCGACGGGGTAGCCGCGTGTCGTCGAGAAGAGCTGATCCACCTTGTAGTCGATCGCGGTGTGACTGATCGCCGCATGCTCGGGAGTGAGCACGGTTTCGGCGTAGTAGCCCTCCGCACCGGCGACGTGCGCGATCAGGCGTTCCTGGACGCGGGCGAGATCCTTGACCGGGCCGCTCGACGTGTAGTCACGGTAGCTGAGACGCAGCTCGGCGAGAGACGCGAGAGCCTCGGGCCGACACATCCACATCCCCCCATAAGGAGCGAGGGGAGAGATCGTCTCGAGAGGCACATGCACTCCGAGTCTGCGGGCCAGTCGCGCGGCGGTGATGCGATAGCGCCCACCCCCCCAGCCGGAACCGAGGATGGAGTACCCGATGTGCATCGTCGGCGGGAAGAGGACACCGAGGTGAGGCTTCGCAGCGAACTCACCGAGCAGATTCTGCACGTACTCCGGCGATGCGAGGAGGTTCTCGGTCTGGTACCGAGTGAAGTACCGCACGATGTTCAGCGTCTTCTTGACGTGTTTGCGGGCATGCACCTTGACGAGCACGTCGTATTCGCGTTCGAGGAGCAGGTCGTGGCATCCCACGAAGAAGTCGGCCATGTCGCGCCCCTTGCGCGAGGGAGTCACGCGGACGTCGAGTCCGGCATTGCCCAGGTCCCGAGACTCGACGAAGCGCTCGATACGCGCGGCCTTACGCCCGTCGGTCGTCGTGACGATCAGGTCGAACCCGGCGGGAAGGTTACCCAGTTTCCCGCAGAGCTGTTCGAAGGCCGGGAGGTCACGGGCATAGACGACGGCTGCGACGCGGAGGCCGCTCGTATCCGCGCGGGGCGTGGCGCTCTTCTGCGACGCGATCTCGAGGAGCCCCGCATTCGCATTCAGGGTGCGCGGAGCGACCGAGCGGGCGAGCGCGCTCAGCGTCGCGTCGCGGTCCAACCCACGCGTCTCCGCGACATCGAGGATGTCGCTACCGATGATGCCGTGCCGATCGAGATAAGACGGATACCACGCGAACACGCCGCGGTCGAGGAAGGGATACCCGTCTTCGATCAGGAGATCGGCGACGTGCGCGGGTGCATTTCCCGTCGGATAGGCATCCCCGGGGAAGGCGAACTCGATGCGGTGGCCCGCGGCAGCAAGCCTGGGAGCGATGACCCGCTCCGACTCGACGGGATTCGGGATACGATGCGCCTCGTCCCAGAATGCCGACCACGCCGCACTCTCGAAAAGAGAGCGACGTGCGACGAACCAGGCCCACGGCATGGCCACGAGCGGATGCCCCTGTTCTGGGAACGAAGCGTCGAGGTCTCCCATGATCTCGGAGGCCTGCCATCCGTCACCAGGAATCGCATCCATGCGCTCGAGCATCGCATCGAAGGAATCGAGAGGGCCGAACCAACCGTCGCCGGTGAGCACGATCTCATCGATCTCCCCGTGCAGCGGCTTGAGAACATCAAGCGCATCCCGGTAGTTCGTCGGGGTGAAGCGCTCGGTGTCGACGGGGACGAGCTGCACATCGAGGTGGGCGAGACGCGACTCCGCATCGCTGACCGAGGCCGGCACCGTCACGACCACCCTGGTCGCGTGCGCCGAAAGCGTGGCGAGGGCTGTGGACGCCGTCGGTTCCAGGCTTCGCGAATCACCGGCGAGAGCGTAGACGACGGCTCTCCGCGGGGCCGGGAGGGCGCCGTTCGGCATCACTCAGCGGCCTCCCTGCTGCAGTGCTTTGAGAAGGTACTCTCCGTAGCCGCTCTTGCGAAGCGGCTCGGCACGCTCTCGCAGCTCGTCGTCGGTGAGGAAGCCCATGCGCCAGGCGACCTCCTCCGGGCAGCCGATCGAGAGGCCCTGCCGCTTCTCCACGGTGCGGATGAAGTCGGTAGCCTCCGCCAACGAGTCGAAAGTTCCGGTGTCGAGCCACGCTGTTCCGCGGGTGAGAACCTGCACTTTGAGCTTGCCGCGGTCGAGGTATTCGCGGTTGATGTCGGTGATCTCGAGTTCACCGCGGGGCGAGGGCTTGAGCGCCTTGGCGATCTCGATGACCTCGTTGTCGTAGAAGTAGAGGCCAGGTACCGCGTAGTTGCTCTTGGGCTGCGCAGGCTTCTCTTCGAGTGACACCACTTTGCCTTCGCGGTCGAACTCGACGACTCCGTACGCGGTGGCATCGTTGACCCAGTAGCCGAAGACCACGCCACCCTCGAGCTCGGTGTACTGGCGCAGCTGTGTGCCCATGCCCTGGCCGTAGAAGATGTTGTCCCCCAGGACGAGCGCCACCGGTTCGTCTCCGATGTGCTCCTCGCCGAGGATGAAGGCCTGAGCGAGGCCGTCCGGAGACGGCTGCGTCTTGTACGTGATCGAGACCCCGAACTTCGAGCCGTCGCCGAGCAGCCGCTGGAACGACTCCGCATCATGTGGCGTCGTGATCATCAGAATGTCGCGGATGCCCGCGAGGATCAGGGTCGACAGCGGGTAGTAGATCATCGGCTTGTCGTACACCGGAACCAACTGCTTCGAGACGCCGAGGGTGATCGGGTGGAGCCGGGAGCCTGTGCCGCCGGCGAGAATGATGCCACGCATGAACACCAGTCTCCCTGATCGCGGTCACCTGAACAAACGCCCCGAATCCTCCGCACCCCCACCCGGTACGCTGATGGTCATGCAGAAACTGCTCGTCACCGGCGGCGCCGGCTTCATCGGTTCCAACTTCGTGCACCACGTCATCGAGAACACCGATGCCCACGTCACCGTGCTCGACAAGCTCACGTATGCGGGAAACCGAGCGTCGCTCGACGGACTCCCCGGCGACCGCGTGCGCTTCGTGGAGGGGGACATCGCCGACGCGAAGCTGGTCGACAGCCTTTTCGCCGATGTCGATTCAGTCGTGCACTATGCGGCCGAGTCCCACAACGACAACTCCCTGCACGATCCGCGCCCTTTCCTCGACACGAACATCATCGGCACCTATACGCTGCTCGAGGCCGCGCGACGCCATGACCGCCGGTTCCACCACATCTCGACCGACGAGGTGTACGGAGATCTCGAGCTCGACGATCCCGAGCGCTTCACCGAGCAGACGCCGTACAACCCGTCGTCCCCGTACTCCTCCACCAAAGCCGGTAGCGATCTTCTCGTCCGCGCCTGGGTGCGCTCGTTCGGGGTGCGGGCGACCATCTCGAACTGCTCGAACAACTACGGTCCGTACCAGCACGTCGAGAAGTTCATCCCGCGTCAGATCACGAACGTGATCCGCGGCATCCGGCCCAAGTTGTACGGCGCTGGCCTTAACGTCCGAGACTGGATCCACGCAGACGATCACTCCTCCGCCGTGCTCACCATCCTCGGCAAGGGCGAAATCGGTGAAACCTATCTGATCGGCGCTGACGGCGAGAAGGACAACAAGTCCGTCGTCGAGCTGATCCTCACCGAGATGGGTCAGCCGGCGGACGCCTACGACCACGTGACAGATCGAGCGGGCCACGACCTGCGATATGCGATCGATTCGACCAAGCTCCGCACCGAGCTGGGCTGGACGCCGACCTTCGGCGACTTCGAGTCCGGGCTCGCATCGACTATCGCGTGGTACCGCGACAACGAGGCCTGGTGGGCGCCTTCCAAGGACGCCACAGAGTCGTTCTACGCGTCGAAGGGGCAGTGATGACGGAGTTCGGCAAGGCACTCACGGTCACAGAGACCAACATCCCCGGGCTGCTCCTCGCCGACCTCCCTGTTCACGGGGACTCCCGCGGCTGGTTCAAGGAGAACTGGCAACGCGAGAAGATGATCGCGGCCGGGCTGCCGGACTTCGGGCCGGTGCAGAACAACATCTCCTTCAACGACGCGATCGGAACGACGCGCGGCATCCACGCAGAGCCGTGGGACAAATGGGTGTCGGTGGCGACGGGACGCATCTTCGGCGCCTGGGTCGACCTGCGAGAGGGCCCGACGTTCGGTCGCGTCTTCACCGCGGAGATCGACCCGTCTCGGGCGATCTTCGTGCCCCGCGGCGTCGGCAACGCATATCAGACGCTCGAGGCAGACACCGCGTACGTGTACCTGGTGAACGACCACTGGTCCGCTGATGCGGAGTACTCATTCCTGAACCTCGCCGATGACACCGCGTCGATCGAATGGCCGATCCCGTTGTCCGAGGTCGAGATCTCCGCGAAGGACCTCGCCCACCCGCGACTTGCCGACGTCACTCCGATTCCGCCGAAGAAGACGCTCGTGATCGGCGCCAACGGTCAGCTGGGACGCGCCTTGCGAGAACTCTTCGGCGATGCCCCGGAATACGAGTACGCAGGGCGCGATGAGCTCGATCTCGCAGACCCCTCCTTCTCTTCTGCTCGCCATTGGCGTGACTACGCGACGATCGTCAATGCTGCGGCGTATACCGCGGTCGACACGGCCGAGACGCCCGAGGGACGCGCAGATGCGTGGGCTGCCAATGTCACCGGAGTCGCAACATTGGCGAAGATCGCTGCGGAGAACGCCATCACTCTCGTGCACGTGTCGAGCGACTATGTCTTCGACGGCACCAAGGCCGGCGAGTACGCCGAAACCGACGCCGTGCGCCCGCTCGGCGTGTACGGGCAGACGAAGGCCGCCGGCGATGCTCTGGTCTCCACCGTTCCGCAGCACTACATCATCCGCACGTCGTGGGTGATCGGCGAGGGGAAGAACTTCGTCCGGACGATGGCTTCGCTCGCCGAGCGCGGCATCGACCCGAAGGTCGTCGACGACCAGACCGGACGCCTCACCTTCACCGCGGACATCGCGGCAGGGGTGCAGCACCTTCTGTCCGTTCGTCCGGAGTACGGCGTCTACAACCTCACCGGAACCGGCTCGCCGATGACCTGGGCCGAGCTGGCCAAGACCGTCTTCACGTCCACCGGACACGATGCCGCCCGCGTGACAGGAGTCAGCACCGAGGAGTACTTCTCCTCGGCCTCCGGTCCGATCGCTCCCCGTCCGAGCAACAGCGTGCTGAACCTCGACCGGATCAGCGCGACGGGCTTCTCCCCCTCCCCTATGCTGGACTCGCTCGCCGCGTATCTCGATTGACCGCACTCGGGCACCCATCTTGTCGACGGTCGCACTCGCACAGAAGTGGCTCTCCGCGCCGTCGCGTTCGTCTCTCCCCGAGGTTGACCCATCAGAAATCCTGAACTCGACTCGTTGCGCGGTCTGGCCGCCATCTCGGTGCTGTTGTACCATGTCCTCGCGCTGAACTGGGCGACGTTGCAGGCCGGCATCGATCTTCTGCCGGCAGACCGCACGATCTTCAACATCCTCATCTTCTCTCCTCTGCACATCATCTGGCTGGGAGCCGAGGCTGTGTGGTTCTTCTTCGTCCTCTCAGGATTCGCGCTGACAAAGGCGGCGACGCGTCCAGGTTTCACGTGGTCGGCGTACTTTCCCAGTCGCATGCTTCGCTTGTACGGGCCCGTACTCTTCGCCATCCTCTTCGCGTGGCTCACCTACGTCCTGATTCCGCACGTCGTCGAACCAGGCGACAACATCGTGATCAGTTCCCTCCCGAAGAACTACGAGTGGTCGGAGATCGTCTACGACGCCACGCTGCTCGGAGGGACGAGCAACGGTATCGGCGTCCTCTGGTCCTTGCAGTGGGAGGTCGTCTTCTCGCTTCTCCTACCGGTCTATCTCTACCTGGTGCGCAGGTTTCCCGGTTGGGCGACGCTCGTCGCGATCGTGGGCTGCGGGATCGGTTGGAGCGTCAGCAACCAGCTCCTCTCGTACATGCCGATGTTCTTCTTCGGAGCCCTCTTGGCGCAGTACTGGGACCAGATCAGTCGGGCATTCGCATTCCTCCGAGGCGGTGGATGGATCGCGCATTCGAGCGGACTCGTCCTCGTGGTCGTGGCGATCTGCGGCATGACATCGTTCTTCCTGGTCGGTCGCCCTCTGCAGTCCATAGGCATCGATCCACGCCTGGCCACGATGCCGTTCGCTCTGGCCGGCATCGTGCTCCTCACCATCCTCAGCGTGCAATGGAGCCCTCTGAGCCGGCTGCTCTCGCTTCGCGTGATGGTCTTCCTCGGAACGATCTCGTTCAGTCTCTATCTCGTACATCGGCCGATCATGATCGCCATGGGCTTCGCCATCGGCGTGGGTGCCGTGCCCGCGATCCTCACGGTGGTCGCCAGCTTCGCCATCGCCATCGGCTTCTACTACGCCTTCGAACGGCCGATCCACCGGCTCGCGCGCCGCCTGAACCGGTCGATTCAGCGCAGGGAATCGGCCGGAGCATCGGCCGTGAGCATCTGACACCCCCTAGTCGTCATGGCGCTCCCCGGTGGTGGGCCGGCGATCTTCTCAGCGTCGACTACCACGTCGATCATGCTGCGAGAACGGACCGATCCTCAGCGCGGATACGCTGCGCGACGTGGCGGGACAGTCTGTGCGCGCCCTTCTCCACCAGGTAATAGAACGCGACGGCGACAGCGAGGCTCAGGACGATCTGGACGATCGTGGTGCGCTTGCCCGGCCCCAACAGGAAGAGCATCCCGATCACGATCGGTCCATGGGTGAGATACAGGCTGAAGGAGATCTTCCCGAGCGCAACGAAGGGCTTCAGCTGGAGTAGTGACCGCAGCGGGGTCCAGAGCATGACAACGACGAGCAGCAACACGATCCCCGTAAGTTTGGAAACAGTGAACAGGCTCGCAAAGAGGTTCGTGCTCCAATAGGATTCACGGTCGATGACGAAGTCGAACGTGTAAGAAGCCGTGATGAGGCAGACGGCCAGGACGAAGAGGGACGCCCACGCGACGTTCCCGCCGAATGTCGTGGAACGCAGCCCCGTGAATCGCTCGGCGATCCTCTCCCAGTGGTAGCCCAGTACCGCTCCGATCAGGAACATGGGCATGTAGAGGAGGAACATCGAGCCGGTCCACACACTGGCGATCGATGCGATGAGACCGAGCGACGCGCAGATCCAGGGGAACCGGCGCGCGAGCAGCACGGCCACGGGCAGCAGAAGGGAGAACAACACCTCCCACTGCAGGGACCAGAGAGGGACGTTGGCGATGCTCGTACCCGTCAGCAGCGTCGCGTCTTCGAGCGCACTCTCGACGGTGTACGTCGTGGGCAGTCCGATGACCATCCGATGGAACTCAGGGCTGGAGACATGCGGAATGAGCCAGAAGACCATCGCCGTCACCAGCACCGAACCGATGACGGGGAGGTAGAGGCGGATGATACGGCTGGGATAGTAGGCGTCCCAACGGTATCCGGGTCGCGCCGCTGAACGAACCAGCACGAATCCCGACAGCGCGAAGAACAACCACACCGCTTCCGGCCCCGCGGTGATGATCCGCAACGGCGAGTAGATCAGAGCATTGTTCCAGAAGCCCTCGACCGGGAGAAGCTCCGCGCCGTCGAAGAACGCCGGGATCGACGCAGCGGTGGCGTGATAGAGGAGGACCGCAAGTGCGGCCAGCCCACGGAGGGAGTCGAGTTCGGTCTTACGCACGTCCGTCTTTCTGGATGGTGGATGCCCGATGGAGTCTAACCACAGCGGGGCGGCGAGGAGGCCGCCCCCGAAAGGTTCGGGAGCGGCCTCCTCAGCGTCGGCACGTTGCTGTCGCGGCGGATCAACGGCAGGTCACGGCACTCTCACCGTGGAGCACACGATCAGAGGATTGCCGCCTGCTCCGTTGTTGATCGCATAGACGCAAACCTGGTTCGATCCGGACGGCATCGCGACCGACTTGCTGAAACCGTGGCGCGAGCCGGCGCCCGGGTAGGCTGCCCCGACATCGGGGCGTTCGCCATCGGCCAGGAAACTCGTGCCGACCCCGTTGACGTAGACGTGCACCTGGATAGGGTCCGTCGTATCGGGATCGAACGCCCAGCCGGTGAGGGTCGCGCCTCCGGCACCCGGCACAATGCTCTCGACGAAACCGACGGGCGCGCGGCCCTTGTCGACGATCACGGGGGCGCTCACCTTCACGGTGGAACAGACGACCAACGGGTTGCCACCGCTCCCCGTGTTGATCGCATAGACGCACACCTGATGACTCCCCTCCGACATCGGGAAGAACTCGGTGAAGCCGGTGTTCGGCCCCGCGCCGGGATACGACTTCGCGACATCTGGTCTGGGCTTGTCCGCAAGAAGGGCCTTGCCCACACCGTCCACGTAGACGTGCACCTGGATCGGATCGATCGTGTCGGGATCAAACGCCCAACCGCTGACGGTCGCGCCGCCGTTCACCGGGGCGATACTCTCGACGAAACCGAGGGGTACACGCCCCATGTCCACGGACGCGGTGACCCTCACGCTGGTGCAGGAGACCAGCGGATTGCCACCGGCGCCGTTGTTGATCGCGTACACGCAGACCTGGTGGGTTCCCATCGACATCGGAACGAATTCGCTGAATCCGGTACGTGGCCCTGCTCCCGGGTAGGAAGCAGCGACATCTGCGCGGGCCTTGTCTGCGAGGTAGGCCTTGCCCACGCCATCGACGTACACGTGCACCTGGATGGGATCAGTCGTGTCCGGATCGAAAGCCCATCCCGTGACCGTCGCGCCGCCGGCCCCCGGCACGATGCCCTCAACGAACCCCTTCGGCACTCGCCCCTGATCGACAGGCGACGTCACCTTCACGGTCGAGCACACGATCAGCGGATTGCCGCCCGCACCGTCATTGATCGCGTACACGCAGACCTGGTGCGATCCCACGGACATCGACACGAACTCGTTGAATCCGTGGCGTGAGCCCATCGCGGGATATGCCGCCCCGAAATCGGGTCGATCCTTGTCCGCACGGTAGTTCTTGGCGACGCCGTCCACCTCTATGCGGATATCGATCGATGCTGTCGTGTCCGGGTCGTACGCCCACCCCGAGATCGTGGCGCCTCCGGGACCCGCGGCCATGCTCTCGACGTGTCCGATCGGAGCACGCCCCGGGTCCTTCGCCGGGGGCACCGTCACAGTGGCGCACCCGAGCAGCACGTTTCCACCATTACCGACGTTGATGCCGTATGCGCACACGGACTGTTGCCCTGCGGGCGCGGTGATGGTCGCGCCGAACCCGTGAGCATTGCCGTAGAGCGGGTACTGATCGCGCACATCGTTCCGCGGCCGGCTCGCGACCAGCGCGGTCGCCGAGGACCCCACGTAGACATGGACTCCGATCGAGCCCGCGGTATCGGGGTCGAGAGCCCAGCCAGACACCTCTACCCCGCCGGCGACGCCGGCCACGGCCTCCAGCGCCCCCACGGGCGGACCGGTCTTGCCGATGACTTCCTCACAGCGGAGAGTAGAGTTTCCGCCCGCCCCGACATTGATCCCGTAGACGCAGATCCGGATACCGCCCGACGCGGAAGTGGGAATCCTGACGTCGAACCCGTGCTTGCTCCCCTTGCCGGGGTACGACGCTCCGACATCGGGGCGGTCTCCGTCCGCCGTGTAGGCGTAGCCGGCCGACCCCACGTACACGTGCACGCCGATGCTCTCCGCAGAGTTGGGGTCCAACGCCCAACCGCGCACCCGATACTCACCGGGGAGTGCCTCGATCGACTCCACGACCCCGATCGGATCATCTCTCGGCCCCTGGGTCGGGCCGAACCAGTCGGTGAAGTAGTTGTAGAAGTTGCGGTTGCCGTATGCCGAACAGCCGTCCCCCTCTCCGTACCCGGCGCGCAGCGCCGCGGCATTGGGCTGATAGGGGGTGTAGTAATAGAGCGCCGACGTCGCCTTGTTCGCGATGTACACCGGCGAGCTGCCGCAGTTCGCGTTGGGGTTGTAGAGGATGTTCCAGGTCTTGCCGGGCGCGTACCACTGGAACCACTTGCCCTCCATGTAGATCTGCATCTGACGCGCGGCACCGTAGATCTGGTGGAAGAAGCCGATGTAATTCGGATCGCAGGGCGCCGTGTCAGGGCAGCCCTGTCCCAACGCGATGTTGTAGCGCCACGCGCTCGGCCAGGTGTGGGTGATGAGGCCCTGCTCCTTCTGGAGCATGACGATCAGCACCTGCGGGTTGATGTTGCACGACTGGGCGACGCGGTAGATGATCCTCGCGGCCGACTCATTGGCCGCGCCGGTATAGCCCTTGCAATAGGCGTCGGCCGGGCGGGTGACGGAGGTGATCGAGAAGTCCTTGATGCAGACGTAGCCACTCTGACAGCTCGAAACCTTGCTGTTGAAGAACGCCTGGATCTGCGCCTCCGTCATCGTTCCCGCGTTCGTGAAGACCGCATCGCTGATGATGTTTCCCGCATCGAATCCGGCCAGCGTCGTCTTCACCATCCCGGCGGAGACAGGATCGGCGGCTGCTCGCGTGACGCTCGTGCCGCTCGCCAAGACGGATGCGGTTGCGGCGGTGGCGGGGACCACAGTGCCGATGACAAGGGCGAAGGCAGCGAGGAAACAGGTGAGGAGTCGGGGGAACCTCATGGTGTTTCGCGAGCGTGGGGCACGTCGAGACATGTGACCAGTGTGACGGAAGTTGCGGGATGATGCCACTGTTACACACTTTGCGCCACAACTTTTCGGCGTGTCGCCCGTATGCGCAGGTTGCTCTCAGCGAATCACAAGTCGGCGTGCAGGCCCCAGAGGCGTTCCGCCGAGCTCGCCCAGGAGAACGCGCGCGACCGATCGGCGGCAAGCACTCGGAGTCTCTCCGCCGCTCCCCCAGCCGCCTCCACCACGGCGTCGGAGATCTCCCTGGACGGGACGAGAATCCCTCCGTCGGCGATGACGTCGTGGTGCGAGCCGCTGGAGACAGCCACCACCGGGATACCCAGCACCATGGCCTCGACTGCACGCCACGGCCACCCTGCCACGGCCTCGGTCGCCACGAAAGCAGCGGCCCCGTCCAGAACCGCCGCGCGGTCCTCGACGCTCAGCCTTCCTCTCACGTGCGCACGCCGCTCGGGAAGACCTGCAGCCGACGCCGCGTCGGCGTAGCGAGGTTCCGCGCCGTCGGGAGCATCGACGATGACAGCGTCCAGACCAGCGGCCGCCGCGCCTCGGAACCCGTCGGACAGGTTCGCGGGAGATCCGCTCAGGACCACGTACTCATCCGGTAGCGAGAGAGCATGGCGACGTGCGGCGGCATCACGGGGAACGTCGAATCCCTGCGGCGGTGCGCCCGCGATCACCCGCACGCGGTCGCCGATCTTCGCCAGCTCCGAAAGACGCTCGGCAACGGCGTGAGACGGCACCACCACTGCGTCGGCATGTCTCACAGCTCGACGGAGCATGCCTCGCTGCCAGGCCGCATTCCCCTTGGACAGCAGCTCCGGCGCATCCCAGGCTCGCAGATCCCACACCGTGACCGTGGTCTGGTGGTTGTCGTGCACCCGATCATGGCGCACAAGGGGCGCCATCAGCGTCGGCGAATGGATGAGTCCGCCGCCGACACCCGGAGCGATCCCGAGCTGCCAGGCTGCGGCGAGTTCACGACGCCCCATCCCGAGCGTGCGGATGTCCCCTATTCCCGCCACAGGCACGGACGCGCCGGCCGGAACGATGGCGTCCACGGCGCAACCGGAGGGGGCGGTCGCGACCAGACCGGCGGTGATTCCCACCGCGGCGTCCGCGTGATCGGCATCGACGACATCCACGAGCTGATCCAGAACAACACGCAGTCGAGCACCCATGCACACAGGCTATCCCCGCTGTGCCGCTCCCCCCGTGAGGTCAGCGCTCGCGCCGCCGTAGTGTCAGCGTTCGCACAGTTTTCGCCCACCACGGCCGCAGCGGTTCATGCTTGAATGCTCGGGTGAGCGATGGTCGACTTCCCGTCCGGCGCCGATGGATCGGGTGGACCGTCGGCATTCTGCTGACCCTTCTCCTCATCGCCGTCGGCTGGGTCACCGTCCGCGGGATCGGCGCCGTGAACGACCTTCAGCAGGTCGCGAAGGGTGCCTCGCAGCTGAAGGCCTCGATCGCTACCGGTGATCTCGACGGCGCGAGGCCGATCGCGCGGAGCATCGCTCACAACGCGGAATCCGCGCACGCCCTGACCTCCGACCCGGTGTGGCACGCTTTCGGCGCCCTCCCCTGGATCGGACCGAACTTCAGCGCTGTGAGCGACATCGCCGAGATCGCCGACGATGTGTCGAACGACGCCCTCACGCCGCTCCTGGATGTTGCCGCGGACTTCGACCTGGCGAGCCTCGGCTTCGCCGGCGGAACCATCGACCTCGCACCGTTCGCCGAGATCGCCGGCCCGCTCGGCGCCGCGGACACGGCGCTCGGCACCGCGGAGTCGAAGGGCAGACGCATCGACGCGGACGCCACGCTCCCCCCGCTCGCCGATGCCATCCGCACCATGCGTTCATCGGTCGACGAGGCGGCGACCGTCGTCGGCTCGCTCCACGGCGCCGCCGTGCTGCTGCCGACGATGCTCGGCGGCGAAGGCCCGCGCAACTATGTGCTCGCGATGCAGAACAACGCGGAGCTGCGATCCTCGGGCGGGATCATCGGATCGATCGCCCTGCTGCATGCCGAGGGCGGCAAGATCTCGCTTCAGACCCAGGCATCGACTCGGGACTTTCCTCCGCTGGAGACCGGCCTGCCTCTCAGCGACTCCACGATCGCCCTGTTCGAGGATCGCCCCGGCCGATATCTGCAGAATCTCACCAGCATCCCTGATTTCCGTGAGGCCGGCGCCGCCATCGCCGCGCGGTGGGAGGGACGGTTCGGCGGGACCGTGGACGGCGTCATCGCCGTGGACGCCGTCGTCGCGAAGCATCTGATCGCCGCGACCGGAGATCTCACGTTCGGCCCCTTCACGGCCACGTCCGAGAACATCACCGACATCCTCCTGTCGGCGATCTACGCTGCCGTCCCCGATCCCGCGGTACAGGACGAGATCTTCGCTCAGGCCGCTGGAGCCCTGTTCGGTGCCGCCCTGTCCCGCGCGGAACCGCGCGCACTGCTCGGAGCTCTCTCTGACTCGGCGGCCGAGGGACGCATCCGCATCTGGAGTGCCCACGAGCCCGAGGAGACCGTGCTCGCGGCTTCCGCCCTGGGCGGGACGATCCCCGACGACACCTCCGATACGACCTCCGTCGGGGTGCTGATGAACGACACCACCGGCGGCAAGATGGACTACTACACCCGCGCCGCCATCTCGACATCGGTCGGCACGTGCCAGGGAACACCCACCACGCAGGTGCGGGTGACGTGGACGAACACAGCCCCCGCCGACGCCGCGACCACCCTGCCCGCCTACGTCACGGCCGATGGCTTCTACGGCGTACCGGCAGGAACGGTGCGCACTCTGATCGCCGTATACGGCCCCGAGGGGTCGACACCGTCGCATATCGATCGGGACGGCGCAGAGGAGGGCGTGCAGACGGCGATGATCGGGGATCGATCGGCGGTGCAGCACGAGGTCTCCCTCGCGCCCGGAGAATCGACCACGATCACGATCGAGTTCCAGGGCACCGGCGCAGGTGAGCGTCTCACCGAAGTGCTGCACACCCCGCTGATCGACACCCCCGTCACGACTCGATCACCGCTCCGATGCGCTTCGTGACATTAACAGCTCGATAGGGTACTGTCGACTCACTGGGGAATATCTGACGTCCGCAATCCTGCCGTGGGGGCAGGACGACGTCACGCAGTTGGATGCAGGGGTGTATCCAAAGGCGATTCCGCGTGAAATTCTGGGGAGAAATCATGCTGAAGAAACTGGCTGCCATCAGCCTTGCCGCCGGCGCGCTCGTACTCGTCGCGCCCACCGTCGCAACCGCTGCGCCGACGGTTCCGTCCGCGTCGTCCGACTCGTATCCGACGCCTCCCGGCGCCAAGGTCGGCGATCCGATCATCGACATCTGCGAAGCCTCGACGATCGTGTTCGGACCGGGCTACTTCCTGCCGTCCGAGAACGTGAACGTTTCGGTTTCCGGCTACAACGCAGGGAAAGCCGCGGTCTCCGGCAACACCGCTGCCGGAGACGGCAGCCTGACGCTCACGTTCCGTCCGCCGTCCGACGGAGAGGGCTCCTACGCCGTCGCCTTCAACGGCTCGCGTGCGTACACGGCGACGATCACGGTCTCGCACGGCCACGATGCTGCCGTGAGCTGCGACCACGATCCTGGAGTCGCGGCCGCAGGTTCTGAGCTGCCGCTCACCGGCGGGGGTATCGAGCTGGCCCTCACGGGCGGGAACGTCTCGCCGTGGATCCTCGGCGGCGGAGCAGCTGCGCTGGTCGCCGGCGGAGCACTCGTCGCGGTCGGAGCTGCACGCCGCAAGCGCGCCTAGGTCCGGCTGCCGCCTCGTGCGGTGGTCGACTGGACGACGGTGATCCCTCCCCCTCCGATCACCGTCGTCTGGTGCATCCGGTGGAACCCACCGGAAGCCCACGGCCGCTCTCCTTCGGGAGGCGACCGTGGGCTTTGTCATGCGCACTGACCTCGCGCTCCAGCGGGCACGGACCCGCACAGAATTCCGCCGCTCCGGGACACCCGGGGTCACGGCTCAGGAGTCGGCGTCTCCGTCGGAGGATGCAGCTTCTGCTGGATCATCTCGTGGATGAATGCGTAGTCGGGCTGGTGCTCGTCCACGCCGGTCTCGGGTGTGAGTTCGATCGAGATGACCGGTTGCTCCTTGGCCTTGAGCATCAGATCGAAGAACTCCGGGAGCTTGTCGGAGGGAAGGTCGGTGCTGATCAGCGCCGTCCCCGCCGCGGCCACCTCGTTGAAACGCGTGAGAACCGTCTGCGGGGTGAACTGCGCCAGAATCGCGGCCTGCAGCTCTCTCTGACGCTTCATGCGATCCCAGTCGCTGGTGGTGTACCGCGAGCGGGCGTACCACTGCGCCGTATCGCCATCCATGCGCTGCTTGCCGGGCTCGATCCATCCGATAGCCCACTCGTTCACATCGCTGCCCGTCCATCCCTCCGGCGGGCCGCCCTTCGGCAGACGCTCGGTGACGTCGATCTCCACGCCGCCCAGAGCGTCGACGAGCTCTGCGAAGCCGTGCATGTCGACGAAGACGTAGTACGGGATCTCGATTCCGAGAACTCCCTCCGCCGCGTCCTTCGTCGCCTCGATCCCGGGTTCCGAGCCGTTGGCCTTGGCATCCGGATAGAGGCCGGTGCCACCATCCTCTCGACAGACCTCCGCGGCGTTGCGTACATGGTTCATCCAGCCGTTCCAGCCGCAGGTCGATGAGCCATGGCCTTCGAACCCGTTCGGATACAGCTCCTGCATCGGACTGCCGTCGCTGAACGGCGCATTCGGAAGCTCTCGCGGGATACCGGTGATCGTGACAGCCCCGGTGTCCGCGTTCACCGAGACCACCGAGATGCTGTCGAACCGCATCGAATCGCGCCCGTCACCGCTGTCGGCGCCGAGGAGAAGGATGTTGTAGTAGCCGTCGCTGGGCTGCACGCTCGGTCCGCTCTGTCCGAAGATCGAGCCGATCGTGTTGCGCACCGATCCGACGGCGGTCGCAGCGTAGCCTGCGCCGCCTCCCACGAGTCCCAACAGCACCAACGCGACGACCGGGATGGCGAATCGGGACGGCCCAGGCACTTTCACGAGTCGCACCAGGCGGAGAGTGTCGAAGGTGAGCACGGCCCAGAGCACGACGTACCCCACCAGCAGCACCTGCACGATCGTCAGGACCACGGCGGAGAAGAACCCGCCACCGATCGTGAGCCAGAGCAGGACAGGGCGGGCGAAGAGCGCGAGGCCCAGTGCCACGATCGCGAGGAACCAGGAGAGCAACGTGGCTCCGAGACCGAATCGCCCGAGGCGACGGTTGCCGGCGAGCACCTGCGCGGAGCCCGGAACCAGGAGGTTCACCGCGATCAGCCACCACCCGCGTTTGACCATCGTCCCCGAATCGGCGGGATCAGGATGCCGCAGCGGCCGGGTCTCGATGAGCGGGCGCCGTGTTGCGCGCGGAGGCGCAAGAGTCACAGTGAACCCTTCAGCCGTTCGTTCTTCTCCTCGACCTGCGCCTCGAGCGCACGTGCGTACTCCTCGACGCGATCGGCGAGAGCCTCATCCGACGTTCCGAGAATCCGCGCGGCCAGCAGACCGGCGTTGCGCGCCCCGCCGATGGACACGGTCGCCACCGGGATACCCGCGGGCATCTGCACGATCGACAGCAGGGAATCCATGCCGTCGAGATATGCGAGCGGCACCGGCACGCCGACGACGGGAAGCGGTGTCATGGAGGCGAGCATGCCGGGCAGATGGGCGGCTCCCCCGGCACCGGCGATGATGACGCGGATGCCGCGTGAACGCGCGTCGCGCGCGTACGACATGAGCTTGTCGGGTGTGCGGTGCGCGGAGACGACCTCCACCTCGTGGGGGATCCCGAACTCCGTGAGCGCCTGAGATGCATCGCTCATCACGCGCCAGTCGGAGTCGGATCCCATCACGACGCCGACCAGGGGCTCGGCGGAAGAGTGCAGTGGCTCGGTCACCAGATCAGGGTACGGTCTGCCGCTGTGAGATTCCCCGAACGGCACACCACTTGCCGCGCATGTGTCGGCGAAGAGCCGCCACATGCGATCTGATCAGACGAAGTGCGCGGCGACGGCACGGGCGACGTAGACCGCATCGTCGAGATCATCGTCTGCAACGTTCACGTGGCCGACCTTCCGACCGGGCCGGGGCGCCTTCCCGTAGGTGTGGATCTTCGCCTGCGGGTGCTCAGACATCGCGGCCCCGAAGCGCTCGTCCAACGTCCCTTCGGCCGGGCCGCCGAGGATGTTCACCATCACTGACCAGGCGGCGCGCGGCGCGGTGCTCCCGAGAGGAAGATCGGCGACCGCCCGCAGATGCTGTTCGAACTGGCCGGTGACGGCGCCGTCCTGACTCCAGTGGCCGCTGTTGTGCGGACGCATCGCGAGCTCGTTGACGAGTATCCGCTCGTCGTCGGTCTCGAACAGCTCGACCGCCAGCATGCCCGTCACGCCCAGACCTTCCGCGATGGTGCGACCGATCGACTCCGCGACCTCCACCAAACGCTCGGTCGCGGCAGGAGCCGGGGCGATGACCTCGGCACATACCCCGTCGCGCTGAACGGTCTCGACGACGGGGTAGGCGACGATCTCGCCGCCGACGCCACGCGCCACCTGCTGGGCGAGCTCACGCACGAACGGGACGAGCTCCTCGACGAGCAGGGCGTCTCCGTCGGCGAGCGCCGCCAGCCAGTCCTGTGCCTCCTCCGCCGCACGCACGACCCGCACGCCTTTGCCGTCATAGCCTCCGCGTGGCGTCTTCACCACGCCTGCTCCGGCGTGCTCGTCCAGGAAGACCTGCAGTTCGGCGGCGGTGCGCACAGCCGCCCATTCGGGCTGAGGGATCCCCAGCTCTGCGAGGCGCGCGCGCATCACGAGCTTGTCCTGGGCGTACTGGAGCGCATCCGGCCCCGGGTGCACGGAGACGCCGTCCGCGACCAGCTGTCGGAGAACGTCCTGCGGCACGTGCTCATGATCGAAGGTCACGACATCGACGCCGGCCGCGAAAGCCCGCACCGTATCAAGATCGCGGTAGTCGCCCACGGCGGTGGACGCCAGCTCGGCAGACATCCCCTCCCCCTCTGCGAGCACCCGCAGTTCGATCCCGAGCTCGACCGCCGGAGCGATCATCATCCGGGCCAGCTGTCCTCCGCCGATCACGCCAACACGCAACGCCATGTGCCGCCTCCATTCGTCTGCACCCATTCTTCCGCACGCGACCGGGCGCGCACGACCGGTTGCCGACGGGCGTCGCCGGCGCCGGCTCGCTCCGCGGCATGCCCGGCGAGGGAACTCAGTCGCCGACGGCCTGCGCGTCGCGGTGGGCGAGGATCTGCCCGACCTCGATCTGGTCGGCAAGAGTCTCGTGCACCAGAGTCACGTTCGGCACGTTCGGCAGTCGCAGCGGCGCGTCGACGCCGTTCGAGAGGGTGATCGTGCCCGACCCCCACAACCGCTGCAAGGGCCCCCGCCGAACGGCGATCGTGTAGCCCCGGGCATGCGACATCTCATGGCGCCGACGAGAACCGATCCCCTGGCGGACGATGACCCGCCGCGTCGTGACGGTGGTGCTCCGCGAGTACCAGACGATGAACGGCAGCACGACGGCGAACAGCAACAGCGCACCCGCCGCGGCGAGGAGCATCCAGTCCTCGAACCCCGCCGGGAGGTTGCCGAAGAAGTATGCCGTCGCCCCGAAGGTGGCGATGAGGACGAGAGCCGACCAGAACAGCCGACGTGCGTGGCTTCGGAAGCGCGCGATCAACAGCTCCTCCGAAGGCGTACCGGGCGGCGGCATCAGGGGCCGCCCGCCGAGCGTCACAGGCTGGGTCACCCCACCATTGTGCCCGTGATCTGCGACAAAGCCGTCTGTGCGGCGGCGTGTCAGCTTCCGGCCGGGCGCACGTGCACGACATCCCCCGCAGAGATCGCGTGCTCGAGACCTTCGGATTCGACGAGAAGACGACCGTCCGGGTCGATCGCCGTCGCCACTCCTTCGAGAGAGCGTCCAGCCGGCAGCGATACCCGCACCGTCTGCCCGAGAGTCGCGCACCGCGCCGACACGGCGCCGTGCAGACCGCTCACGACCGCGTTCTCCGTGACGGTCAGCGCGGAGAGCAGTCCGTCGAGTCTCTCGAGGTAGCTGGAGAGCAGGAGATCGTCTTCCGCGACGGCGCCGAGTGCGGCGAACGACGTGGCCGACGGCACGGGAAGCTGCTCGGCCGTCATGGCGGTGTTCACGCCGGCGCCGAGAACGACGGCGTCCGTCGTCGCTTCCGCGAGGATGCCGCAGATCTTGCGTCCATCCACGAGGACATCGTTCGGCCACTTCACGGCGACGTCGTGCGTCGGAAGCTGCTCAGCGATCGCCTCCGCCATGGCCAGCCCTGCGGCGAGCGGAATCCACCCGCGCGCGGCAGGATCGGCGGGAAGCGCCCGAAGCAGGACCGAGACGGCGATGGCCGCGCCCGCGGGTGCCGTCCAGGTGCGGTCGAGGCGGCCACGTCCGGCCGTCTGGTCGTGCGTGACCAGAACGGCTAGGTGCGGCCACGCGTCGGCATCGGACGCGTGCGCGCGCAGATCGGCGTTCGTGGAGCCGGTGGCACCCACCAGATCGAGACGAGCGGCGATCGCACGCGCGAGGGGGAGCTCCATGATCAGGAGTCCTCGTCGGCTTCCTCGTCGTCGTCGTCGTCCTCGTCGGTTCGAACGGTCCCGACCTCGTGAGCCTGCCAGCGCTCCCACTCCTGCATGAGGCCGTCGACAGCCGCATGGAACTTCGCGGTGGCCACCCCGTGCGTCGTGTCACCGAAATAGTGCTGGACCCACATCCGCAACCGGGCGATCGCAGCCTCATCCGCGCGGACGCGGTCGACCTCGGCCACGATGTCGGCCGCCGCCTCGGCGGTCAACCATTCGCAGTCCGCCAGGTAGCCCTGCGTGTCGATCGATGCCTGCTCGTCGGTCGGACGCGTGATCATCAGCGGCTTCCCCGCCGCAAGCCGGTCGTACACCATCGCGGAGATGTCGACGATCGCGACGTCAGCCGCCGTCAGCTGCCAACCGAGTTCCGGAGCTGCATCGTAGATGTGGTGTGCGTTCGGGTCCGCCGCGTTCGCCGCATGGATCGCAGCCACGATCCGTCGGTGCGCGGCTCCGTACTCCTCGTCGACGACCCCGCTGCGAGGGTGGGGACGGTAGATGACACGGTGGGCGCCGGTCGCGAGCAGGCGAGACACGAGAACCTCGCCGTGCGATGCGATCGAACCGTAGTGCGCGCTGGGTCGGTCTCCCTCCCACGTCGGCGCGTAGAGCACCACGGTGCGCTCATCGGGAGTGTACGGAAGGGTGCCGGCGTAATGATCGGCCTGCGGGCGACCGATCTCGATCGTGCGGCGGTCGACGTCGTAGTCCCACAGCGTGCGCGAGAGACGATCACGGGCGGCCTGTCCGGCGACGAACGCGTAGTCGTAGGCCTTGTACTGGTTCGTCGTCATGTACATCTTGTCGGACTCGCCGTGGTTGATGAACACGTGCCAACGCCGCCCGTAGCGGAACATCTGGAAGTTCCGAGTGTTCTGGTTCACGTAGAGCACCAGGCGGATGTCCTGGGTCGCGATGAAGCGTTCCATGTCGCGCACCTTCGGCACGAAAGCCACGGGCGGCGAATCCTCCTCGAGCAGCTTCTCGGTCCCGGTCGCCTGGCGGGAGAGCACGACGACGGGCCAGCGCTTCGAGAGCTCGGCGAGCGGGCGGTACCACTGGCGCATCTGGTACATGTTCACCGCGCCGTCGGCGAAGTAGACCGCGACCTTGAAATGATCGGCCGGAAGCGGTTCGCGCTCGGCGAGACGCCGCCGCACACGCTGCACAGCGGTGCGAGACGCGAGCGCCCGCTTCAGCAGACGATATGCCTTCTTCGCGTCAGACAGTGCACCCATCCCTCCAGAATAGTTCGTCCGCGTCGCTTCCTCCGGCTGAGCCCCAGCCACGTACCCGAGGTCTGCCCCTCCCACCCCCTCAGGCAACGTCCGTCGACGCCGTGCCATGATCGTCATGTGCCCGCAGACGAATTCCCCACTCCCCGGCCCGGGGTGTCCTTCGTGATGCCGGTGCTCAACGAGCGTGCATACCTCGAACACGCGATCGCGTCGGTGCTCGCACAGGATGTCGACGCTCCCACCGAACTCGTGCTCGCGCTGGGGCCGTCGACGGACGGCACCACCGAGCTCGCGCGACGGCTCGCCGACGCGGACGACCGCATCCGGCTGGTCGACAATCCTGCGGCGCACATCCCCGTCGGCCTGAACGCCGCGATCCGCGCAAGCCGCTACGACACGATCGTGCGCGTGGACGCGCACTCCGAGCTCTCCCCCGGGTACGCCGCTCGGGCGCTGAAGACCCTGGAACGCACCGACTCCGCGAACGTCGGCGGCGTGATGCATGCCGAAGGACGCACCCCCTTCCAGAAGGCCGTGGCGCGTCTGTACAACTCGCCGGTCGGGCTCGGTGGTGGCGCATATCACGGGAGCTCCCAGGAAGGCGAGGCGGAGTCGGCCTACCTCGGCGTGATGCGGCGTGACGTGCTCGACGAGGTCGGGTTGTTCGACGAGACGATTCGACGCGGCGAGGACTGGGAGCTCAACCTCCGGATCCGCCAGGCAGGTCATCGGGTCTGGTTCGACCCCGACCTGTCCGTCACCTACTGGCCACGGGAGAGCTGGCTGCGTCTGGCCCGACAGTTCCGTGCCACCGGAGCCTGGCGGGGCGAGCTCGTTCGGCGGTTCGGACGGAGCAACGGGCTTCGATACTTCGCCCCGCCCGCGCTTGTCGTGGTCGTCGCCCTCGCCGTCCTCGTCGGGGTCCTGCAGGTGACCGGCGTGCTCACCGGGGTGGCCTCGATGGTCGCCTCCCTTCTCGTGTACGGACCGCTCGCCCTCTACCTGCTGCTCATCCTCGGCGTCGCGCTGGCTCCCGGCGGAGGGGGCGTGCGACAGCGGATGTGGACGCTCCTCGTCCTGCCGACGATGCACATCTCCTGGGGTCTGGGCTTCCTCGGCGGCGTGCTCCGGGGAGCCCACGACACCGTGGACGCCTCGCGTCTCGGCACCCGCAACACCCCGCTGCCCTGACCCCCTCGTACGGAAACCGTCGAGCTGACACCCCCGCTGACGAGATCTCTCGCCGGAGGTGTTCCACGCGAGCGTGCTCGCGCCCCGCCGCGCTCAGGCCGTGACGAACCCGAGGTCCAGGATGCGGTCGACCACGCGCCGCGCGGCATGACCGTCGTCGCGAGCGTTGAACTGCTGACGCCAGGCGGCATAGCGATCCGCATACGTCGCCTCATGGCGCTCGTCGTCGAGGGCAGCGGTGAGCTCCTCCTGCGTCCGCACGAGCGGACCGGGCGCCCTCTCCGCGAGATCGAAGTAGAAACCGCGCAGCTGTCCGCGATAGTGATCGATGTCGGGCACGAGGAAGTACATCGGCTTGCCGGTGACGCTGAAGTCGAACATGACCGAGGAGTAGTCGGTGATCAGCGCATCCGCGGCGAGCAGCAGCCGCGCCGTCTCCGGGTAGCCGGTCACATCGATGACCCGTGCACCGGCGAGATCCCGCCCCTGTTCCAGAGTGCGGGAGTGACCGCGGACGAGGACCACGGCGTTCGCCTGGCGTGCCAGAAGCTCCGCGTCGACGAAGTCGACCATCTCGGCGCGATCGTCACGCCAGGTCGGCGCGTAGAGCAGCACCCGCTCGTCGGGGCCGATGCCGAGCGCTGCACGGACCGCGACGGGATCACCCGTCGTGAGCGCATCGTTCCTGGGGTATCCCTCCACCCAGATCGGTCGCCCGAAGAAGGCGTACGCCTTCCGGAGGATGCGCTCGGAATACGGGTTCTGCGCCAGCAGGACGTCCCAGCGCCGGGATTCCTTCACGACCGCCGCCATCCGGCGCGGATCGAAACCGGGACGGTGCAGCGCGAGCCGCTTGAGGGGTGTGCCATGCCAGGTCTGGAGCACCTTCTGGCCGGGCTTGCGAGCGAAGCGCCGTCGCAGCCAGTCGTTCACCACGAGCAGTCGAGCGGCTCCGCGTGCGTGCCACCACTGCGGGCTGCCCTCGACGACCGCGATCGCGCCCTCCGGCACCTCGACGGAGAGGTCGACCACACTCCAATACCGTCGCACCTGGGGGGCTCGCGCCGCCAGTTCCCGGTCGATGGCCCGAGGGTTGCAGCCGACGCTGCGTCCGTAGAAGCTCTCGAAGAACACGGCGTTCTCCGTGCCTCCCGCCTGTGCGACGTACCTCTCCTCGAGGGTGGATCGTCCTTCCGCCGTCTCGTACACCGGATCGATCGGCGCGGCGATGCGCACGACACCGGCCTCGACGGCGATGCGCACCCCGGTGAGCACCACCGGAGCGATGCGCACGCCGTCGAGGTCGGCGCCGGCGATCCGCAGTTCGTAGGAGCCGGTCGGCAGCGGGAGCGAGGGCCCGCCCCAACGCGATGCCTGCAGCGGGAACGTCGCCTTCCAGGTCGCGCCGCCTCCGCTGATACGAGCCTCGACGTGCGCCCGCGGTCCGCGCAGGTCGGCCGTCTCCGGTCGCTGACCGGTCCCTTCGATGATCAGGGCCTCCGCCGCGTCATCGATGCGGGCCGTTGTCATACTGCTCCCTTCGGCGCGGGAATCCCCCGTGCGCGGATGACCTGATAGACGCGTTCGGTGTTGCGTCCGTCCCGATACGCGTGCATCTCCGCGCTGAGCGTAGCGGAACGGACGGATGCCGCGTCGCGGACGGCATCGTCTGCGAGGAGGGCGTCGAGCTGCGCGAGCAGTTCCGTCCAGTCAGCGGCGGCATTCGGGCCCGCGACGTCGTCGAACCGACCGTAGAACCCACGGGTGGTGGCGTACTCCTCCGCATCGGGGGCCAGGAAGAGCACCGGCATGCGCAGGAGACCGACGTCGTACGCGAGTGACGAGTAGTCGGTCACGAGCACGTCGAATGCCGCGAGCGCCGGCGTCACGTCCGCCAGCACTGGGGCCCCGAGCGCGCGCACCCGCCTGCTCGGAAGTGGCGGCGCATACCCGCCTTCGCCGAGAGGATGCGAGCGTACGAAAAGGACGGCGTCACGTTCTTCGAGGAGCCGGAGGATGCGGATCCACTCGTCGGCGGTGGGAACCGCCGGGTCGGGGGCACCGTCACGCCAGGTGGGCGCATACAGGATGGAGCGCGCCGTCTGGGGGATCTCTCCCGCCACTGCACGGAGAAGAGTGGATGCCGCCGACCGCACCTCGTCGACCGCACCACGCGAGAGCACGTCGACTCGGGGTTCTCCGGTCACCACCACGCGGTCGCCCCCGAGTCCGAAGGCGGACTCCAGACGCCCTCTCGCGCGGTGCGAAGCCGCGGGGAGCACTCGGATGCGCTGGGCCGCCGCGCGGTAGAGGATGCCGACGGCACGGCGGAGCAGCGCTGCGCCGGGAACATTCGGAACCTGGGTCGTCGCGGGCGAGTCCAGGCCGATGCGCTTCAGGGGGATCCCATGCCAGAGCTGCACCACGAAGGCGCCGCCGTTCGCGTAGCGGTTCACATCGCCGAGCCCGTGCGTCACGACGAGCACCCCGGCCCGCGCTGTGTGCCACCAGCCGCGAAGCCCGCCCTTGCGCGCGGACCGGATGCCGAGCGCCGCCGCATCCCGGTCCTCGCGCTCCGACGATGTGAGCCATATCGTGTCGTGGCCGGCCGCCGATGCGAAGCGCTGCAGTGCGAGGGCGCCGTCGCCCACCCCGGCTCCGCAGCCGAAGACCCAGCGCCGACCGCGCGGAAGGAGGACCGTGCCGATGCGTCCGACGGCATACAGCGGGATCCGCAGGAGCTTGGCCGCATTGCCGGTGCCGAAAGAGAAGGACGCCACCCCGCGAGCCTATCGCGGGGTGGCGTCCTTCTCGGCGCGCGGTGGGCTTCAGCCGGCGAGTTCGCCGAGCTTCACCTCGACGTCGTACTGCTTGCCGCCGCGCACGTAGGTGACCTTGGCATCGCTGCCGGCCGCCGCCGCACGCACCTGAGCGGTGAGATCGCTCGCGCTGGTGATCGGGACTCCGTTGAACGTGGTGACGACGTCGCCCTCCTGGATGCCGGCCGCAGCCGCAGCGCCGCCGTCCGTCGCCTTGGCGATGTACGCGCCGGAGACGGTGGCACCCTGCACGCTCGACGCGTCCTGGACCGAGGCGCCGAGAAGGCCGTGCGTCGCCGCACCGTCGGCGATGATCTCGTCGGAGACCCGCTTGGCGATGTTCGACGGGATGGCGAAGCCGATGCCGATCGAGCCCGACTCCTCGGAGCTTCCCGAGCTCGCGATCGCCACGTTGATACCGATCAGCTCGCCCTTGCTGTTCACGAGCGCACCACCGGAGTTCCCGTGGTTGATCGCGGCATCCGTCTGGATCACGGCGATCGAGATGGAGTCCGAGGTCTGCGGCGTGCCGCTGCCCGGGATGTCGAACTGGAACGGCCCTTGGCCCTGTCCCTGATCGGGCGTCTGCTGCTGGTTCGGAGCGTCCTCGGAGGACGAGTCGGGCAGAGCGGAGGAAGCGATCTGGATGCTCCGGTTCAGCGCGCTCACGATGCCCGTCGTGACCGAGTTCGCGAGCCCGAGCGGGGCTCCGAGCGCCACCGCGGTGTCGCCGACGTTGAGCTTCGAGGAATCGGCGAAGTCGATCGGGGTGAGCCCCTTGGCATCCTTCAGCTTGATCACGGCCAGATCGTAGATCGGGTCGGTGCCGACCACGGTCGCCTCGAAGATGCGTCCATCGGACGTGGTCACCCGGATCGTCGGATCCGCGACAGCGCCGCCCAGCGTCACGACGTGCGTGTTGGTGAGCACGTAGCCGTCATCGCTGATGATGACACCGGATCCACTGCCTGCCTGGTCGGAGCCCGCCACCTCGATGGTGACGACGGACGGGAGTGCGGCGGTCGCGACAGCCGTGGTCTCGTTGACGGAACCGGGGTTGTTCACGGTCACCGTCTGCGGCCCGGTCGCCGTGCCCGAGGAGGGCTGGTCCTGGAGCCCGTTCAGCAGAGCGCCTCCGCCGAAACCGGCGACCCCGCCGACCAGAGCGGCCGCGACGATGAAAGCGGCGAACTTCGCGCCGCTACGAGGCTTCTGCTCCTTGGTCTTCGTCCCCTCGCCCGGAAGGCCGGCACCGCCGTCGAGCGGCTGCGTCGGCTGGGTGTACGACGATGCGGTGGGGATGCCGAACGCCGCGCCCTGCGCGGTGGCGGTTGCCGGCGCGGTGGCGGCGGGTGCCGCGTAGCCCTGCAGGACCGGTGCGATCACCGGTGCGGCCGGGGCCTGCGAGGCGAACGTCGACGGCATCTCATGCCCGTGCACCGGCGCAGCGGGCGCCGGCGCGGCCGACGCCGGTGTGACGGGTGC